>JAAHGS010000026.1 GCA_010692645.1 Symploca sp. SIO2E9
TGCATTACTGTGCTTGTTCGTCGACTCTGATGATTCAGATAACGGTGAAGTTTAACGAAAGTAGTGGGGAGAGAACAAATAGTTTATCAAACCCCTCGCCCCATCTCCCCATCTCCCCATCCCCCCATCTCCCCATCTCCCCCTCTCCCCATCCCCCCATCTCCCCATAAAATCAGGCATATTTTTGGACAGACAATAATAAGCCGTGTCCTTTTCCCTCTCCCACATACCAAAGTAATTTCATCGTAGTCAAATCGAAGTATTTAGCTAAATTGGACATCACCTCAAGATATAAGGGAAATTGGTCATTGAAAACACGGTAGAAAAAGACAAATTCTCCTGAAGGTGTTAATACTTTTCCCACTTGAGCAATAGCTCTAAATACAAGATCGTCATTCCTTAGAATTCCCATTTCGTAAGATTCAGGATCGATGGGGCGCTCGATTGAACGGCTGGGAAAAGGTAGAAAGACGGTATCGTAAGTTTGATCAGCTTCTTCTGCACATAAATCCTGCACCTTCACCTCATCTTGCTCTCGAATCAGTGGATGATTTTTAATCTCAATTACGTTGGGATGAAGATCGGAAAATAAAACCTTTTGACTCTGTTTAAGAATACAGCAAAAGCCAATTACTCCCGAACCGCATCCTAGGTCTAGCACCCGCTTTCCTTGGACTTCAACAAGACCACTCAAAACACCACTCATAAAAGCTTGAGCCGCAATTCCACCGTAGGGATTAAAAACACCTTTGGGAACGACAAGCTCAAAAACTGGTTCGTTTTTATATAGAATCGTAATTTCTCGGTCTTTTGATGAAAGATCCTGATGAAAATTGAGATAATCCTTGCGATTATATTTTAAAGTTTCCGCGTCTTTGAGAATAACTACAACGTCTTCTTGTTGAATCATTTTGACAAATTTTAACTGAATAAAATGCAATAGAGAATAATGTGAATTAGCTGTAGACATAAGCACAGAAACAGATTCAAATCTACAGCTTTTTACAACCATAAAGCCACCAGCCAATTTCCCCCGCAACTACAGCATCACTAGTTTTCTGATAAGCTAGACTCCTCTGTGGGTCTGAATCTTTAACTCGTTTGATTTGAATATCATAGGTCTTTTTCATATGCCAACTCAAGTCCTGAGTTTGGAAAATTTCAAAACCAATCTGACTCAGGGCAGTTTGATATAGTTGAGGACTAAATAACTCAGTCACATGAAGTCTTTGATAGACGTATTGTGATGTTTCTTCACTGATTTGGGGAACCTTTACCACTAAGTCGCCAAACACAAATATGCCACCAGGCTTGAGAACGCGATAAATTTCTTGTAAAGCCACTTCACGTTGACTGATGTGAAGGAGAGTCCCTTGACTCCAAACATGACTAAAAGATTCATCCTCAAAGGGTAGATTAGTTGCCGATCCTTGATTAAAATCAAGGCGTAAATTGGGAAAATCTTGAGCTTTAGTTTGAGCAGATTGGATATGATTGTTGCTGATATCAACTCCCACAACTGCGCAATTGGTTTCTTGAGCGATGTAAATTGCTGTATTACCGTTACCGCAGCCAACATCAAGAGTACGAGCATCTGCATCAATATTGCTTTGACTAAGCATATATTGATTTAAGCGATCGCATGCTGCTATCAATACCTGTTCATCGTTAGGAGCATTTAAGTCTTCAAAATATCCCCAGTGCTTACTGCCATCGGGATTCCAGGGAATTTGATATTTAGTTTCAACTGTATCATAATAAGTTTCTACGTCTGTCTCTGTGAATTTCTGTTTCATTTTTAAATAAATATCCAATCTAATTAATTTTAAATTCTTTTGACGATCATCACTTCATTTGCCCCCACTTGAAATTCAAACGCTGATGGTTTCACCTCAACAGTTAAACCTTGCTGATGTAAGGATGCCCTAATTTCTTCAAAATAGGCAAAGGGTTTACTTCTATCTTGTTCATTAGCCCGTAAGGGAAATACCCGAACTTCACGAGCAACGCGAGCTAGTTCTAGAAGTGAGTCAATTGTAAAAGTTTTGGGGAAGTGGGCTTGGAAACTAAAGAGTAAATGCCCACTGGTTGCCAGCTCAAAAGTATTATCCTCGAAAGGCAAATAGGGAAGGGAGGCAGCAATATAATAAGATTGGGACTGCCAATGGTTCCTGTAGTCTTCAATAAAGGAATGAAGAATCTCTAACTGTCTGTTTTTAAGATGCTCAAGGTTCTGGTAATAATCCCATTTTCTCTGCTCGCTGGTTTGGGCAATTTTCGAGATCACATAGCCAATATCCTGGCTTCCAATTTCTAGAAGTTTGTCAGGATTATTAACATACTGAGGATCGACGGCACAAACCTCAATACCCATTTGTCTTGCTTCTCTGCTAAAAGAAGCTGGACCACCGGGACAATCGAGGATTGACTTACCTACCCAGTCTGAGAAATCCAAGAGGAACATTTGCTTATACTCTGATAGGGAGCGCCCATAGAAAGTAACTCGCTCTAAATTAAAGGATTGGGTCATAGGGGACCTTGAACAAACTAGATTCTTTCGGCAAAGTAAATTGGAGAACGTTGGGTGCAAATCGTTGTATAGAACGCACAAAATTACTCGATCGCCTAACTGATCTTAGCCGGTAGCTAGTTCTAGAGTAATAGACCTAACCAAAAATAAAACTAGAGAGAATCTACCCAAAACTAGTAAGAATTAGTTCTGGGTAGATTTTAACAACTTTTTGAAACCCTCTTAAAACCAGGGCAAACCTTAAAACTTGGACTACTGCTATATACCCACTGCCGCTTTTTCAGCATTCTTGGCTTCATTCGGCAAAGTTCTAAACCGTTGAGGAACTTGCAGGTTTTTCGAGTCACCAACGCTAGCGAGGCGGAACTGCCAATCAGAGACTTGCTCGTAGGTGAGATGTTTGGTGTCACTACTCGCCGTCCATAATCCCCCCCAAATAGTAGGGTCATCAAACCTAATCAAACCCGATTTGCGTATAATTTCGCTCTGTGGCGTTCCCAATATGGGAGAAATAGCAAAAGGATTGTTTTCCTAGGCATTGTTTAGCAAGTTCTACTGATGGTAAGGGCCATTCTTCGGGATCGAGTGGAGTTTTTTGTTTAGGATATTGAGTCCCGTCAGCGAAAACAACACCAGTTAGAGCTTCTTTAGGGCCTTTTCCTAACAGATAATTAAATAGCGACCAGTTAGCAGCGCCAGATTTGTCCTTAACAACTACTGTCGCTCCGTTGCGGAGATAAGCTTGAGGCTCGGCAAAGGCATCGGAACCACCAACAACTACTGGCTTGCCTGTGCTAGCCAGGTGCTTCAACAGCATCATTGCTATTTCACGATATAACGTAAAGTTAACTGTAATGCACCAAATTTCACAGCTTTCGGGATCGATGCTCTCGATCTGAAGGCCAATATAGTTCTTGGTTAGTTCAATGCCTCTCCAAATTTTTTTTCCGTAATTTTCTGTGTAATCCCCATCTCGAAGATTAATAAATTTAGTCTTAAATCCTCCTGCTTGGAGATGCGATATTAAAACTTGCTTGCTAATAATTGGTTCATACTTCCGCAGAGAATAATAGTCGTTGTCATCAGGGTCAGATAGCTTTAACTGGGGCAATTCAACTAATCCAATGGTCGAGTTATTCTCGTGTGTAATTGTCATTCTAGTTTCCCGATAAATGGTGTTTTTGAGGGAGCATGTCAGGTTTACAGCTCAATCCTTTGCCCGCACTTCGTGCCGCTTCGCTAACATCCCCCAGCCCCTTCTACCAACATTGGGAGAAGGGGAGCAAACCTTCAACTTCCCTCTCCCAGGCTTGCCAGAGGGATTTAGGGTGAGGGCTTACAAAGGTGACATGCTCCCGTTTTTGATGCCCTAGGATTTCTCTACTCAGCCCGGAACCAACTTCCTGTTACTCTTCCGATGGCAGTTCAAAAAAATCATCCAAGGCAAGGGCAAAACCCGAGCAAACTATAGTCTTGGTAAAGGCTTCCAGATTAGCAATCCTTTTTCTTGGTCCCTATACTGACACCGCCGTTTTATCAGCATTCTTTGCTTCATCCGGCAAAGTTCTGAACCTTTGAGGAACTTGCAGGTTTTTCGAGTCACCAACGCCAGCTAGACGGAACTGCCAATCAGAGACTTGCTCGTAGCTGAGATGTTTGGTATCAACACTCGCTGTCCAGAATCCCGCAAAAATGGCTGGGTCATCAAATCGCAGAAGACCTGATTTACGAATTATTTCACCCTGTGCCGTTCCCAAGATCGGAGAAATCACAAAGGGACTGACTTGAAATACCATTGAAGGGTTAATCGCTTTCACTTCATCATAGATTTCCCAAAGTGCTTCCTCTAGCCGTAACATACTCTCATCGTCATCATCAGGAAGACCAATGATCATGTGATATACGATCATGGGGATACCGGCTTGCACAATAGTTTTCACAATTCGTTTGTGTTGCTGCCAGGGAAGTAACTTGGCATAGGCTTCTCGTCCAAATACAGGACGCTCGGCAGGAAGACCACCAGCGAGAGTTCCCTTTTGCCCATCCCAATGATAAAGAGCATCGATTAGTTCTTCATCAGGGGTCAAATCTGTGCTTTCATAGTTGCGCCCGCGCCCTAGGGTCATCTTTCTCAGTTCTAGACCATTGGGCCAAAGAACGGTTAAACCCATTTCCCGCAACCCCTTCATAATTTCGAGCACTTCTTGTCGCCCATCGGGGAAAATCACCCGCCCCAGGAATTGATCGGAAACGCTGACTACAGATTTTGCTCCTGCTTGACGCTGTATATCCAGCCACTCCAGCACCCGTTGAGGAGACATTCTGCGATACCCCGTACCATAAGTAGGGGTTTGGCAAAAATCACATTTGCGATCGCAACCTATATCTGGAAATATTGAACCAATGGGTTTTAAATGCTCGGGAAAGGGATCCATCCAATATTGTGTTCCCAAGCACTGTTTGGCAACATCCAAAGATGGTAAGGGCCACTCTTCGGGATGTAATGGTTTTTTACTGTTAGGATATTGAGTCCCGTCAGCTAAGACCACACCAGTGAGTGCTTCTTTGGAACCTTTTCCTAACAGATAATTAAATAAATGCCAATTAGCAGCGCCGGATTTGTCCTTAACAACTACTGAAGCACCATTGCGAAGGTATAATTGGGGGTCTGCAAAGGGATCGGAACCACCCACAACCACTGGCTTGCCCTTACTTGCTAGGTGCTTTAACACCATCATTGCTATTTCGCGGTATAAGGTGAAGTTAATGGTAATACACCATACTTCACAGCTTTCAGGATCGACGCTCTCGATCTCAACACCGACATAGTTCTTGGTCAGTTCAATGCCTTTCCAAGCAATTCGTCCGTAATTTTCCTCGTAATCTCCATCTCTGAGGTTAATAAATCGAGTTTTAAAGCCTCCTGCTTCCAGACTCGATAGCAAGATTTGTTTGCTAACAATTGGTTCCCACTTCCGCAAAGAATAGAAGTCGTTACCATCGGGGTCAGATAGTTTCAATTGAGGCAATTCAACTAGCCCAATCAGACCATTTGGTGTTTTATTTGTCATTATATTTTCCCAGATAAATTTGTTATACTTCCACCGCTACTTGTTCTAGATTCTTAGCTTCCACAGGTAACTGTCTGAATCTTTGAGGTGATTGCAAGTTCTTCGAGTCCCCAATTTGAGCTAGACGAAACTGCCAATCAGAGACTTGCTCATAGCTCAGATGTTTGGTGTCAATACTTGCTGTCCAGAATCCCGCAAAAATTGCTGGATCATCGAAACGGAGCAGACCAGATTTACGAATCATTTCTCCCTGTGGTGTTCCCAAGATCGGAGAAATTACAAAGGGAGTAGTTTGAAAAATTATAGATGGATTAATTGCTTTGACTTCATAATAAATTTCCCAGAGCGCTTCCTCTAGCTGCAACAAACTATAATCATCATCATCAGGCAAGCCAATAATCACACCATAGCTAATCATAGGAATTCCAGCTTGCACAATGGTTCGCACAATTCGTTTATGTTGTTGCCAAGGAACTAACTTCGCATAGGCTTCTCGTCCAAAAATAGGTCGTTCGGCGGGAATGTAAGCAGCCAGAGTTCCGGTTGTGCCGTTCCAATGATAGAGAGCTTCAATCAATTCTTCATCGGGAGTTAAATCTGTGCTTTCATAGTTTCTTCCCCGTCCAAGGGTCATCTTTCTAAGTTCAAGACCATTGGGCCAAAGAATTGCTAAATCCTTTTCCCGCACGCCTTTCATGATTTCGATAATTTCTTCTCTACCATTAGGAAAAATTACACGACCCAAAAATTGATCGGAAACACTGACTACAGATTTTGCACCAGCATCACATTGGGCTTGTAGCCATTGCATTACCCTTTGCGGGGACATTCTGCGATACCCTGTGCCGTAAGTAGGGGTTTGGCAAAAATCGCATTTGCGATCGCAACCGATGTCTGGAAAAATGGAACCAATGGGTAACAAATGCTCAGGGAATGGATCCATCCAATATTGTTGTCCTAGGCACTGTTTGGCAACTTCTGTAGAGGGTAAAGACCATTCTTCGGGATGCAGTGAGGGATTACGCTTGGGATATTTAGTTCCGTCAGCTAAGATAACACCGCTGATTTCTTCTTTGGTACCTTTTCCTAAGAGATAATTGAACAGCGGCCAATTGGCAGCTCCTGATTTATCTTCAACAACAACAGCAGCACCGTTGCGGAGGTAAACTTGAGGGTCTGCAATTGGGTCCGATCCACCCACCACCACAGGTTTACCTTTACTACTGAGGTGCTTCAATAGCATAATGGCGATTTCACGGTACAACGTGAAATTGACGGTAATACACCACACTTGACAGCTTGCAGGATCGACCCCTTTTATATCCAGGCCGACATAATTCTTAGACAGTTCAATGCCTCTCCAAGTAATTCGACCGTAATTTTCTTCGTAATCCCCGTCTCTGAGATTAATAAATCGAGTCTCAAAGCCTCCCGCCTCCAGACTCGATAGCAAAATTTGTTTGCTAATAATCGGTTCATACTTCCGTAGCGAATAAAAATCATTGCCATCAGGATCTGATAGCTTCAGTTGCGGCAATTCAACTAGTCCAATGGGCCCTGATTTTTCCTCGGACATTGCAGCAGTCTCCTGAACAGGAAAGTTGATTAATTTTTTTCGGGATATTTCTAAAGAGTAAGTGCCTACGAGCTAAATTTTCCCATAAACACTTGCCCTAAATCTGGGAATTTAATTGTCAGTTTTAATTTTCCTGGTCTGTATTGGAAAAATACAGACCATAAACAAGATAAGCTATAATTTACAGATATCCCCAAACTTTGTCAATAGTTACTATAGCAGTGCGCGCTGGTATGTTGACAAATTCAGGTAAAGAACAATTGCTAAAACCTTTGTTTGATAAGTTTTTCCATTCCCTGTTCCCTGTTAAGAGTTCCCTGTTAAGAGTTCCCTGTTAAGAGTTCCCAGCGCCCAGCGCTATAAATCTCAGATAATGAGCGCGCCGAGTGCCAGTATTCAATGAAAGCCTTTTTCTGACTAAATTTGGTCTAGATTAAGCCCAAGCTACAGCAGCGACACCAACTAGCTGATTGGTGTTAATTGCCTCACAACTTCTTTCTTCGTCAAAAATTCCTCGAGCTGGCTTTCATAGAAAAACTTCGATTCACCAAAGGCAGGCTTCAAATCTCCTATCCAGGTTGCCTCAGTATCGAAACTAGCAAAGAAAGGTCGATTGCACCAGTCAGGGTTACGAGCTTGTAAAAAAGACACGACGAAGACTTTCTCTCCCTGAATTTCGCTAATACCGTGAACTTGTACCTTCCCTGGTAAGGCAGACATCACTGGACCACGAGCGGTTCGTCCCAATCCCGATACTTTTTGTATTGCTTGGCGATAAATTTCACAAACCTTAACTAAAGGCATTTCAAAATACTCTTTAGCTCCGGTTTGTCGTTCTACAAACATATAGTAGGGAATACAGCCTAAACTCACCTGCATTTGCCACATTTTAGCCCAGGTACTTGGGTCATCATTGATGTGGGAGACGACTGGAGCTTGGGTCCGAATTTGCGCTCCCGTTGCTCGAATGCGTTGGATTGCTTTCTGGGCGATTGCTGTATCTAGTTCTCTCCAGTGTGTATAGTGACCCATGATTGCTAAATGCTTACCCTGTTGTACCACCCTTTCAAATAAACCCAATAATTGGTCAGCATCATGATCAGTAACGTAGCGATAGGGCCAATAAGCAACTGATTTTGTGCCAATGCGAATGCTTTGAATGTGGTCAAATTCTGGCTTTAACAAAGGCTCGATATACAAGGCAAGCTGTCGCGCTTTCATTGTCATCGGATCGCCACCAGTCAGTAGTATATCAGTGACTTCTCGATGTTGTTGTAGGTAATCTTGAAAATAACCAGATTCGCGCGTGGCAAATTTGAGGTCTTCTAATCCGACAAATTGTGGCCAACGAAAGCAAAATGTACAGTAGGCATGGCAATGTTGACCTGCTGTGGGAAAAATTAAAACTGTCTGTTGGTATTTGTGCTGTACACCTTGTAAAGATTTACCTTCAAAATAAGGGACATTGTGTTGTTTTTGTCCACCAGGATGGGGATTGAGTCGAAGACGAATTTGATTTGCTGTTTGTTGCAGCACTTTTTCAGGAGCATTTTCTTTCAGGATTTGAATCATACAATTCAAATCCTTTGGTGAGAGCATTTCTGGATGGGCAAAAGTTAAACGAAAAACCGGATCATCTGGTATATTCCCCCAATCAATAAGTTCTTCAACAATGTAATTATTGGCTCTAAAGGGTAGAACTTTGGCAACCGCTTGCATTGCCAAACGAGTTTCGGGTGATATATTTGCTAACTGCGGTAGTGAATTAATATCCTTTGCTGAATAGAAATGTATCTTTTTGGGTTGGATGTTCATAACCGAAGAAAATACAGGTTATTGGTTTCTCGTCATCTTAAGTACGTAAGGTGGAATGAGGTTAAGTTAAATTTCCGTTTGAATTATTTAGCGCGGCCATTACCTCAAATACGACTTGGCATGGGTCAGGCATCTGAAAGGTTGGAGTTTGCTCAAGGCAAAGCTAATTTGAGTCAAGAACTGTATCGCCTATCCCCTAAAGGTTTAATACTGCTAATACCTATGACTTAGAGTTGATTTGATCACGACCAATCTTGTAAAAATTTTACAGATGTAATCATGCCAGCTAAAGAAAGCTTTGTCAAGTTTTCAGTTCTACTGTTGTGATAGTTTAGCAGTGATTTATAATCGCCAGGTACTGTTGTAAGAAGTCTAATGAAACGATTAATCTCTATTGTCGTCAGCCTAATCATACTGGCATTGATCTACTGGAAAATCGACTTTCAGGGATTAATCGGGGTATTTCAAAACTGCAACGGCTGGTGGATGGCAATTAGCCTAGGTATGGTATTACCACTGACGATGTTTACTGCTTGGCGGCTGCAACAGTTGATGCCTAGCGGTGCAACTTTAGGATTTGGCGAGGCAAATCGCCTAATTCTCGCCGCCAGTGTCCTCAATATGGTGCTGCCTTCCAAGATGGGTGATATTGCCAAAGCCTATTTCATCAAGCAACGGGGACATTTAGATGGTTCCTTGTCTTTATCTCTAGTGGTGTTTGAGAAGGCTTGTGATTTACTCTCACTGCTACTGTGGTGTGTTTTTGGCTTGATGCTCTATCCTAATAAAGATTGGTTGTTTTGGGTGATGACTGGCGCTGTTGCTAGTGGACTGGTAATAGGAATTATGCTATTAAGTTCCCGAAAATTTGCCCAGGTATTTTTCATAGTGGGAAAAAAAATAGCCCCAAAAAAACTACGTTCTAAATTAGAAAAACTACAGACATCTTGGGGTGAAATGCATGATTATTTCTGGCGTGACCAAGCCCAGTTATTGAAAATTACTCTTACCTCTATTTTTATTTGGTTTCTACATCTATTACAAATCTGGTTATTTATTCTCGCCCTCAAAGCCTGGACACCTTTTCTCGCTAACTTGGCACTTTCTCCACTAGCGATTCTAGCTGGGCTATTACCCCTAACTTTTGCTGGTGTTGGTACCCGTGATGCTGCCTTGATTGTTTTTTACCAGCCCTATTTCCAGGCGGCAACAGCTGCGGCATTGGGATTACTCTGTACCTCGCGCTATCTTCTACCTGCTATTGGAGGCTTGCCTTTTTTGGGACAATATATGGTAGCAGTTAATAAATTGCAGAAGTAATAAGTAATAAGTAATAAAGCAATTCTCTTTCTTAGCGAATCCTTGCGGAGCCAGAAGCCTACACTTACTTGAAGAGAAGTGTAGGTACGTCACTGAGATGAATGTATGAATCCTCCCCACCCAACCCTGTCGGGTGGGGATGGGGCATGCGCGCCGGAATTGGTCAAAACTAGAATTATTGTTATCACATTTTTGTGTATCTAAAGAGCTGTGAGTATCTTGATATTGAACTCCTGCAATAGACTTCCTGAGCACTAGCTTGTTTAATGGATTGTCAATGGCAAAAATTTGATCATAAAAGTTCCTTGGCAACCATGCTCATTGCTCGTGCACATAAATTTTTAACTGCACCATCTGCCAAACCCTGTAATCCTCGACTGATATTTTGGTTTAGCTTGAGTCTGACTTTTGCTGCCATTTATGGAATGTTGGCGCTTAAGGAAGCTTTTAGTAGTGAGTACGTGGTGCAGGATGATGCGCGGCAACATGTGTTTTGGATGGCGCGATATCTACAACCCCAGTTGTTCCCCAATGATTTGATTGCTGATTATTTTCAATCGGTTGCGCCTCTAGGTTACACCAGCTTCTATCAGCTATGGGCTGCAGTCAGTATCGAGCCAATCATACTAAGTAAATTATTGCCGATCGCACTAAGTTTAGTCACCACTGCTTACTGTTTTGGAGTCTGTCTAGAGATTTTACCAGTGCCAGCGGCTGGTTTTATTGCCTCTATGCTACTCAACCAAAGTCTGTTGATGAAGCCGGAATTAGTATCGGCGACGCCTAGAGCATTTTTGTATCCCCTATTTTTGGGTTTTTTCTACTACTTGTTGCGGGGAAGTCTCTTCCCTTGTATGCTAGCGATCGCTCTTTTAGCGATGTTCTATCCTCAATGTGCTTTAGTCGGTGCTGGCATCTTGGTGTTACGACTTGTCAAATGGCAAGGTGGACATTTGCGTTTTTCCCAGAATCGGAGGGATTATCTATTGTGTGCTGCTGGTCTGGGGGTAGTTTTGTTGATATTGTTACCTTATGCTCTGGAATCCTCTGAGTTTGGTCCGGTGATTTCAGCGACTCAAGCCAAGGCTTTACCAGAATTTTGGCGCAAGGGAAGGGGTAATTTTTTTAATAATGATCCCTGGTATTTTTTCATGATTGGTAGGCGCAGTGGTTTATTACCTCAAGGACACCTGCCAATTACTATTTTAATTGCCACTTTTTTGTTACCAATACTGTTAAAGTTTCCCTCTCGCTTTCCTTTGCTGAGGCTGTTAACAGACCAAATCAAGCTTTTACCTCAGATATTTTTAGCATCTTTTGGTCTATTTATTGCTTCTCATCTTCTAATTTTTCGGCTTCATCTTCCCAGTCGCTACACAGGGCATAGTCTGCGAATAATTACGGCCTTGGCTGCTGCCATAGTCATAATTGTGCTTGTGGATGCAACTTTTCAATGGGCAAGAGGGCAAACTAAACATGTACTGAGACGACAGTTGTTAGTAGTGGGTTTAACTGGTTTGTTAGGCATAGTCTTTGCACTTTATCCCCATTCTTTGAAAAAATTCCCTAATTACGGTTACGTAGTGGGAGGAATGCCAACACTTTATAAATTTTTCGCCCAGCAACCCCAAGACATACTGATTGCTTCCCTATCTCCAGAAGTAGATAACTTACCAGTATTTTCTCAGCGTTCTATTTTGGTTGGCTGGGAATATGCGATTCCCTATCATTGGGGATACTACAACCAAATTAAGCGGCGGGCAACTGATTTAATTCACGCTCAGTATGCTCAGGAATTAACAGAAGTGCAAAACTTTATTCAGATGTATGGAGTAGATTTTATTTTGCTTGATCGTGCAGCATTTTCACCGGAATATCTCAAACAAAATCCCTGGTTTAAACAATGGAGAACTATTGCCAAGGAGATTTTACCAGATTTAGAACAAGGCGATAATCTGGCTTTACCAAGTATTCAAGAGCAGTGTTCTGCTTTTGAGATGTCAAGCTTAGTTGTTCTCAAGACTGAATGTATATTAAGTTCATCGTACCAGAAGTAAGTTATATGAGACCTCTTGCAAAAGTCGAAATTTATGCAAGAGGTCAAAAATGAACAATCAACAATTAAACTTTTATGTGAATAAGAGTAAATATATTTTTGTAGTAGTGCTGATACTGGGTATATTCTTTAGACTAATTGACCTTGATAAAAAGTTTTTTTGGGGAGATGAGGTTTATAGTTCAATTAGGATAGCTGGCTATACCAAAGAGCAAGTTATTGCTCAGGTTTATGACAGTGGTGTGATTAGTGTCAAAGTACTAGATAAATATAAGTTTCCTAATCAGGAGAGAGATTTAACTGATACAGTTAAGGCTTTGAGAGGTAACTCTGAGCATCCGCCTTTATATTATTTGATGGCAAGGTTCTGGATGCAGTGGTTTGGCAACTCAGTCGCAGTACTTAGGAGTGTCTCTGCCCTGATTAGCCTACTGGCATTTCCTGGTATCTATTGGCTGTGTCTGGAATTATTCGATTCTTCCTTAATTACATCGATAGCAGTTGCCATCTTCGCTATCTCTCCCTTACATATTTTATATGCCCATGAAGCCAGAGAATATAGTTTGTGGACAGTTGCAATCTTGCTATCGAGTGCGGCACTGTTGCGAGCAAGACGAATTAAGACTAAAACTAGTTGGGGCATATATGTAGCGACTCTTACTCTAGGTTTTTATTCCCATTTATTATTTGTCTTGAGTGCTCTTAGTCATGCTATCTATGTATTAGCTACAGAGGGCTGGCGTTGGAGTAAAACTTTTAGGTTATATTTGCTTAGCACCTTGATAGGAATGATCACTTACGTTCCTTGGCTGTTGGTAATTATCACAGATTTTTATAAGTTCCATGGCACTGTAGCCGAAGGTCCAGAAAAAACATCGCTATCCTCTTTAATTGAAAGGTGGTTTCGCAATATAAATCGTGTTTTTTTTGACGGCAATCTTGGTAGTGCTAATGTGATTTTAGTAATTTTAATCGCCTATGCAATTTACTTTCTCTGTCGCTATAGTAAACGGCCTGTGTGGCTATTTGTTTTAACCTTAATTGGAGTTACAGCAGTCACTCTAATGTTGCCAGACTTGATTTTAGGAAGCACTCGTTCCTTGGGCATCCGATATCTAATCCCCTGTTACTTAGGAATTCAGTTAACGGTTGCCTACTTATTGGCAACTAAAATCTCTCTGTACACAAACTGGCTACAGAAGTTTTGGATAATTTTGACAATCACAATCATTTCAGCAGGTGTTGTAGCTTGTACAATTAATGCTCAAAAGGAAGTGAGCTGGAGTAAGAGTGATGAAAAGGCTAAACAATTTATTCAAGTAGCACAGAATATTAACCAAGCCAATCGACCAATGGTAATTAGTAATGGTGATCCCATCTATGTTCTAACTTTGAGTTATCGGCTTGAGGATAAGGTGAACTTACAGTTGATTAATCACTTAAATATGCTAAATATGCCAAAAATTGATGATGATTTCAGTGATATATTTTTATTCAATCCTGCGGACAACTTAAAGGAGGAAATAGGGTTAAGAACAGACTATCACCTCAAGCCAGTTGTTCAACGCAAAAGCATCCAGCTTTGGCAGTTACTTAACAAGAAGTAAGCTGTCACACATTTAACTTCTATCTGAAAATAGATGGGGGGATGGCTCGGGTAGATGGGGGGATGGGGGAGATAGAGTAGAGAGCAACTTGATATCAACAAGAAGTAAAATCAAATCTCTATAGTATTAATGTTGACTGCAATTTTACACAGGTTTTTAACTGCATCTAGCTCCAAGAAAAACAAGTTTTGGGTTATCTTCTGGTTGAGCTTGAGCGTGACTTTCGCCTTAATTTATAGTTTTTTTGGTTTAAAAGGAGCCTTGAGTAGTGAATATGTTATTCAAGATGATGTACGATCGCACGTATTCTGGATGCGACGTTTCTTCGAGCCAGATTTATTTCCTCAAGATCTAATTACCGACTATTTCCAATCAGTTGCACCTTATGGCTACGCTACTCTCTACCGCTTAATGGCTGGCTTGGGTATTGATCCAGTTACCTTCAATAAAATCTTACCCTTAGTCCTGATCCTCATTACCACAGTTTACTGTTTTAGCGTCTGCTTACTGATTTTCCCAGTGCCAGCAGCAGGTTTTATCGCTACCTTGTTCCTCAATCAAGCCATCTGGAGTACACCTGAAGTTCCCTCAGCTACACCTAGGGCTTTTCTCTATCCATTGTTTCTCGCCTTTTTGTACTATTTATTGAAGCGTTCTCTACTACCTTGTTTAGTAACAATCACTCTACAGGGTTTGTTTTATCCCCACTGTCTTTTCCTATCATCAGGAATCTTAATCTTGCGAGTGTTGCGCTTAAAAAATCGGCGCTTGCGCTTTTCTTCAGAGCAGAGTGATTATTTATTCTGCGCTGTAGGGTTAGGATTATCTGGAATCATGCTCTTGCCCTATGCCTTGAAAATTTCTGACTTTAACCCAGTTATTAGCTTGGCACAGGCAAAAACCTTACCAACACTCCAAGAATCCGCTCGGAAGGAATTTTTTTTCAATGATCCCTTAAAATTTTGGTTTTGCGGTGAACGTTCTGGTATGGCACCTTACGATTGGTGTAAAAACTTCCCCACCATTCCAGCTTGGATTGCCTTGTTCTTACCATTACTACTAACCTATCCTACTCGTTTTCCCCTCACTCAGAAAATCTCTGCCAATGTTGCGGTTTTATCGCAAATTTTCCTAGTTTCCCTAGGTATGTTTTTTACTGCTCATGCCTTCCTCTTCAAACTACATCTTCCCAGTCGCTATACTAAGCACAGTCTCCGGATTCTAGTTTCGCTGGCAGGAGCAATAGCGCTGATTATCATTCTCGATGCAGTGTTAGGTGCTTGCCAAAAAGGAACTAGGGCTGTTGCCAGCAGCAAGCAATTTCTGGCGCTGGGTTTAGTAGTGCTATTAACTTTTCTCATTTTTAGGTATCCTAGTTTTGCTAGAAAGTTTCCCAATGCCAACTACGTAGTTGGCACTGAACCTAGCTTGTATCAATTCTTGGCAAAGCAACCTCAAGATAGCCTAATTGCTTCTTTATCTGAAGAAGCAAATAATATACCGACGTTTTCTCAAAGATCTATACTAGTGAGTTCTGAAACTGCTAATCCTTATCACTGGGGATATTATCGCCAGATTCAACAACGGCTGCTTGACTTGATGCAGGCTCAGTACTCTCAAGATTTAACAGCAGCCCAAGAGCTAATCGAGAAGTATGGTGTAGATTTCTTATTGTTGGATCGAACAGCATTTACACCAGAATACATCCAGAAAAACCGTTGGTTGAGAGTAGTTGAACCAGTGGCAACAGAAGCTGTGGCAAGATTAAGACAAGGCAAGATTCCAGCTTTAGCAAAGCTTCAAGAGAGCTGTGCTGTTTTTGGGAGTCCAAACCTGGTTGTCTTGCAGGCAGAGTGCATCTCTAGAGTTAAAGCAGATAGTGAGGAGTAGGGAGAGGGGGAGAGGGGGAGATGGGGAGAGGGGGAGATGTGGGGATGGCTCGGGGAGAGGGGGAGATGGGGAGAGGGGGAGACGCGGAGACGCGGAGACACGGAGACACGGAGACGCGGAGACGCGGAGACACGGAGACGCGGAGACGCGGAGATGAACAGAAGAATCTTTACGTCTCGTTTCTAAGTAAATTGAATAATTTATTTCTTGGAGTTACCTAACGAACATTATTCCCTAATCCCTAATCCCTAATCCCTAATCCCTAATCCCTAATCCCTACTCCCTACTCCCTACTCCCTACTCCCTTCTTCCAAGTTGTAGCAGCGAATTGAGAATCTTTGCAAACATGAAATCTTTTCCGCTGTTGAGCGGTATATTCCTAGTTTCGCTGGCACTACGTGTTTTGGCGATTACCCTTCCCCTTAACCTAGATGAAGTACCGTGGATGTCACGGGGTAGTGATTTTTTTCGAGAAATCCTCGATGGAGATTTCCATAAAACTTACAACCGTCATCATCCTGGCGTCACCAACATGTGGTTGATTGGCAGCAGCATGTTTCTTAATTGTCGGTTGGATAGGCTATTGCCCAATTGGCTAGATTTAGATCCAGATATCAGTCTACGCGAATGTCTCAAGACAAACTTCTTCCCAATTAACTCCTTCATTGCACCCCGCCTGCTGCAAGCAGTTATTACTTCTGCCTGTATGGTTGCCATCTACCTACTTACAAAACGACTGTTGGGGCGAACTATTGCTCTCGGAGCAATTAGTTTACTGCTGCTAGAGCCTTTTTTTTTGGCTTATCAGCGTTTCATTACCCCTGATGCCTTACAAACCAACTTTGAGGTTTTGGCTTTGCTGATGCTGTTGCTTTATCTGCGCAGAGATGGCAATCGCCTCTGGCTATTTGGCTCCGGCGTATTCATGGGGCTGGCAACTGCTAGCAAAATACCTGCTCTCTTCGCCTTGCCTTCTATTGGGGTGTGGATAATTTTAATTGAATTAGGATATTGGCAAAGTAGTTTCCCTCGTAGGGGATGGCTCCGGCAGCTTGTAGACTTGAGTCTATGGAGCGCAACTATTGCAGTTGTAATCTTAGTAATTTGGCCTATCCTCTGGGTAGAACCAATAGAAACTCTAGATAAACTCTACCAAGGTCTGTTGGCAGAATCCCAACGGGGCTTTTTCTTCTTTTTAGGGCAGATTACTGATTCACCAGGACTACTTTTCTATCCACTGGTGCTAGCATACCGCCTCTCACCTATAGTGCAATTAGGTTTACTGGCTTGTTTATCGACGCTACTGATACCTAAGCTGCGCCGTCGCTTGTCGAAGGCACCGGAATTAATCGCACTGGTGTTAATCCCTGTTTGTATGATTGGGGTTCTTTCGCTGATTGACAGCAAGATTGACCGCTATATAATCCCCTTGATGCCAGTATTGGCAATCTTGGCAGCAGTGGGCTGGCGAGAGATTTGGACTTGGATAAAACCTAGATGGGAAGGGTTAGGGTGGCGCTGGCTTGAAGTCAAGCTATTGTCTAGAAAATTACGCCCAGGTATTAAAATGGCGATTACTCTAGCATTGGCGCAACTGTTTATTCTGTTGCCTCACTACCCCTACTACCTTACCTACTACAACCCTTTGTTAGGAGGCATAAAAGTTGCCCAACACTTGTTTATGGTAGGTCAAGGTGAGGGACTTGACCAAGCAGCCCAATGGTTCAATCAGTCTTACAATGAGCGGCAAGTGAGTGAAGTAACTGTAGCCAGTGGTTACCAAAAGGCATTTTATCCCTATTTCCAAGGTAAAACTTTAGATCTGGGTACGCGATCGCTTAAACTTACTGAAGCTGGTGTACCATTCTGGACGCAGGCAAACCACGTAGTAATATATTTTAACCAATTTCAGCGTCAGTTGCCGGATCCAAAGATACTTGCTTACTTTAGAACCCAAAAACCATTACATACAGTTCGGATCAAGGGTCTTGATTACGTGCAAGTTTATCCTGGTGCAGTTCCTTTAGCTGAAGATTTAGCAAATATTAAGTTTCCTCGAGATATATCTTTCGGCAATAAGGTGCGCTTACTCGGTTATGACCTCAATCAAGCAGAAATCTCCTCAAATCAGCAACTTAGTATCACCTTCTATTGGGAATTTTTAGCGCCACTGCCGTCAGATGCCAAAATTCGCCGTGGCTTGCGAGATGGGGAGGGTAAGTTATGGGAAGATTCAATATCTGCATCTGTTCTTGATGGCTATCTGCCGATTGCCCAGATTAGTCCTGGCACTATATTACGAGATGTTCATCAAATTGCGCACGCTCCGGAGTTGCCCCTTGGCAAGTATAGTTTGGAAGTTGGGTGGAATTCTCCCAGTTTAGGGCAAGCTTTGGAAGCCCGGGATGGAGTGAGTAAATTACCAGGAATTCAGGCAGTAATTGGTGAGGTTGAAGTGGTAGATTGACATTCTCCCAGCGCTCAAAGGGCGGGATTCCTAAACCTCGCGATATGGGGCATTAAATTTCTTTTTTAACTGCTCTAATCTTAACTGGTGCAGTTATGGGAAAAATAGCAAGCTAAAAAAGAGGCTTAAGATTTGTGTGATCAACAGTATCTCAGACCTTAACCCAAGCTACTGCCGTGACGTTAAGAAATACAAAAATAAAGAGTTGTGTATTCTTTGATACAGAAAGATTCTTTTGAAGTATGTTTAGAAAATAGGCGTTCAATCCAGAAAGGATAGCAGCCATGCAATTATTGACAACCCAAAGGAATCAAGCAAGCTGCCCTCAAACAACTTCATTTAAAGGACTTCAGGCTGGTGAATGGATCCATTTAGAGGAAGTGCCTAGTACTTTTGCTCACCATGAAGGCTTATTATTGTGTCAAGTCTCCAAGGGCGAGTGGGTAATGTGGATTCCTGAACATGGGGAACACCTTTTAAAGTTTAGCCTTTAGTCGTCGCTATCCCTAGTGCCAGTAAATGGGATACGCACAACGAAACAGATACACATCGATCAAGTTTTAGCAATGATTAAGACTCAACTAACTCCCTGTGCGAGTTTACTTTACTACTGGATTCAGTCGCACACCAAAGCTAACCAGCAGCGACAACTTGACTGGCATATTTTTCAGACTTGGACGGAAGAATTCCTAGAACAGTCTGCTAGTATAAGCGAAATCCGTGCTTCTCTCTCTCAGCTCAATGACTTGAACTTAGTGGCTATGGAGGGCACAGAAGTAACGCTCACAAATCACCTCAACAATATTGGGCCCCAAACACTGCCATTAACAGAGAGTTTGTCAACTAAGAGTAATGACAATAATCCAGTTATTTGGGGGTTATCGATGATCTTGATTTTTTTGATCTTGGGGTTTTGTTATGCTGCTTGGCTTTCGAGACAACAACCAATAGTAACTGATTATATGGTTCATACTAACCCTTATCAAGTTCTGAGCGAAAAGTTTTGATTGATATAGCGCTACGCGCAAGGCAGAGGGCAGAAGGCAGAAGTTGACTGTGACAAAGTTTTAGCGATTTAGCTTGTCCTAACCCTAATACGTACTGCTATATCTTCTTTTTTACTAAGAAACTTCTTTCGGTTTGGCACCAAACTTTTCAATCAGCAAATCCCGCAATAGGGGTTTGATATCGTCACAAGCAATACTCTTTTGAACAAGGTTTCCTAGTTGAGCCTCTTTGCCCACTTTTCCTCCAGTGTATAGATTAACTCCTTCCACTGTTTGACCATCTTTACGAACTTTGGTACCCATTAAACCAATATCTCCAGCTTGTGCCTGCCCACAGGAGTTAGGACATCCTGTCCAATGAATGCGAACTCGCTGAGAAATTTCTAACTCTTGATCCAGTTCCTGAGCAATTTTTAAGCCTCGTTGTTTCGTTTCAACTAGGGCAAAGTTACAGTATCGATTACCTGTACAAGAAATAAGTGATCGTGTTAAGGGGGCAGGATCAATCTGAAAACGCTGTATTAAAGATTCAGCTAAGAAAGCTTCTAGATTTTCATTAGCAATATAGGGAATAATAAAATTCTGTTCAACGGTGGCGCGAATTTCTCCATTACCATAAACATCTGCTAGTCTCGCCAACTCAAACATCCCATCTGCATCGAGACGACCAACAGGAACGTGCAAACCTACATAGCTATAACCTTCTTGCTTTTGAGGATGTACGCCCAAGTGATCCTTTTTGTCTTGAGTAATTTCAGTTGTAGGGGCAGCAGTTGCTAGTTGCTTGCCCAATTCTTTTTCCACTTCAGCCCGGAATTTTTCCAGTCCCCACTTATCAATTAGCCACATCATGCGGGCTTTTTGGCGACTTGCTCGCAAACCTTCAGCTAAACCATTCTTGGTATAGACATTGAGAATAGCGCCGCATAATTCAATGACTTCATCGTTAGCTCGAACCCAAGCATTAAGAGGAACAGCTTCCGCACAACGCTGGGCTGATAAATAACCTCCCACTAAGACATTAAATCCTAACTCTCCATCCTGATAAGCAGGGATAAAAGCGATATCATTAATTTCTGCATGGATAGAGTTATCCCTTCCCCCTTCGATGGCAATATTAAACTTGCGGGGAAGGTTGGTAAAGGCATAATTTCCTTCTCCATTATTAGTGATCATATCCTGCAATTTCTGAAGCAGTTCGCGAGTATCAATCAACTCATCACGATCAATTCCTGCCACAGGAGAGCCAGTTAAATTGCGGACATTATCAAATCCTGATTGAATACTAGTCATTCCCACTGCCTTGAGTTTGCGAAAAATTTCGGGAATATCTTCTAGGCGAACTCCCCGCAGTTGAATATTTTGACGAGTGGTAATATCTGCACTTCCCTCATCTCCATAGCGCTGGACAATCTCAGCGAGAACTCGCATTTTTTCACTATTAAGACAACCGTTAGGAATGCGTAACCGCAACATGAATTTACCAGGAGTTACGGGACGATAAAAAATACCTAACCATTTCAGACGCATTTCGAGATCAGTTTTGTCAACTGCTTCCCAACCAATTTTGGCAAAATGTTCTATTTCGTCTTTAACGGCTAGTCCGTCTTTTTCAGCTTTAGCTTTTTCAACTTTGTTTAACTTGGTGGTTGTTGTAGTGGCGATTGTCATCAGTTTATCCTCATTACTGATTGCTCAAATACCTAAAAACGAAATGAAAACACTTAATTTACTTGAGTACGCTACGGAGAATAACTAGCATTCTTTGTATATTCTACTACCAAATTACTTTATTTTTGCACGTAATGCATAATAACTATGCATTACGTGCATAGTTGCCGGTTTCACCTCCAAACAACAATATCAGGAGTGATTAGAATAGAAATGAGTTTTATGGATAAAACTCATAAAAATAATGTAGTTTTTACATGATTATCAAAGTTACGTTTTTAAAGTTACTAAATTCTTAATTTTAAGAATGGTTAATCAATTTTTAAATAACTGGAGAAAATTAAAGACGCGGGGACAGGTCGACACGGGGACGCGGAGATAAATTGGATGGGGATTTAACCCATATTAATTTCGATAAAGCTTGCTGTTTAAGGCAGGTTGTAGGGTTTGGGGGAGTTGCAGGCGATTTCATAATTATTTACACAGTAACGTTGATTTATGTCCGACTACTTAGAACAAGCAGCATCTGCAACTGACAAAAAAAATTGGTTATTAGCAAATCAATGTCTACAGCAGTTATCTTTAGAAAAAACCAATCAATTCCAGCAAGCATTAGATATTGCCTTAACAGTACTCGAACAGGGAGATTTTCAGGAACGCTGGAATTTAGCTAAGATCTTTCCTAAGTTTGGAGATATAGCTATTTCTCCTCTAATCGAAATTCTGGAAGACGAAGAGGTAGATTTAGAACAACGATGGTTTGCCGGAAAGATTTTAGGTGAGTTTAATCATCCAGAGGTGATCATCACCTTAGCTAATTTACTCAAAAATACTGAAGATGAAGAGTTAGCAACGATCTCTGCCAATGCCTTAGCTAATTTGGGTAAATCCTCGATTGATTTATTAGCTAACCTGCTTTCAGAACCAGACTACCGAAGATTTGCAACTTCTGCCCTGGCACAAATCCGCAGCCGGGAAGTAATTACGCCTTTATTGACAGTAGCACAGGATCAAGACCCTGCCATACGCTCAGCAGTTATTGAAGCCCTAAGCAGTTTTCGTGTTCCTGAGATTGTTCCCGTTTTAATTGAGGCCTTAAACGACTATGCAGCAGTGGTGAGAAAAGAAGCAGTCATTGCTTTAGGATTTAGGAAAGATTTAGCTATAGAATTGGACTTATTGAACCATCTCCAACCCAGACTCTACGACTTGAATTTAGAAGTCTCTCAACAAGCGGCGATTGCCTTAGGAAGACTAGGCACTGAGCAAGCGGCAACAGCCTTATTTACTGTCGTCAAGTCCTCTAGTACCCCTATTCCTTTACAAATTACCATTATTCAGGCTTTAGCTTGGATCGAAACAGCAGTAAGTGTAGAGTATTTACAAAAATCTTTTCCTTTAGTCGCAGAAGCCTCGATTTTAGAAATTGTGCGCATGTTAGGCAGAATAGAGCTAGAGATGTTAAAAGTCAAAGCCGCCCAAATCCTCTTTGACTTCTTCTACTCTGGGGATTCTATCATTGAGACAACCCCAATTAAACAAGCCTTAGCTCATGCTTGGGGACAATTGGGAAAAGATTTGGCTATTGAACCATTAAGACACTTGAGTGAAGATGACGATGCTCGTGTAAGATTACAAGCGATCGCTTCCCTCAAACATATAGTACTATAGCTAGTCTATTTGATTGGTGAACACAGTCTTAAGAGGGAAGTTTTTAACAGGTAACTGACAATAATAATTTTCGATAAAGGCAAGTAATAAGTAATAAGTAATAAGTAATAATTTTAACTGAATACCCATTGATTAATTGGCAAAGAACCCAGGCTCCCTTAAAGTTTACAATAGCGACTATTACCGCAGGGTTGAGCTAGTAGATACAGGGCTTATGAGAGGGAGAAGACTTCAGAAATTCCACCTTTCCTTTAGATTGGCTATATAATTCACTATAATTCAATAGGAGCAGACAATTATGAGCAATCAATTTAGGGAATTACTTAAAAAAGTGGGTAGTGGTAAACATACCAAAAAAGATTTAACTCGTTCTGAAGCAGCAACAGCAGCACGGATGATGTTGCTGCAAGAAGCTACTCCCGCTCAAATTGGTGCCTTTATGATTGCTCATCGGATTAAAAGACCTACTGTTACTGAATTAGTAGGAATGCTTGATGCCTATGATCAGTTGGGTCCTAAACTCCAACCCTTGCCCGATGCTTCCAAAACGGTAATCGTATTTGGCATACCCTATGATGGTCGTACACGCACTGCTCCGGTGGCGGTAATTACTGCCCTACTAATTGCCAGTGTAGGTGTTCCCGTTGTCATGCACGGCGGAGACTCTATGCCCACCAAATATGGAGTTCCCTTGATAGAACTTTGGCAGGGGTTAGGACTCGATTTTTCACAACTTTCCTTAGTCCAGGTACAACAACTTTTAGCACAAACAGGTTTAGGTTTTGTCTATATTCCCAAACATTTTCCCCAAGCCAACGGCTTAGTCCCTTATCGCTCTCAAATTGGAAAACGACCCCCAGCTGCTACCTTAGAGTTAATTTGGTCACCCTATGGAGGAAACAGTCATCTGGTTGCAGGTTATGTACATCCTCCTACAGAAGTCCTGTTCAGAGAAGCTTTCAAGTTACGCGACCAAACTAACTATACCCTAGTGAAAGGTTTAGAAGGTAGTTGCGATTTGCCCCGCCATCGTACAGCAATCATTATGGTGAGCAAACCAGAGACACCAGGAGGTTTTGAATGTCTTAAACTCCATCCCCGTGATTATGGTCTTGCTGGCGAAGAAGTCCCTCTAGAGTCCACCAAACTACTGCTAAGAGAAATAGAAACTCTCTTAGAAGGCAAACCCTCAGAATTAATAAAATCTGCTATTTGGAACGGGGGATTTTATCTCTGGCGTTGTGGGATTTGTTCAGATTTATCAACAGGACTTAGTAAAGCCGAAGTTATGCTTACTAGTGGTGAAGTTGCTCAGAAGCTAATCGATATTTGTTCCTTAGCTAAATCCCTAGTTAGCCAAGAGATCAAGCAAAAAAACAGCAATATTACCATTGCTGATTGCTAAAGTTATACAACGATCTTAGATAACTTCTGAAATAGGTATTAGCTATTAAATTGAGAATAGTTTAAACTAATTAGGGTGGATTTAAACAAAATTTTAACAGCTATACTGGGAGTTTGCCAGAACTTTTTCCAGGAGGAAGAGCTCGCTTTTTTGATGACGATGATCCGGTTTATTTTTGGTTTCAAGGACGTGGTGGCATTCACATTTCCTCGGCACTCAAACCATTGACTAATGCTGCCGGATTTTTATTGCTATTGCTGCCACACTTTCCTCGCCAATTTCCCCTGGTAAAGAAGATTACTCAAGGAATTAATCTCCTCCCTCAAATTCTCTTAGCATCCTTCGGGATGTTTTTTACAGAATGTATTGCCAAATACTTACAAAGCAAGTAATAACTTCAACAGAAGATCCAATTATTACTTATTACTTATTACTTATTACTTATCTTTATGAGGATAAACAAGATGTCTGTTATCGATGGAATTCAAAAGCTCAATGCCTTAATTGTAGGAGCAAGTCAAGGTATTGGTCTAGGTTTTGTCAGAAAATTGCTGCAAGATAGGGGTCTTACTAAAATTTATGCTACCTATCGCCGTAGGGAATCCGCTGTTGAATTAATTGCCCTCGAAGACAAACATCCTGACAGATTAGTATGTCTCCCCATGGAGATTACAGACGAGTTGCAGATTTGTGAAACTATCGAACAAATTCATGCCCAGGTCGATAAACTACATCTGGTTATTAACTGTGTAGGATGGTTGCATGAAGGTACTCTGCAACCGGAAAAAAGCCTCAGGCAAATCAATGCAGAGCAATTGATGCGCTATTTTCAAGTCAACAGTATTGGTGCTGTGCTGTTAGCCAAACACCTATTGCCATTATTTAGTCATCGCGATCGCAGTATTTTTGCGACTATTTCTGCTAGAATTGGGAGCATTGGTGATAACCTACTCGGAGGTTGGTACGGTTATCGAGCCTCGAAAGCAGCGCTTAACATGTTTATGCGAACAGTGGCGATTGAATACCACAGAAAAAGCCCTCAGACTGTGGTTGTTGTGCTACATCCCGGTACAACCGATACGCGCCTGTCTCAACCCTTTCAAAGAAATGTACCTCCTGAGAAATTATTTACCGTAGAGCGAACTGTTTCTCAATTACTGGCGGTGATAGCCAAACTAGACGAGAATAATAGTGGAGATTTTTTCTCCTGGGATGGCAGTCTCTTACCATGGTGACATCTTCCAGGAGAGAGCGCACTTACAAGTGCATTTGTGCAATTGCGCCCCTCTACTAGTTCAGGCTACTTTACCTTAGCAACTTCATCAGTCGATTCGTCCTTAGTAACTTCACCCTTGGGAAAACCCGATATTAATCCGCTTTCAATCATTAAACCAACTCCTGAATTAATCACAACCAAGCTTAAAGTTCCTAACCAAAACCAAGGCTCTCCTGCAATTCTCTCAGAAACAGCCTCTCCGAATAGACATAACCCTAGTGGGAAAAGTAGTACACCAGCTTGAGCTTTGATATACCAAATCAGTTTCTTGTTCATGACAGCGCTGTATTTTTTACCAATACAACTATTAGCCTGAAAGTGACCTCTGTAAACTATAGCAGGAGGCAGGAAGCTCCAGGGCCCGATGCTGGAGGAAAAGCCAAGTTATATCTGATTTTGGGACTTTTTTAAGGTCTTAACCGCCTTGGCGATTGTTATACCTGCACCATATCATAGAATGCCCCTGAATTAGAACTCTGACGGGGCTTGAGCTTGCTTGTCACCCCGTCAGGTGTTAACCTAAAGGCATTTCACGACCTGGCCAGTGACAAAAACCGCTATTCCAAAGATTGAAAGAGACAAAAATTTTCTTAAGCCAGCGATCGCTACCATCGAATCGAGGCGTAAATGATGTCCTAGCGTGTACAGTGCGCTTATTATTAATAATTAGCAAATCTCCTTTAGTTAGAAAAACTCCAGTCGCTAAGAAGGCTGCTTTCTCACGCAATCTTTCATAAGCCGCTTGTACCTCTTCTATGGGACTACCTATGGTAGATCCTGGGACAACATTTTCATCAGTCAGATTTACACAAGGATTTTCTACTGTACCAGTAATGGCTGGTTTGGAGAAAAATTGTTCGGCGTTAGGAAATCGCCATTCAATAGGGTGAAGGCGCAGTAACTCAACATCAGAGGGTTCTAAGGCATTGCACAGAGTCCGTGCATCACATAGCATTGTGTAAGCTTTTTTGGTAGGATCGCCCCGTAAACAGAGTAAAAATAACAAGTCTGGGGAGGTTGCCCCAGGGTGGAAGGGAAAATCCCGATGCATTTTCAGTTCTACTAAGCTACCCCCCGTTGAAGCCAAGTTTTTTTCTGCTTCCATAGGAACCAAATCTTGGATTAAGGAGCCTCTCTCCTTGAGATAGGGATAGGTAAAAGGCTGACCAAAACATCTACCAAGGCCTAGGATTAGCCCCTCAGTGAGGGTACATTTAGCTGTACTCGCCCCAGAGGTTTTAGGGGTTAGGGGTAAGAAATCGTCCACAGGTAGATTTTTGAATAGTAAGGCACTAGGAGCGTTGGGAGCAAAACAAAATTCCTCGCTCGCCCTCAAGACTTCTAGCGTCATTTGTTTATGGACTAACCAATGGGCTTTAGTAATAAAAACTTCTGGTTCTATTCTCCAGTCACAATTCCCCATCACCAGGGTAAATTCCTCAGAAAACTCTGACCAAGATAGGCTCAGAGATTGAAGACTGGTCAGGTTGACTTTCAAATGAGTTTGTTGGTGCGTGCGGGGTGATGCTATTTGAGACATAGGATTAAGGAAGATTTGAAATGCAATCTGGAGCTTTAACACCTTGTTGGTGGGTCACAAGGCAATGGGAGAACTCCAACAGGAACGCTACGTTGCTCAACTAAGGGATGGAAACCCTTGAAGAAAAGTATATGCCCTCTTTGGTTGTCTGGTTTGCGAGATACAATAGAGAAAGCTGAAACCCCTGTGCTTCAGCCAGAGGATGAAAGGGATTTACGGGCTAAAGCCGGACGTTTCCATTCTACCTGTCCGGTAATAGTCAAGTGGATTTGATATTAGACAGGCTTTATCTATAGAAACCTCATTACCATTTCCTAATCTAACTAAGATATATCTGGTAAAACCTTTCCAGCTTGGGGAAATCTCGACTTCTTCCCCCAAGAGAACATAAGGAGATTCCCCCCATTCGTTGAGATATAATCTTTTTTTTTCTAAATTTACTCCATCGCAGAAAATATCTTTTTCTAAGTAGTTAATGTTGGGCATTACCATTAAGCTTGGTTTCCACTCATCAGCTTTAGCTGTTCTACAGAGAACTAGACCTATGATACTCAAGGTAATTGAAATTAAAACTGATTTTCCCATGGGATAAAACCTCTAACCTTCTTCCCTAGTCTGCTTTATCTCTGTAGAAGGTCAAATTATTCGTGATGTGTAATTATCCCTATGTGATCTCAAATATGTGTCTGCTATAGTCAGGTTTCACAACCGCACACAAAAAGGTAACCTACCATTTACGGAAAACAGGCTTCAAGGGGTGTGGACATATATAGACTTTGCGAAAGTGGCATAGCCTCCGGCTAATCAAACCAGAATCATGGCTTGATTAGTAATTAAGAAAACTAAAGCGAAAAGTAAATCCTAAACAACCATGTCCAATCAAGAAACCATGTCTACCCCAGAACCCATGCCTACTCAAGCTCCAGTACCTCCTCAAGAACCCTTATCTACCCCAGAACCCATGCCTAATCAAGAACCAATGCCTGTTCAAGAACTAAGCACCGCCCCTCAAGAAAGTGTACCGACTCAAGAACTAGCTAGGTTTCCTCAGTATAACCCGCCATCCTTAAGTCTTGACACAATTACTACTGTTACGATGCCAGTTCTTTATCCTGGCAACAATGGTGAAGCCGTGAGATTTCTGCAACAGCTTTTGCTCCTGTGCGGTTTCCGTATTGTTAAATTCAATGCCAATTTTGATCGATATACCTACTACGGCGTAATGGAATTCCAACGTAACCATGGCTTAGTGGTTGATGGAGTAGTTGGTTGGCATACCTGGCGCAAGTTGGGCGAGGTACTCTATTCAAGACATCGCTATCATTAATTGATTAAAGCCACTATTTCCTAGGGGGATACTTCACACAAAGGTTAACTATTGTAAGCTTTTCCCCCTTCAATCCTGGCGCAGCTACTCTAAACGGCAATATTACCCCTTGACATAGTCGAAGGGGTAAGCTTTCATTTTTTGTAATTCTGCTAATAGTTGTGACAACAATCGTCTACTAGACTAAGCTTGATCTATTTTAGTAATAGCTTCATATTTTGAAAAAACTTGTTAAATACCGCAACCCTTTAGTTAATTGTTATAAATGTCTTGAAATTCCCTGGTTCATAAACTGCTACAAACAAAAACCGTGTACTTTCAGATTTACCTGAACTTAAATTTCAATGACCTTAAAATAAGGTTACTTGGCGGCAGGGAACAACCAGCCGCCAGCAGCTTAGAGGGGGTAGACGAAAAAAAGAGTGGGGGAACAAGTAAGCAGAAGCGGAGACGCGGAGACGCGGAGACGCGGAGAATTAAAATTCCAACCAAAATTTCGCTCACCCGCTTAGAGGTGACAAAATACTGCTGGACTGACAACTTCATCGCTTTATGCTTTACAGGGTGCAGGGAAGGAGAACTATGAATCATTCAAATTGGGAAGAAGACCTAGGAAAAGAAAATATGCGCGTAGCGCTGATCAGAATTATCAAGGGTATAGGTAGCCTGCAAGCGCAACTAGGAAGCCAGGGTCACACCTTAAGCAGACTAGAAGCAAAGGAAGCACACCATATTACCCCACATCAAACGGTTCAATCAACTGAACCTCCAAAGTTGCAGGTGCCAATAGGATGGTTAATTATGGGAATGCTCTTTGCCAGCCTCACAGGTGGCTTCCTAAGTTGGGCGCTGATTCGCGTGGCACCACCAAGCGAGTTAGGTCGTATCAACGGGCGCGTCAACAACCTGGAAATCAGAATGCAAAGACTCGAGCAAAAACTCGAAACTCAGAGCGTAGATTAAGGCAAGATCTGTAGATAATCGTAGCCAGAAAATATTGGAAATATGCCGACGACAGCTGATTTTCTCTCCTATACACAATGGGCAGGTATTATAACTTTAGCCTTTGCCGCCCTTACCATAGTGGGTTTTATTTTCAAATGGGGCATTCGTTTTAGAATTGTCGGGATCACCGGGTTTATGCTTGTACTCACTGGTGGTTTATTTTCCCTCTCCCTTGTACCCTTTATCCATACAGTAATTCCAGGTGCAGTTAACTTTTCTCTGGTTTACGATAACGGTGGCAACCAAACAGTAATTGCTGTAGCGCCCCAAATTACCCAATCAGAACTAGAAGCAACTCTGCGCCAAGCTGCCGCTGACTTGTATTCTTACGGCCGTCTAGGAGGTCCTTCTAACCAACTGACGATTCGAGCACGCACCATTATTCACCCTTCTGTTGGTGTATCGAAACCTCTGCTTTTGGGTCAGGTGAAGCGATCGCTTGCCAAACGCGATGATGAAAATATGGTAATTGAAATCTACTCGGAACACTTTGCTGAACTACCTCAATCCTCTGTCTAAGACGGGGAGATGGGGAGATGGGGAGATGGGGAGAGGGGGAGAGAGGGGGAGAAGATTTTAGAGTTTTCCTCAAGTACTCGAAAGTGCAATTTAAATGCACAATAGTTTATCGAAATTAATTTGGGTCAAATTCCCATTTAATTTGTCTCCGCGTCTGGAGCGTCTGGAGCGTCTCCGCGTCTTTAATAGAAAGGGTAAAATGTACTTCACAAATTGGTTTTGCATGTCCCGTCAACAGAAGTTGTCAATTAGAAAATTTCTGGCTTTATTTACTTGCTGCTGGTTACTGGTTATTAGTTGTGGTGATCGTTCAACAACTCAACAGGCTAGTTCGCCTCCTGCTAGCAGCAGTGGTAGGCTCATAGTTGGTACAACCTTAAAACCAAGAACTCTTGACCCAGCCGATGCCTACGAGTTATCAGCTAGTAATGTTCTCTACAGTTTAGGCGATCGCCTCTATGCCTACAAGCCTGGAAGTTCAGAACTATTGCCGCAACTAGCAGCTGAACTTCCCCAAATTAGTGAAGATGGTTTAACTTATACTATTCCCCTCAGGCAGGGAGTCGTCTTTCACGATGGGACACCATTTAATGCTGAAGCAATGGCTTTTTCTCTGCGACGGTTTATCGAAAACGGCGGTAAGCCTTCTTCGCTATTAGTGGATGTTGTTGAATCAGTTGCAGCTTCTGGGGAGTACGAACTTACCATCAAACTCAAAAATGCCTTTGCCCCCTTTCCTTCACTCTTAGCCTTCTCAGGGATCTGTGCTGTTTCTCCCAAAGCCTATGAGATTGGCAGCGGTAAATTCCAGCCAGGTAAATTTGTGGGCACAGGACCTTATAAACTAGTTGAATTTAATCCCAACTCCTCAATTAGGCTGGATGTTTTTGAGGACTATTGGGGAGAAAAACCGCCTAACCAGGGACTTGACTTTCAAATCCTGACTAACTCGGCTAACTTGTTCAATTCCATTAAAACTGGTGCTGTGGATGTTGCTTATCAAAGTTTAGACCCAGATCAGATTCTAAGTTTACAAAAGGATGCAACTGACGGTAATTGGCAGGTTATTGAAGCTGCAAGCAATAATCTGAGTTATATGGTTCTTAATACCCAGTTAGAACCATTCAATAAGCTAGAAACCAGACAGGCAATTGCTGCTTTAATCAGCCGTAAGTTAATTAATGAACGTGTTCTGAGAAACCAGGGACAACCAGCTTTCAGTCTTATTCCTACTAGCTTTGAAGCCTCAGAACCTACTTTTGAGAAAGCCTACGGTGACGGTAACATTGCCAAAGCCAAAGAACTTCTTACCAAGACAGGATTTACGAAAGATAAACCCTTGACATTTGAAGTCTGGTACCCATCAACCTCAGCAATTAGGCAGCAGGTTGCTATTACCCTTAAAGAATATGCTGCTAAGGAACTAGAGGGGATAATCGCTATCCAACCAAAAGGAGTTGAGTCTCCCACTCTGTTTAGCAATATCTCCAAAGGAATTTACCAGAGCGTTTTAGTAGATTGGTATCCTGATTTCCCTGACGCTGACAACTTCATTCATCCTCTAGTTAGTTGTAGCCAAGGTTCAGCAACTACAGGTTGCCAAGAGGGAGCAAGCAAAAGCCAAGGCTCGTTTTATTATAGCGATCGCATGAATAAATTAATTGAACAGCAGCGCACTGAGCAAGACCCTAAAGCACGCCAGCAAATATTCGCTGAGATTCAACAACTGCTGGCAACCGATGTTCCTGTAATTCCCCTCTGGCAAGCTAAAGAATACGCTTTTGCCCAGAAAAGCATTCAAGACGTTAAGCTAGACCCAATTGTGCAGGTACCATTTTGGGAGATTAAGAAAGGAACTTAGGAGTTAGGGACTTCCAAATAAAAAAATATCCCATCGAGGGGATGGGGAGATGGGGGGATGGGGAGATGGGGGGATGGGGGGATGGGGAGAAGATTCCTTACGTCTGATTAGTTGTGTAATCAATGCCACGATATTTTAGAGGATAAGCTGTTATCGGGACTTATAGCGTGGCTCTACCGTACATGTGGTGATAATAAAATTTTATATATTGTAGGGTGGGTTAGGCGCGGGTCATAATTTGTGAATTCTAGTATTGTTTTCCTATCCGCGCCGTAACCCACCAAAGATAATTTGTAGTCTGATCTACAGTTTCCACCAAGATCTCTGGAGAGCCATTCTAAGATGTTTTAGGACTTAAAATCAATAATTGATCACCACCATCACTTTCGTAAATTACTAATACTGGAGGGCGTAAATTAGAATCGCTTTTTGCTCTTTTTTGCGGTAATGCTGGGAAAATATAAAAATAGCCGTCTCGGTCAATTAGTAAACGCCACACTATTGATTGCTCTGGTTTACTGGTATCGTTGAGTTCTCTACCGAGGAGGTTTTCGTATCGGTTTTTATCGCCAATAATACTAAAGTTGGAAGGGTTGACTAGTGGATTATCTAGTTGACGTCCTAAGGCGGCGTTATCTTTAGGGGTGACGAAGGTTACAACTGGTAAGGTGGAGGTTTCATTGACTGCATCTGCCCAAGCGTCGCTGTCGGCTTGCCACTGCGCTAACCAAAATAGGGCTGTTAATATCCACAAGACAATGACAATTTCAGTGACTAGGGAACCAAGAAAGGCGATGGAATTAAATTGAGTGGAACTAAAATCAGCAAAAGATTTGAGTTGTTGGGCTATCCAGGAAAGGGGGCGCTTATTGGCGTATTTGAGTAAACGCGATTGCATTGCGCCGAAAATCTTTTGTAGAGTATTAATAATGAAGTTTTGAATAATCCAGAGGGTGACATGAATTGCGATCGCAATTAGGATAGTAGCGATCGCAGTTTTGCAGATAGCCCAGGGATGCCCGAAGAGTGCGCTGAAGGCAGCTATGTAAAATGATTCTATGGGTAAGTTGAGGGAAGTGACTTCTACCTGGAAAAAGCTGAAGTAAGCCCAGCGGTAAGTCCAACCAGTAAAGTAAAGCCCTACACCTAGTAAGACAACCAGACTGCTTAATTTGCCAAGGAGATTAGGTTCGTTATTATTAGGGGTGTTTGGAACCACAGGCTTGCTCGCAATGTCCTTCAATTCATCATATTACTGACGAGCTGTCTGGAAAGTTGGCAGGGGTATCAAAATTATGAAAACTTTTCTTCAAGTCTTTTCTATTGCCATCTTAGTATCGATTACTGGATTAGCGGGATACGCCCAAACATCTAGCCGCAAGCCAAATCATCTCGCTCAAGGGCAAGGTGCTAAATCCCAAGAGGCGCGGTTGTCGGTGGCGTTGCCAGAGTTAGCGACTGTGCGACAAAAGCAGGGAGGTTCGATGACTGGTCAATTGACTAAGCTCAATCAACAGGAGTTAACTATTTCAAGGGGTAATTCCTCAGAATCTTTAGCTATTAGTCAAATCAATAATGTAGCATTTAAGGGCGATGTGTTTATTATCGATGACGATGATAAACGCATCAGAATGCGGGGACCAGATCAAACTAGCAGTGGGCAGCAAGTTTGGCGGGAAGTTCCGCTAGCGGCTTTTAATTTGCAAGAACCTCCTGAACAGGCAATCCTTAGTTTAGGAACTGTTTTGAGTAGTGAAGATTTGGCAGATATTCTCTCAATTTCTAGAGACAGTACCTATGTAGTGCAGGAAATCTTGTTTGAGTCGCCAGGAACAATGACAATTAAAGCAGCACCAGTTGATTAGTTAATACGGAGACGCGGAGACGCGGAGACACGGGGACTGATGTATAGCAGGTATTTAGGAACTTGGTGTAATATCTCCCCGCTTTGAAAAGACGGGAATTCTAAGAGGAATAATCACAATCGGAGGATTTCGAGTATGCCCCAAGTTGATTTAGCTGCTGCGAAAGTTAGTTTGCCTGAGTTAATCGAAGCAGCAATCAGTGGAGAGGAAGTCCTGATTACTAAAGATAATAAGCCTGTTGTTAAGTTAGTGCCAATTTTGATAACTAAGCCTCGCCCTCAGTTTGGCAGTGCTAAAGGTTTGGTTACAATGTCTGATGATTTTGACGAACCGCTAGAAGATTTCAGAGACTATATGTCATGAGGCAGTTACTGGATACTCATAGCTTCCTGTGGTTTGTCATGGGTAGTTCAAGACTCAGCACTAGAGTAAGGGTACTAATTGAGGTTGACATCCTCACCGGGCTGAAGCCACGGTGATTCCTAAACCTCACGATTTAGGTTTCTGCTTCCTTCACCGTCGCATACCACGACTAAAAACCGTGTACTGTCTTACACAGAGTCCACAGACTTTCGACCCATTGCAGAGTCCCGATTCCGCAAGCCCTGCGGTACGGTGTCGTTACAAGACTAGTACTTGTTGCTTAGATATTTTACCTGTACAAGCTTTTCCGTACAGAACCCTATATATCCAGTTTTCAAGGTGCAGTTACTGAGCGCTTGTTTTTCGCTTTCAGTACCTATGCATTTTAGTACAATTTAAAGCCGTCCTAGAAGGACGGGGTTTCAGACCCATTTTTTCGATGAGAATAACGAAAATTTACTCAGTGTGGCTAGTGTTTGGGAGATGGCTATTAAGTACAGCCTAGGCAAGCTGAATTTGAGTTTGCCTTTTGATGTATTTATCAAGCAGCAACTTAATCTCAACGACATTGGGTTGCTAGACATAAATATAAACCACATTAGTGTTGTTGCGGCACTGCCTTTTCATCATCGTGATCCATTTGATCGGCTACTCATTGCTCAAGCTATGGTAGAAAAATTACCAATCTTGAGTGCTGATTCTGTCTTTGCTGCCTATGAAGTTGATCTATTTTGGTGAGTATCTAGGTTAGAATAGCAATTGACATAATAGTTGCATCCCAATAAGTGCAACTTCAGTCACAATGTAGGGTGTATTCCGGCAAAAATTCAGATTTGCCTGATTGAATGAAACCGACGCAGCCAATTCTATCTTTGCTCTTGGGTTTGGGTATCAGCTTCACTCCTGTGACTGTGCCGCTGATTACTCAACGCAGTTGGGCGCAAACCCAGAATTTGCAGGAAGAAGCACAGGGACTTATAGATCAAGCTGTGCAGTGGACAAGGCAAGGGCAACCCCAAAAAGCGATCGCAACATTTCAGCGAGCTTTGGCAATTGCACGACAAATTAAGTCTAGAGAAATTGAAGCGGCTGCACTGCTGGGGATAGGTTCAAATTACAGCAATATTAGACAGCACCAGCAAGCTTTAGATATCTACAACCAGGCTTTACCTATTTTCCGAAAACTAGGCAATCGCTTCAGCGAAGCACTCATCCTCCATCTTATTGGTGTCGCCTACAATAATCTCGGACAACCTCAGCAGGCTCTCCAATTCTACAACCAAGCCTTGCTCATTCACCGAGAATTAGATGATCGCTCAGAGGAAGCCAAAACCCTCAATTCTATTGGTGTCGCCTACAATAATCTTGGACAACCTCAGCAGGCTCTCCAATTCTACAACCAAGCCTTGCTCATTCACCGAGAATTAGATGATCGCTCAGAGGAAGCCGAAACCCTCAATTCTATTGGTATCGTCTACCGTAAACTTGGACAATTTCAGCAGGCTCTCCAATTCTACAATCGAGCTTGGCAGATTTTCCGGGAAATAGCCGATCGCTCCGGGGAAGCTTGGACTATCACTAATATTGGCGTTGTCTATGATAGACTCGGACAACCTCAGCAGGCAATCCAATTCTACAACCAAGCTTTGTCAATTTACCGGGAAGTTAGCAATCGCTCAGGGGAAGCTACCACTATTATTAATCTTGGTAGTGCCTACCTTAATCTTGGAAAACTTCAGCAGGCTCTCCAATTTTACAACCAAGCTTTGCCGATTTTCCAGGAAGTGAACAATCGCTCTAAGGAAGCCATCACTCTCAGCAACATTGGAGCCGTCTACCGTAAACTCGGACAACCTCAGCAGAGCCTCCAATTCTACAACCAAGCTTTGCTGATTTTCAAGGAAATTGGCGACTCTTTAGAGAAATTCACCACCCTCAATAATATTGGTACCGTTTACCTTAGTCTCAAACAACCTCAGCGTGCCCTCGAATTCTACAACCAAGTTTTGCCAATTCTCAAGGAAGTGGGCGATCGCTCCCAAGAAGCTGTTACCCTCAGTAATATTGGTGCCGTCTACCGTACACTGGAACAACCTCAGCAAGCACTGGAATACTACAACCAAGCCTTGCCCATTCGCCGGGAAGTTGGCGATCGCTCCCAAGAAGCTGTTACCCTCAATAATATTGGTTTCGTCTACCGAGATACAAATCAACCAGCTAAAGCAATTAATAATTTCGAGGAATCAGTCAAAATTACCATAGAAATGCGTCGGGGTTTGCAGCAGGAACATCGAGAGAAGTTTTTCAACAATAAACAAGGCCCGGCAATTGCTCTGATTAGCCTGCTCATCGACCAAAACAAAATAGAAAGAGCCTTTGAATGGGTTAACCTTGCTACAACTTTTGAACTGGCTGACTACACTCGCCTAATCGATGCTAAGGTTACTAATCCTCAAGCACAGCAAGCAATTAACCAGTGGAATCAAAAAAATCAGCGACTTGAATTCCTGCGTCAGCAATTAGAAGACGACTTTTCAGAGGAAAAATCTAGACAAATTCGAGAATTAGAGACTCAAGTCAACCAGCTAGCTGAAGAAATCACCAAAAAATATCCCGAAGTTGCAGAATTATTTGAAACCACTCCCGAAGATACTGCTAAACTCAAAGCTAGTATTCCTGCTGGCACGGTGGTAATTCAGCCAGTACTACTGAACAATAGCATCGCTATTTTTATCCTCGCCAAGGATAAACCAACTACAGTCAAAAAAGTTCCTATAGAACCCGCCCAATTTAATGACCTAATTGTTAATTATCGCAAAAAACTGCAAGACCGTAAAGCAACAGGCTATCGCACCACTAGCGGCGAACTCTATGACTTACTAATTCGTCCCATTGAAGACCAAATTCAGGCACTATCGCCAAAACAAATAGCAATCATCGCCACCGACAAACTACGCTACATCCCCTTTGAAACCCTCTACGACCAAAAAACCAAACAATTTCTGATCGAAAAACAATATCCTATTAATTACTTTACTCGTTTAAGTATCAATTCCCTGCAAAATCTGCGGGTAGAGGATAGCGTACCACAACCAAGACCTGTATTAGGATTAGGAAATCCCAATCCCAATGAACCTTATAATCTACCCGATTCAGAAGCAGAAGTCCAAAGCCTGCCTAAAATTATTCCTGGTAGTGAAGCATACATCCGCAACGACGCCACCCTCGAAAGATTCAAACAGGAAGCCCTCCGCTTCCGCTTCCTCCACCTTGCCACCCACGGCTGTTTTGAAAAAGACGGTTGCTGTCTGGGAGAAAAACACGAGTGTGAGGGAGTGCGGCAACTAGATATGCTAGCCAATACTCTCCTCTTTGCTGGTCCAAACTTCGACATTGCCAATGCCGCACTCTTAGGATTACAAAACACCGAACTTATCACCCTCAGTGCCTGTCAAACCGCCCTGCGAGAAGACTCCAACGGTGAAGAAATCGCCGGGATAGCCTACCTATTTGAACGTGCTGGAGCAAAATCAGTGATGGCGAGTCTCTGGAATGCTGAAGACAATACCACCAAAGATATTATGGTACAGTTCTATGGAAATCTCAATCAGGGCATGAGTAAGGGAGAAGCGCTACGTCAAGCCAAACTATCTCAGATTCAACGCCATCCCTTCTTTTGGTCGCCCTTTATTTTAATTGGAGATGCACGCTGATTTTAAGTAATAAGTATTTGTAGGTTGGGTTGAGGCAACGAAACCCAACATATATACTGGGAAGGATTTGGGTTTCACGCCCTTCTACCCTTAAATCGCCCTCAGGTAAAATAAGGTCAGTTTATTGCTCTTACCGCCTCCCATGCCCACTGTACTAGCCGATGCCCATAATCTGCTCTCTGAGCTAATTGCCCACTATAGCTCCCGTGTTGATTACTTAGCAATTCGCTTCGAGGAATCAGAAGGAACCAATATTTTGCTACGGGGCAACCAGGTAGACACTCTCAGTGAAGGCCTTTCTATCGGTGGGCAGGTAAGAGCTTGTTACAAAGGCGGTTGGGGTTTTGCTAGTTTCAACCAGCTTAATACCATCAAGGAGCGACTCGAAGAAGCGATCGCAGCAGCACGAATAGTTGGTGATGAGGAAACTTTACTTGCTCCCATCAAACCAGTGCAAGACAAATGTCAACTACCCCTAGTCGGCACAGATCCTCGTCAGATACCTCTTGCCCAGAAAAAAGCACTTTGCGATCGCTATAACGATATTCTTAAAAACTACGACTCCAAAATTGCCACAACTACAGTTCGCTACAGCGATAGCACCCAAAAAGTGATTATTGCAACTTCTGAAGGCACTCTCATTGAACAATCCTGGGCAGATATGGAAATGCGTTTTGTTGCTACTGCCCGCAATGGAGGAATCGTGCAAACTGGCAGAGAAACTATAGGCTCTCGCCAAGCCTATGAAGACCTTACCAATATAGATCAACAGGTTCGTAGTGCTGCCCAGCGTGCTACAGACGCCCTCTCCCTGCCCACAGTCAAAGGGGGTACCTATACAGTGGTAATTGACCCCATCCTCACTGGTTTATTCGTCCACGAAGCTTTTGGACATCTTTCTGAAGCTGATATGGCTTATGAAAATCCAGATCTGTTAGAAGTAATGAGTATTGGTCGTCGATTTGGGCCTGAGGAATTGCAAATCTTTGATGGTGCAGCACCAGTAGGACATCGGGGCAGTTACTTCTACGATGATGAAGGTACTCCAGCAACTAAGACACAACTTATTAAAGACGGCATCTTAGTAGGGCGTCTCCACTCCCGTGAAACTGCCGGCAAGTTAGGAGAAACACCAACTGGTAATGCCCGGTGTCTCAATTACTACTATCCCCCAATAGTACGGATGACCAATACTTGGATTGAACCGGGCAAAACCCCAGTAGAAGATCTATTCGAGGGTATTAAAGAAGGAGTCTATGCTCGCAACTGGCTAGGCGGTATGACTAATGGTGAAATGTTCACCTTTAGCGCTGGCGAAGCCTGGATGATTCGGAATGGTAAGATTGCCGAACCAGTAAAGGATGTGACTCTCTCTGGCAATGTGTTTAAAACTTTGGCAGATATTGAAGCGATTGGCAATGACTTCTACTGGGATGAATCTGGCGGTTGCGGTAAATCAGGACAAAGTGGCTTACCAGTAGGTTGCGGTGGTCCTAGTTTGCGGATTCGCAATGTAGTTGTTGGTGGTGAAGTCTAAATCTCCCCATCCCCCCCTCTCCCCATCCCCCCCTCTCCCCCTCTCCCCCTCTCCCTTCAACAAGGTATACTTCAGGAGTCTATAATTATCTTCTTGAGAGGTAATTTTTGTAACTCAGATCATCTCCGGTCAATTAACCTTAATCAAAGTAGGTTGGGTAGAACCAAGTGAAACCCAACTTGTTCCCAGAATATAGGTTGGGTTTTGTTACCTCTTCTTACGAAAGTTGTTCATGGGGGAAACCCCCAAGACCAAATTTTCACGCAACCCAACCTACAAATACAGATTTTTGTTATGGGTAATCGATTGGAAATGACCTCAGATCTAGAATTTTCGCTGTTTACAGTGGAATTTTCAAGTTTTTTACTCAAAATCGAGTAGTTTTTTCCTGGAAAAGGTGATCAGGTGAACTCTTTAAATCCAACTCAAGCAGAACAACTAAAGGAGATAGGAGCCTATCTACGAAGCATTAGAGAGGAACAGTCCATATCTATAGAACAGGTTGCTAGCCACACTTACATTTCCTTACGCGTCTTAAAAGCTCTCGAAGCTGGGCAATTAGACCAATTGCCTGAACCTGTGTTTATCCAAGGATTTATTCGTCGCTACGGGGACTTCCTCCGATTGGATGGTGAGGCTTTAGCCAAATCCTTTCCAGTTGAGTTGCTGCCAATACACTCTGATGCTTTTGCTCAAGAGGCTAATCTAGAAACTTATCAAACTCAACCAAAATCCTTAGATTTAAAGCCTTACGCAGAAGCTGTCACACCTTATCTAGCAGCGCTTAGAAAACCTTATATACTCTACATGCTCTTGTTAGTAGCTGCTGTGATTGGATTGCTGTCTCTATTCAACAGAGAACTCAAAAACTCACCAATTGCTCAGCAACAGACAACCAGTGTCAAACCCACATCTTCAGCACCGGCAGCCCCAAAAGCTTCCCAGCCTACTTCAACTGCCAAAGCCACGTTAACTACATCTTCAGCACCGGCAGCCCCAAAAGCTTCCCAACCAAGTTCAACTACTCAAGTCAGCGTATCTCTTCAAGGAGACTCTTGGCTGCGAGTGATAGTTGATGGTAAAACTGAGTTTGAGGGAATCTTAACCAAAGGAAATCAACAAACTTGGAAAGCCAATCAAAGACTTACCCTCAGAGCAGGTAATGCTGGCGCTGTCTTGATGTCTATTAATGGAGAGCCCGCATTACCCTTAGGAAAAACTGGTGATGTTCGAGAAGTGACTTTTAGCAGGGAATAGGGAATAGGGAATAGGAAACAGATAAGTGTCCTAACAGCTGTGACTACTGCTATATCTAATTTATAGCAACGGACATGTCAGTTAGGACATCCTATTTTGATTCAAAGGGAGCAGGGAGCAGGGAGCAGGGAGCAGGGAACAAGGAAGTGTCCTAACAGCTGTGGCGACTGCTATACTTTGAAATATGATGTAAACAATCATCTCCCCATCTCCCCATCTCCTCGATGGGAGATTTTTTTATTTGGAAGTCCCGGGTGAACGAAATTTTGCGTGGGATTTTAATTCTCCGCGTCTCCCCCTCTCCGCGTCTCCCCCTCTCCCCGATAGAGTGCTAAATCTACCTGTTTAAGCAGCCCTTCTAGTGTAGAGGAGTTATCAAGGACAATATCGGCACGAGCTACCTTTTCTTGGAGAGGGAACTGACTATTGATGCGCACGCTAGCTTGTTTTAAGGTAAGATTATCTCGCTCTATCAACCGCCTTAACTGCTGTTGTGGTAAGCAGCTGACTACCCAGATTTCAGTAACCAAGTTAGTCAAATTAGCTTCAAATAGTAGCGGTATAACTAAAACTATGGTGGGATCAATTATAATTTCTAGTTGAGATTGGAAGCGATCGCGCACGTAGGGATGTATCTGTTGCTCCAACCACTGCCGCTGACTTTGGTCTTGGAAAATAATCTCGCCTAAGCGCTTACGGTTAAGTGTACCATCAGGTAATTCTAGACTAGAACCATAGCGATCGAAAATCTTGCTCAGTATCGGCGAACCAACTTGCACTGCCTCTCTAGCATAGATATCGGCATCTAACACTGGTAGCTGATAAATGTGTTTGAGGTAATTGGAGACAGTAGTTTTACCAGTGCCAATACTACCAGTCAAGCCAATCAGTCGCTTTTTGTTCATGGTTGCTAAGCATTAGCAATTCAAGCAGTGATACTCCAAACCCTTGGCAATTAACTCCCTAGCACTATCGCTATCGACAGGCTTAGAGAAAAAATATCCCTGCACATACTCGCAATTAAGGGAGCGCAACAGAGACAATTGCTGGGTAGTTTCCACCCCCTCGGCAATAATTTCCATCTTCAAATTATGAGCCAGGGCAATAATTGTTCGCACAATCTCCAAACTCTCACAATCTGTACCGAGTCGTTTCACAAAGGAGCGGTCAATTTTCAAAGTATCAATCGGCAGTTGATGCAAACGATCTAATGAGGAATAGCCAGTGCCGAAATCATCAATTGATAATTCGATCCCCAAAGCTTTCATTTGTTCTAGGGTTGCGACTCCAGAAGTAGAATCCTTTAGCAAACTAGTTTCAGTAATCTCTAGCTTCAAAGAGCCTCTATTAATACCCGTTTGCTGTAGAATCTGGTCTAGATGCTCCAATAAGCCAATCTGACCAAATTGCCAGCCAGATAAATTTACACTCATTTTTAAGGGCTCTTCAGTAGCAAATGTCCGTTGCCAAACGCCGAGCTGAGTGCAGGCTTCACCAATCATCCACCAATCAAGCCTTTGGATAAGTCCAGTTTCTTGAGCCAAGGGAATAAACTCTGTTGGTGAGATTGCGCCTCTAGTGGGGTGATTCCAGCGCGCTAGCGCCTCAAAACCAGTAATTATACCAGTTTTTAGAGAAACAATCGGCTGATAGTAAACCATTAGCTGCTGGCACTCCATTGCTCGTCGCAAGTCAGTTTCTAGATGGAAACGCGCTGCAACTTGTTGATGCATAGCAGGATTAAACACAGCATAACGGACATCCGGATGAACCTTAGCATAATGCTTAGCTGTGTCAGCAGCTTGCAGTAATTCTTCTGCTCGCCTACAGTAGGTGAGTGGAGACCGCATTAGTTCTGCTGTGGCTGATGAGTGGTTAGGATTGAGTAGATCTTGAGAATTAGGAGTATGGAGATAGGGGAAATTAAACTCAGCCTCTTGGGCGATGACTTTAGATGACTCTTGAGTTTTGAAATATCTATGCTTCTTCCCGCAAACAGCAATGCCAATACTGTTAGTGGCAAACACCTCATACCCATTTAGGTCAAAAGGTAACCTTAGCTGCTGCTGGATATACTTAGCCATGTCGGTAGCATGCTCGAAGTATTGGATATTTGGCAGTAGAATTGCAAACTCAGCTGAAGCTAATCTTACCAAGGTATCAGTAGAACAAAGACATGCCTCCAGCCGGTGGGCAGTGGCAACCATCAGTTGCTCAGCAGCCTGCTGTCCTAAGCTATACTTAACAATCTCAAAACGCTCTATTTCCAGAAACAGAACTGCAAATAAACCCACCTGACCATTTCTGCTCCTGACAATTAGTTGTTCTAGTAGTTCCAGAAATAAAGCGCGGTTGGGTAAGCCTTTAAGTAGTTCATCAAAGCTATGAGCTTCAAGTTGTTGCTGCTTCAAACCAAAGCCATAGTGACTCTTGTGTGAGATTATTCTAGTCTTAAGATTTTTGAGATGGTTACCATTAGTCTTACCTAATGCCAAAGCAAATGAGGAATTATCACCTCCTACAGGCGATCGTAATTCTTGGCGCACCAGAACATATAGAAGTCCACTAGTAATTATTACAAAGACCCAGCCTTTAAGAGTCTGTAACTGTGTTAATCTTTGTAAATCATTGGTGAGCAGCGTCAGTAGCTGGTCAGAAAATAGAATCCAAAGGCTGCTAAAAAATGCATATATAAATAAAATCTTGCCAACCTTGTGCTTAGCACCAGGCAGTTTATCTTTCATGTCCAGACCAAGTTGAAGCATGGTCGCTCAAAAGCAGGTTAACCATGGTATTTTCTTCCATCGAAGGTAGCTAAAACATCATGCTACAGACTGAATCTTTAGGCAAGAAAATCACCACTACTCCCAGAGAGGGGGAGATGGGGGGATGGGGAGATGGGGGTGAACGAAATTTTCGTGGGATTTGATTTCTCCGCGTCTGGAGCGTCTGGAGCGTCTGGAGCGTCTGCTTAATTATTTCCCCACACCTTTTTTCGCTTACCTGGGAGATGGGGAGAAGAATCTTTACGTCTTGTTTCTAAGTCAATTGGATAATTTATTTCTTGGAGTTCCCTTATAGCATTAGCCATATATAGCACTTCTCAAATTGGTGAGATACAAATTTCTTGGTTTTAGGGAGCAGGGAGTAGGGAACAGGGAGCAGGGAACAGAACTAGGTGTATCTCGGTTATTCGAGAAACGCTATATAGTGTTTCTCAAATTGATTAAGTATATACATTCAATTTTCTTACCCCTACTCCCTACTCCCTACTCCCTATGATCGCTTGAGTTAATCCTTCTAAAGTATATTCCTCAGCCTCGATATCCACTCTCCCCAGCAGTTGACGGCAGGTAATGGAAGTTTGAGGCCCAATGGAAGCAATCTGAACCCCTTCTAATTGAAATAAGGGCTTTTGCCATTGTAGGGAAATATCTAAAAGCTGCACAAAATTCTTGACGGTTTTGGAACTGGCAAAGGTAATCACGTCAACTTCTTGTTTTTCCAGTGCCTTTTCAGCAGCCGATGCCATTTGCTCGGGACACCTAGACTCATAAGCTGCTACCTCTGTCACGATAGCGCCTTGAGTACGCATTTCTTTAACTAAAACTTCTCTGCCCCCAGTTTCAACTCTCGGAAACAAAACTTTCTTACCTGCCAGAGTTTCGGGGAATTCTTGAATCAGGGAATCAGCGACAAAGTTTGGGGGGATAAAATCTGGTTGGAGGTTGCGTTTGTTGAGACTAGCAGCAGTTTTTCTCCCCACTACAGCAATTTTGATAGCTGCTAAAGCACTGGCATCTTTACCTTGTTTCCAAAGTCGTTCAAAAAAGTAATCGACACCGTTAGTAGAAGTCAGAATCAACCAATCGAAATCAGACAGGCAAGTAATTGCACTGTCCAAGCCTTCCCAGTTAGAAGGAGGACCAATAACTAAAGCAGGCATTTCAATTACCCGCGCACCTTCGCCTTGCAACAGTTGAGTGAATTTACTTGATTGTCCAGCTGAGCGAGTAACTAAAATAGTTTTACCTTTTAAAGTTGGAGTTTTTGCGCTGGAGTCGTTCCCGTAGGTTAATTTATCAGGTCGCACGTTAGTTTTGCTTGCTCTTTTGAAGTTAGTTTGGGTTACAGGTTGTAGGTTAACAGGTTACAGGTTATATTTGAAGCTTCCAAAGTTGATCCTCTCCAATTCAACTGCTGTAACCCCTTACTAAAACTCTGGCGATTGCAAATAATCCCGCAGCCCCACCACTTCGCCAATCACAATTACGGCTGGCGAGAGTGAAACACCATTGGTTTGCTCCACAATACTAGCTAAGGTACCAATCCAAATTTGTTGTTGGGGACGTCCGCAATCACGAATGACGGCAACTGGTGTTTTTTGTGAACGCCCATGTCGCCGCAGGCATCGGACAATTTCATCAAGGTTACGTCCTCCCATCAAAATTACCAGAGTATCAATCCTCACCAGCCCTTCCCAGTCTAGTTCCGATGGCTGATGAGCGCTTAAAACTGCAAAACATTTGCTTAGAACAGGATCACTCAGTGGAATTGATGCCAGTAAAGGAGCTGCCAGCACTGAACTAATCCCTGGTACCACCTCAAAAGGACAATTAGTAGCAATCAGTGCCTGAATTTCTGAGCTAGCGCGACCAAAAATAAAAGGATCTCCACTTTTAAGCCTAACTACCTGCTTTCCTTGCTGGCATTGTTCCACTAGCAGCTGGTTAATTTTTGCTTGTGAACTGCTAGGACGTCCTCCCCGCTTGCCAACATTAAACTGGCGGCAAGCTTCTGGCATTAGCTGTAATAACCGAGTATCTACCAGAGCATCATAAACCAAAACCTCGGCTTGAGTTAGCAGCTCCTGTCCCCTTAGAGTAAGATACGCTATATCTCCTGGTCCTGCACCCACCAGGTAAACTTTACCTATTTGCTCACTCATTATGCTTTAGCGTTCATGGTACGCGCTACGCGCATGCTGCGCAAACATGACTCATGGTTAATGGTTCATGGCAATCAACAATGAAGTATGAACCATCAACAATGAACCGGGTCAGTTACAAATTGTGTGGCTTGATTTGCGAATTATTTTGACTGATAGGCTCTAGCTGAAGCTTTAATCCAGATAGATGCTCCAATTGTAAAGGGAATTAGCAGGAAGAAAGCTCCAGATATTAGTGGGTGTTCCCTTACATTCGGGAAATAAACCATTAAAGCCACCATCGTACCACAATAAACTAGACCGCAAAGTGGCAGTCCTATTACCAGTAAAGCGAATTTAGTATCCTTATCCATAGCAATGCCCTCAAATAGCTCCACATATCTTTTTACCTGAATTATAGTCCCAGGGTTTAGGGGCAAAAATATAAAGAAAAAATTATAAACTCCCTGGATTTCGCCAATTTAACATTGCTTGGATGGACAAAAAAATCTCTAGTTATAAGCACTCAACCAGCACACTAAACTTAACAAAAGATTAGGCTTTCTTATCTAATTCCTGTAAGCTTACTTAGAGTATTGAATGCCTCTTGGCATCTCTAAGCGCTTTGACTCCTGAACTGTTCAAGGTGTTCGTTAAAAGTGTAGTTAAAAAAGTCTTATGTCGCTAGTAGTCCAGAAATACGGCGGTACCTCTGTCGGCTCAGTTGAACGTATTCAAGCAGTTGCCCAACGTGTTATCGCTACTGCCCAAAAGGGCAATTCCCTGGTGATAGTCGTTTCCGCAATGGGAAAGACTACTGATGGTTTAGTAAAACTAGCTGGGGAAATTTCCACTAATCCCTGTCGCCGGGAAATGGATATGCTGCTCTCGACTGGTGAACAAGTCTCAATTGCACTCCTATCTATGGCATTGAAGGAATTGGGACAACCAGCAATTTCCCTAACTGGCGCTCAGGTAGGCATTGTCACAGAAGCACAATATAGCCACGCCCGTATTCTTCACATCCAAACTGAGCGAATTGTGCGGCATCTTAACGAGAACCAAGTTGTTGTTGTTGCAGGCTTTCAGGGCATCAGCAGCACCGAAGAATTGGAAATTACTACCCTTGGGCGTGGCGGTTCTGATACCTCAGCGGTAGCGCTTGCTGCCTCATTGGGAGCTGATCGTTGTGAGATTTATACTGATGTTCCTGGGATCTTAACCACTGATCCCCGTCTGGTACCAGATGCCCAACTGATGGACGAGATCACTTCGGATGAAATGCTGGAATTGGCAAGTCTGGGAGCCAAGGTGCTACATCCTCGTGCTGTGGAAATAGCTCGCAATTACGGGGTTCTTCTGGTGGTACTCTCCAGTTGGACGGATCAACCAGGTACGCGGGTGGTTTCACCAATGTCTGAACCCCGCTCCCTGAGAGATCTCGAGATTGCTCGTCCTGTCACTGCCGTAGAATTTGACCTAGAGCAGGCAAAAGTGGCGCTACTGAGAGTGCCTGATTGTCCAGGCGTCGCAGCGCGATTGTTTGGTGAGATTGCCCTTCAAGAACTAGATGTCGACTTAATTATCCAGTCGATTCACGAGGGCAACACTAACGATATTGCCTTTACCGTTAATAAAGCTATTCTCAAGCGGGCGGAAGCAGTGGCAGAAGCAATTGCCCCTGGCTTGCGCTCTCCATCGACGGCAGATTCCCAAGAGGCCGAGGTGATAGTTGATCGCAACGTCGCTAAAATCTCAATTACTGGTGCTGGGATGATTGGACACCCTGGGATTGCAGCCCAAATGTTTACAGCTCTAGCTAGTGCCGGAATCAACATTGAGATGATTTCGACCTCTGAGGTAAAAGTTAGCTGTGTGATTGATGCCCAAGACTGTGACCAAGCGATCGCCATTCTGTGTGAAACTTTTGAAATAAGATCTTCGGCAATTCAATTACCTGTTTTAGGTGAAGAAGTTGCGGTTTTAGAGAAAAAAGGGAATTCCAGGAAAATTTCCACCTCTTCCCATCTGGGCATCCCCACTCCCAAAGAACTACCACCAGTACGGGGCGTTGCCCTCGATCTCAATCAAGCTCGTCTGGCGATTCTCTATGTCCCCAATCGTCCTGGTATGGCTGCCCAACTCTTCGGACTCTTGGCAAAAGAAAATATTAGCGTTGATATGATTATCCAATCCCAGCGTTGCCGAGTGATTGATGGTAATCGCACCCGTGATATCGCCTTTACCGTTTCACAAACTGATGCTCAAGCCGCCCAGATAACCTTACAACAGGCAGCATCAGTTCTCGGGTGTGGCAAAATTCTCCTTGATACAGAAATTGCCAAGGTCAGTATTGTTGGTGCTGGGATGGTGGAACAACCTGGTGTAGCAACGCGAATGTTTGCAGCATTGGCTGCAGAGCGAATTAACATTCAAATGATTGCCACCTCAGAAATTAAGATTAGCTGTGTAGTAGCCAAAGAGCAGGGAACTGCCGCTTTGCAAGCAATTCATAGTGCTTTTGGTCTAGCTGGAAGTCAAAAAATTGAGGTTAGGGCCTAGTTATAGCAACGGACATGTCGGTTAGGACATCCTATTTTGATTTAAAGGGAACTCTTAACAGGGAACAAGAAAGTGTCCTAACAGCTGTGGCGATCGCTATATTTCGATTACTTAAATGTTTGCTACAAATACTTATTAAGCAATAAGCGATAAATGTTCTTGTTGTCACTTATTACTTAAAGTCAAACTATTTGTAGCATTCTCGTTTCTAGTTACCAGGTTCAGGCTTTGCTTGTCCTGGTGAAGGCTTAGGATTACTTGGATTATTTCCGGGGGATTCTGGTAGGAGTAGTCCCGGCAAAGTTTGCTGATTAGGGTTAGTGCCTGGAGGAGATGGTAAATTAGGAACACCAGTTGGTGGCAGTGCCGGAAAATTGCTAGAAGGTTGTTTAGACTGCCCTGATAGGGTTGCTAGTGCGACGCGATTACCCCCTACTGAACGCAGTACATCCAACACCTGCACTACTTCGTTGTAAGTAGCATTTTCCGAAGCATACAATGCCATCAACCCATTAGGATTATTTCTTAAATATGTTCGCAGTTTCTGCTGAAAATCTGTTTGAGTCTGCACTGGTTCCTGTTCCACAAAAACTTGACCAAACTCACTGAGACTGACTATTAAAATTTCCTGTCCCTGTCGAGTTCCGGTGCTTGCCTGAGGCAAATCGACGGTAATTGCTTGCTGGCGAGACAAGCCCACTGCCGCCAGGATAAAAAATGTCAGAATACAAAAAATGACATCAATCAAGGGGACAATCTCAACTCGAACTTCTTCATTCGAGTGTTCCATCTGAAATCGCAGAGGGCGGATTGGTGTGGGAGAAGCAACTGGACGATATTTCTTATTCATGGGAAAATTCGCACTATAAAGATCGTACCCTTATGGTCGAGGAGTACCCACCTGTTAAGCTAGTTTTACAAACGAGAGGTTCTGTGGGAGGAATATCTTAATGAGGTCTTCCCTCTATCTTCAAAATGCAAATGTGTCAGAGCTTATTGCTCAGTAGCTTCAGGAATTTCTGCTGATGCTAAATTGAGGTTATCTTCTGGAGCCACACTTGCAGAATAATCAGATTCTTCTTCCTCGCTTTGCCACCAATTTTGACGATAAATTAACTCTAACTCACTCCCTGCCTTACGGAAAACTTTGACCTGATTGTATTGAAAAGCTTGAAATAGCCGATAGAAAGCCAGACTGATAATCGCTACAATCAACCCTGCGGCTGTGCTAATCAGGGACTCCCCGATACCTTGGGTTACTCCATCTGTAGAACCTGTACCCAAATCAGAAAGCCTAATTGAACCCAAAGAGTTAATCAAGCCTAACACCGTACCCAGCAACCCCAGCAGTGGAGACAGAGCAATTACAGCTTCTAGAATTTTGTCCCCCCGCCGCATCGAAGCCAACTCCTCATCTGCACTTGCTTCTAGAGCCAGTCGAAAGACTTCCGGATCAGGGTTAGCAAGCTTTAAAGGAGCATACAGGTATCGCCCGATTGGTAGTCTGCGCGCTTTCATAACAGTCTCTTTTGCCTTGTTTAAGTTGCTAATTGCGGCATCAAGTACGCGATTGACAACTGCTTCTTCCTTAAGGGAAATGATTGCCCAAAAGCAAACACGCTCAAGGATTACACCCACAGCCAGAATTGATAAAGCCAATAGTGGCCACATCACTACCCCGCCCTTCTCAAAGATTTCAACAATATTCACAATGTTCTCTTACCTCCCTTGATAACCAAGTATAAGTTTTCTTGTAAGTTGATAAAGCCTATTAGGATTACCAGATAATATAGATTAGATTAGCTTCATTTCCAGACAACATGAAGCTCTTACAGATTTAACTGGCATCTTGAAGGTAGAGGGGGAGAGTGGGAGAGTGGGAGAGGGGGAGAAGATTTTCGAGTTTTCCTCAAACGGTTGAAAGTACAATTTAGATGCAAAACGGCTTACCAAGGGCTGAGATTATTTTCTCTTGTTGGCTCACTGGTTATGGAAATCATAGCAGTAATTGTAATAGCTTATGGCCTGGGCAATGCACCGATTCTGACAAAAAGCCAGCAAGGTAAACAAGGTAAACCATAATGGCATGGCAGTGGTTAAGCCACTAACCGACAAAAACAGATGGGTTATCCGCATAGTCAACTGCTGAGACAATCTGGCAGTATTAATATTAGCTAGGTGGTGAAGAGATGAGCAATTTTTCAGTCCAATCGATTTATAACTGGTATCGCAACACTATCCGCAACTCTAAATATCGTTGGTGGATCATCTTGGGTACGTTAATTTACCTGTTGAGCCCCATTGACATTGCCCCTGACTTTATCCCAATCGCAGGACAAATTGACGATGTCTTAATTCTGACACTTCTGGTTTCTGAAGTTTCCCAGTTACTAATTGATAGTGTCAAATCTCGCCAAAGTAAAAATGTTGCTGAGAACACAAGTAACACTAGTGAGAAGACTGTGGATGTGGATGCTATGCCAGTTGAGTAACTGTCATAAGTAAGCAATTTTTGAAGAAGGATTTCAGTAGTTAGGAGGGGTTTTTAGATACCCTTCCCACTCTCCTTTTACCTCTTTTATTAGGAGTAAAGAGACTTTTCAAACACAGCGGCTACAGAACTATGAGAAGATTAATCTTGGTTATCAGTTACAGCCAGTCACTTCTTGGGTGCCGGAGGCTCAAGTTTAAATAAATCCTCTTGGGTATTGATTTCGATGTTAGTGTTGACTAGTGGTATCTTGGGTTGAGACTTTTGAGAAAGTAGGAGACTGTCGTTAGAATTAGCAGCACCATTGAGAGTAGCACTAATTGGTGCCAGAGACTCGGCTACCTGCACTTGCTGTTCGAGTTGTTGAGTTGAAGATACCAACTGGTTAAGTCCATCAATCAACTCTTTAACATTGGTGCGGAAGGATGGATCACCAGTTAGGGCATCGAGATCAGAAGTAATTTTTTGGGTATTTTCAAAAGTTACCCTTGCCGAGTCTAAAGTTTGTTGTAACACCACCAAATTTGTGGGATTGTTCAGGGAATTAGAGATGTCGCGCAAGTTGGCAGAGGCATCTACAGCATTGGCTGAGAGGGTTTCTAAATTTTGCAGTAGTCCCCCGACTTCGGTATTGTCAACTTTAGAGTTAACCCGCTCAACGGTAGAATTGACCCGATTAACCGTAGTACTCAAACCACCCACAAGTCCGCTTAACTTATCGCTGGTTTGAGCAATACCATCTAAAGTTCTAACTAAGGTTCCCCGATTTGTTGCCACCAGTTCATTAGTAGTGGCAAGGAGTTTATTGAGTTCACTAGCCGTCACGCTATATTGTTCGGCAGTTTTAGCAACGCTATCTGTGACTACACTTAGTTGACGAGTACTTTGATTTGCTGCCTTGGAAAGGGAATCGGCAGCACCCGAGAAGCTTCCAATCTCTTGTCGGAATGAGCTAGACAGAAGAGCCAACTCTTTAGCTAATTCTGCTAACCCTGCTGCCGCACTCGAAGCATTTGCTGTCAGGGAATTAACATTTTCAAAAAACTGTGGATCAGTGTAGCGTTCTGTGAATTGGGTGCTAGCACGAAGCAGAGTAGTAAAGTTTACGCCAATCTCACCTTTAATGCGGTCTTTGTCGCAAATAACCAGCTTTGATTCGGGACATTGAGAACTTAAAGGATTAATCGATTCTCCTTCAGCTGAGAGAGTGGTTTCAGGTGTGATGTCAATTGTAGTTTGACCAATTAAGCCATATTGATTAGCTTCAACTCTAGATTCCCGAGGAATTGACAAGCTAGTGTTGGCAATTTCAATTGTGGTCTCAACCCCGTTAGTTTTTGGTGTGATTGCCGCAATTTGACCAACTTCGACACCGCGATAGCGTACTACGGCACCAACTTTCATGCCAGCAATCTCGGTAAAATTAACAATGAATTTGTAACTCCGGCTACCTAAACCTAGATTTCCCAACCAGAGAATCAAGCCCCCAAAGGCAACACATCCCGCTAGGATTAATAGCCCGACGGAGCCTTCTCGAATTGTTCGCGCTCGCATGATTTCTTTCCCTTAGCTATTAGCTGTTAACTGAGAGCTTTGGTCTTTTAAGCCCGTGCTACTCACGGGGATAAGGTCACAGCTAGTTGTCTCTCTTCAAGAGTGCTAATCAATATCCTAACCGACTAACCGAATCGGGCCTTCAATACTAGCACTAAAGAATTGTCTAACTAGAGGATTATCAGTAGTATCAATCTCGCTAACATCACCTTGCCACTGTATCTTGCCGTTATAGAGAAAGACAACCTGATCAGCGGTGCGGCGAATAGTCGTGTCCTGGTGTGTCACCATCACGTAGGTACCGCAACTACCATGTTCACATTGTAGCTTGCGGACTAAATCCTCAATCACCGTCGAGGCGATCGGGTCAAGCCCAGCTGTCGGCTCGTCGTATAATAAAACTTCTGGATTATCTTGGGGTTGATCTGGGTTAGAGATAATGGCACGAGCAAAGCTAACCCGTTTACGCATTCCACCTGACAAGTCAGCGGGGAACATATCAGCAGTTCCAGACATTCCCACCATATCCAGACTTTGAGCAACTAGTTGCCGGATCCTATCTCTGGGCAATTTAGAGTGCTGGTAAAGTAAAAAACCGACATTCTCATCTACACTCAAAGAGTCAAATAAAGCCGCCTGCTGGAATACCATGCCAATACCAATTGGGTCTTTGGCATCGTCGATTAAACCAGAACGTACCTGCCCTTGAACGCGAATTTCGCCAGCATCAGGCAGGAGTAAACCAGCAATAATCCTCAGAATGGTTGATTTCCCTGTGCCAGAGGGACCAATAATCACTAAAGCTTCCCCCCGATAGATAGTCAAATCAACTTTATCGAGGATGATGTTACCACCAAAAGACTTGCTAATTCCTTTGAGTTCAATTAGTGGCTCTGACATAGGGGGCTAGAGGGAGCTAGAAGTTTAGAAGTTCAGGAGTGCCTCGCTCCGCCAGGAGCTACGCTAAAAGTAGTTCAGGATTAACGAATGTTGCTAGCCGGAGTCGCGTTATTTTCCTCTGACGACTCCTCCAAGCCAAAAACTCGACTAAAGGCCTTTTGTACTTTATAGCCCGAATCAATTGACTCCAGAGGGTCTTTGCGCAGTCGATGGCGCAGACTCAAGGTAATCACACGACGGATATCTTCAACTGTCACTTCCTGACGCCCTTCAAAAGCTGCCAGTGCTTTGGCTGCCCGATTAGTAACAATATCACCCCGCAGCCCGTCAACATCTAGTTCTGAGCAGACTTCGGAAATCTTCACTCGCAAATCGTAGTCCATTTCAACTGCGGGAAGTCGTTCTTGAGCCATAACTATCTGCTTCTGTAATTCTTCTTGAGCTGAATGGTGCTTTTGAATATATTCCTGGGGTTTTTGGTCAAACTCAGCCCTTTCTTCTACTATCCGCACTCGCAGAACCGGTTCTTTGACAGTGTGGATTTCCGCGTGCATGCCAAAGCGATCAAGTAGTTGTGGTCTTAGTTCTCCTTCTTCTGGGTTGCCTGAACCGACTAAGACAAAACGTGCTGGGTGGCGAATGGAAATTCCTTCCCGTTCCACTGTGTTCCAGCCGCTGGCAGCTGAATCGAGCAGCACATCGACTAAGTGGTCGTCTAATAGATTAACTTCATCTACGTAGAGGATGCCGCGATTAGCTTTGGCAAGGAGTCCTGGTTCAAAGGCTTTGACACCCTCAGATAATGCTTTTTCAATATCAATGGTGCCACAGACACGGTCTTCTGTTGCCCCCAAGGGTAGGTCAACCATTGATACTTTTTTCTTGACAATTGTCCGTGACTGTGAAGAGCCATTCTCGTTGCTCCAGTCGGGTTCATTGGGGTCACTGTTGAAGGGGTCATCAGCGATCGCGTCAATTTCTGGCAATAAGTCAGCTAATGCCCGAATGGTAGTGGATTTGCCCGTACCACGATCACCCATAATCATCACCCCGCCAATTTTGGGGTCAATCACATTCAGCAGTAGAGCCAGTTTCATTTCTTCCTGGCCGACAATGGCAGTGAACGGAAAAATTAGGCGGTGATCGGTCTTAGGCGCTATGGCAGTCGGACTCACTTGGATTACCTGATAATGAGTTTTTGATGACGCTTATCATTTTGCCACATTTAGATGCAACCGTTGGACAGGGGAAATTTTTGGTAGTGAACATCAATAATAGGGGTACAGCATTGCCACACCCCTACAAAATCTTTAATCTTCCCGAATTTGCCTTGCTCTAACGATCCACCGAACCCATGATGATATCAATGCTACCGAGAATCGCGATCAGATCAGCAACTTTCGCACCCTTTAGGATATGAGGCAAAATCTGCAAATTATTGAAATCTGCTGCCCGAATTTTCCAGCGCCAAGGGAAGACATTATTATTACCAACTATAAATATGCCCAGCTCGCCCTTGCCACTTTCTAGACGAACATAGTGTTCACCAGCAGGAATCTTCCAAGTAGGAGCAATTTTCTTCCCAACATATTGGTAGTCAAAATCATTCCACTGAGATTTTTTCCCTTCTACCATACGCTTGGCTTCAAGGTTTTCATAAGGTCCACCAGGTAGTCCTTTCATGGCTTGGTGAATAATCTTAACTGACTCGCGCATCTCACCAATCCTCACCAAATACCGGGCAAAGGCATCACCACTAGTTTCCCACTGTACTTCCCAGTCGAAGTCGTCGTAGCACTCGTAATGATCTACTTTGCGCAAATCCCACTTGACGCCGGAACCCCGTAACATCGGACCAGAAAGTCCCCAATTGATGGCTTCTTCCCGGCTAATGGTGCCAATTCCTTCGACACGGCGGCGGAAAATCGGGTTGTTGGTGATTAACTTCTCGTACTCGTCAACTTTCGGTTCAAAGTAGTTGCAGAAGTCTTCACACTTATCAATCCAGCCGTAGGGTAAGTCAACAGCAACACCGCCGACACGGAAATAGTTGTTGTTGATTAGTCGCTGTCCTGAAGCGGCTTCCCACAAATCATAAATCATCTCCCGTTCCCGGAAGATATAAAAGAATGGTGTTTGTGCACCAACGTCAGCAAGAAACGGACCCAACCACAGCAGGTGATTGGCAATGCGATTCAACTCCAGCATAATCACGCGGATGTAGCTGGCGCGTTTGGGCACCTCAATATCTGCTAATTGTTCTGGTGCATTGACGGTGATGGCTTCGTTGAACATCCCCGCTGCATAGTCCCACCGACTAACGTAGGGGACGTACATAATGTTGGTGCGACTCTCGGCAATTTTCTCCATGCCCCGGTGCAGGTAACCAAGCACTGGTTCACAATCGATGACATCCTCGCCGTCTAGGGTAACAATTAAGCGGAGGACGCCATGCATAGAGGGGTGATGGGGACCCATGTTGAGAACCATGGGTTCTGTTCTTGTCTCGATTTGTGCCATATTTTATTGATTGGTTCCCCTAACTCATGAGTGTTAGTTATTAGTTTATCTGTGCGTCTATATTTAGAGATGTTACCTACAATCTCTCTGCATCGCTTTCTTGATTGTCGAGAGAGATTGCCTTGCATTTTTTCTCTCAACAAAGCTAATTGCTCACATCTTATTGGTTTTTGTTACTCTATGATTACAATTATAACGGCGTTGCTCACACAGACAATTAATCCCACCCTCTCTCAAGGATCAGAGGTGGGATTAATTGCCAGACAAGCTAACAGCTAATTCAAGGCTTGATATAAGTAGTAACAGAGCTAGCTTCTAGTATGGCAATGGTATTACGCAAGAACCAATCACATTATTGTATTTAGTTCCTTCAGGACATGCGCAAAGGCTCGGATGACCACACACATTGATGTCTTGTGTACAAATACTCTTTGGAGGGAATGCACATCTGCTCTCAACAGGTTTTCCGGGACCGTCTGCCAGAGCAATGTCCTTGATCAGGCACTCCCCAACTGATGGATCATAGTAATATCCATCTGGACAACGGCAAAGGCTCGGATTGCCACAGGGATTGATGTCCGAAGTACAAATGATCGCAATGTCTGCCTGGTCTAACACACAAGGACCAATTGGTTTTGCAAGTGCGGCGGGTGAGCTGATGAAAAACAGCTGTACTGCTACCAAGAAAGCGCAGAGGAGTTTCAATGCTGTGGAGATTTTGAAGTCAATAGCCTTTTTGATGAACTTTGAGATTGGCATGGTTAAATTTTTCTCAGAGTTTTAGCAATATCCAAAGTAGATAATACTAATTGAGATAATTTTTGTCAATTAAAAAGACTTGAAAACCATTTGAGGAGCAAGTAAGCACCCATCTTCTGAGTCAACTACTTTACCAATACCCAAAAAATCACCATCTTCACCGTGAATTCGCAAGGCATCGGTAGAGGTATCGGTTGAAGTAATCTGCCAGGGAAGACGTTGCCCTTGACACCAGCGCTGAGCCTCTGCTAACGATAAGTTAACTATCGTTAAATGACCTAAAACCTCTGCTGGTGAAATGGGCTGAAACTTTCCTAGTGACAACAGTTCTTCCAATTCCTCTAAGCTGAGGCTATCTGAGAGTTCAAAACCACTACTTTTAGTGCGCCTCAGAGATACCAAAACACCGCAGGTATTGAGGGCCGCTCCCAAATCCCGCGCAATTGAGCGAATATAAGTACCAGTACCACAGGATATAGCTACATCTATTTCCGGAAACTCTCCTGGACGCCAAGCCAGAACTTGAATCTGATAAACTTCTACTATTCGCTCTGGTACTTCTACAGTTTCACCAGCTCTAGCTAATTCATAGAGGCGTTTACCCTTGACCTGAATAGCGCTGTAGATTGGTGGTACTTGCTTAATCTTGCCCTCAAATTGCCCAAGTACAGATTTAATATCCTCTAAACTCAATTGTGCAGCTGACTTAGTAGTAACAATTTCCCCTTCTAAGTCATCAGTGGTTGTCTTTACCCCTAATCGTATAGTTGCCTCGTAAGCCTTATCAGATTGCAGATACTGTAACAGCCTGGTTGCCCTACCTAGGGCTATGGGCAAAACCCCTGTGGCAGACGGATCCAGGGTGCCTCCATGCCCAACTCGCTTCATTTTCAACAGACGCCGCACCCGCCCTACGCAGTCGTGGGAAGTAAATCCAGTTGATTTGTTTAAGTTCAAAAAGCCTTCCATATTCAGCTCAGTGAGTATCTCGCCAGGCTAATTGCCCTCCAAAACTGGAGCTGCACACTTTCACCTCATCGAGCTCCTCTATACGAAAACTTCACAATACCCCACTAATTACTAAATTGTCGATGAACCTGCTTATATACCCCTTTAGACTGATAGAACATTAATGCTATATTTAAGCAAAAGAGCAACAGTATAGATTTGTACTGAAACTCACCGTTCCAGGGAATCCACCACAAGTCCATCCTAGTAGTTCAAACTACTCCGTCATTATTTACCTAAACTGTAGCTTGCTTTTTGAAAGCAATATTGCTTTGGCTGTGTTGCGCCGGCTTTGCAGTGCTTTTTTCTACAGGTTCTGCCACATTTCAGCTTAGGCAATAGAGCTGAAAGTTCCAGTCGTAGTCTTAATTTCTGATTAAGCAAATTATATCACAGAAATAACTCAATCATGAGCACTTCACAAATTTTCGTTGTTAATTCTCTCGGTGACATTAATGATGGTGATCTCAGTAATGGGGTTACAACTCTGCGCGAGGCAATTAATGCCGCTAATGCTACTGACGGTATTGATACAATTATTTTCGATCTCCCTTCAAATGCTACTATTTCTCTTAGCGGCGAACTCAATATTATCGACGATCTAATTATAGATGGTAGTGGAGTTAGTGGTCTGACGATCGCTGGTAATCAAAGCTTTGATTTGTTAAAGATCAGTAATCAAACTGACTTAACTCTCAAAAGCCTAACACTTAGCAATGGTTCCAATAGTATCGAACTCGGTGATGGCAGTGAACTGACACTGGAAGGTACTCTTATTAAAGATAGTTCTGGTTACGCTATTGTTGGTGATGATAGTAACACCATTGTAATCAGTGATGATAGCAGCTTTTCAAATAATGATGGTGGTGCAATATTATTAGATGACAACAATATTGTTGATATCGAACAAGATATTGACGGTGACATTGTTTTCGATGATGGTAATGTGATCACCATTGGTGGAAATTTGATTGGTTCTGCTACAGGGGATGATCACAATAGCCTCGACGTTGATGGTGATGTCGATGGTAACGTGACAGTAGACAATGGCAATAATGTCAACGTTGGTGATGATATTGAGGGTGGTCTCAATGCAGGGAATAACAATGACCTTAGCGTTGGCGATGATATCTATAATGATGCCAGCTTAGGGGATAACAATGACCTCAGTGTTGGTGATAGTATCGGTGACGATTTGACAGTTGACGACAGAAATGATGTCGAGATTGGCGGTAATGTTGGGGATGATGTCACAGGGGATGACAAAAACAGCATCGACGTTGGCGGTAATGTTGGTGGTAATGTCACCGTAGACCATAAAAATGACATCGACGTTGACGGTGATGTTAGCGGTAATGTCACAGGGGATGATAAAAATACCCTAGACGTTGACGGTAGTGTTGGCGGTGATGTCACATTTGATGATAAAAATAGCATCGACGTTGGTGGTGATGTCGATGGCGACGTGACGGTAGACAATGGCAATAGTGTCAACGTTGGCGATGATATTGAGGGTGATCTCAATGCAGGGAATAACAATGACCTTAGCGTTGGCGATGATATTGGCGATGATGCCAGCTTAGGCGATAACAATAACCTCAGCGTTGGTGGTAACATCAATGACGACTTGACAGTTGACGACAGAAATGATGTCGAGGTTGGCGGAGATGTTGGCGGTAATGTCACGGGGGATGATCACAATAGCTTTGAGGTTGACGGTAATGTTGGTGGTGATGTCACCGTAGACCATAACAATGACATCGAGGTTGACGGTGATGTCGGCGGTAATGTTACAGGGGATGATAAAAATACCCTAGACGTTGACGGTAGTGTTGGCGGTGATGTCACATTTGATGATAGAAATGACATTGACGTTGCTGGTGATGTCGATGGCAATGTGACAGTTGACTATGGCAATAATGTCAACGTAGACGATGATATTGAGGGTGATTTAGTCGCTGGCAATAACAATGACCTTAGCGTTGGCGATGATATTGGCGATGATGCCATCTTAGGGGATAACAATGACCTCAGCGTTGGCGGTAACATCAATGACGACTTGAAAGTTGACGACAAAAATAATGTCGAGGTTGGTGGTAATGTTGGCGATGACGTCACAGGGGATGACAAAAACAGCATCGACGTTGGCGGTAATGTTGGTGGTGATGTCACCGTAGACCATAAAAATGACATCGACGTTGACGGTGATGTTAGCGGTAATATCACAGGAAATAATAGAAATGACATTGACATTGACGGTGATGTCAATGGCGACGTGACGGTAGAGGATCACAATCAAGTCAGTGTTAGCGATGATATTATCGGTGACTTAACAGTAGGTAATGACAATACCGTTGATGTTGCTGATGATGTCGGCGATGACGTAATAGCTGGCGATCGCAATACTCTAGTTGTTGGTGATAGTATCGGCGACGATTTAGTCGTAGACGATGGCAATGATGTCTTAGTCAGTGGTGACATTTTGGGCAATGTCAACGCTGATGATAATAACTTAATCGGTGTTGAGGGGGATATCTTTGGCGTTGTTACTGCTGATGCAAGCAGTATTATCCAAGAAAATGGCAGTATAATCTGAAGTTAACACCATTTAATTAATCCCGCACTGTAGGGGCGCACCGATGTGCGCCCTTACTTACATTTACCGTTGAGTCGATCTCACTAACTACGAAATTTAAAGGTACAGAATTTTCAAATTTCAGCAATAGGTAACAATAAAGTATCCTCAATCTCCTGTCGCACTTCGCGGCTCACATAGCAATCGCTATTAAGGCAATCCACCAGAAGTTTATTAGCATCGTAATACTGCTGTAACAATTCCTTTTGCTGTTGGCTAAACTGCCAGTCATGACCAATATTGCGATATTTAATCATCACAGCTCTTAAGTGCTCAGTCCAGACTTTACCATAGGTTTTCCACCATTGCTGGAATTGTTCTTGATCTCCTTCTGAATCAAGTCGTTGCTCTTGAAGTTGTTGGAGCGACTGTTTTAACTCAGGATTGAGGGCTTGATCTCGGGAGAGGGCTCGGGAGAAGGCTCGGGAGAGAGAGAAGTTAAGGGAGAAATCGAAGTCGAGGAAGAGGGAAAGATCAAGGGCTCGGGAGAGATCGAGGTCAAGGGAGAGGTCGAAGTCGAGGGAGAGGGAGAGAGAGAGGTCAAAGTCAAGGGAGAGGTCAAGGGAGAGGTCAAAGTCAAGGGAAAGGGCTCGGGAGAGATAAAAGGCTCTAATGGCAACTCTTTTATAAGACACTTCAACCGACATAGATTTTTGGTTGACCCAGGTGAGAAAATTCTGTAGTTTTTCATCTCCTTCTAGAAGGGCATCAATCTCTTTCTTCATCAACTGCAAGAGGTCATCTGCACTATATAGCATCCCCACCGCCAGTAAAAAGACTTCCCGCCAGCGCTTTTCGGTGATATGGCTAGCCAAATTTTGCAAAGCCTTCTCTAAAGGTGGATCAATACTGGTAACAATTTTTCTAACCGTAAAATATTCCTGAAAGGTGAGATGGGAAAAAGAATAAATACCCCTAGCTCTCTCTACGAGTAACCCGTGTTGAGCCTCAATTGACTTGAGTACAGCTTCACTATCTAGTAGTAAGGCTTCTAGATCAGTGTTGGCATCTGGTAAATTGCGGATGTAATCGGCAATATATTGCTCGGCATCTCTCTGCTTAAAAAAATAGTCCTTACGCTCAAATGTTGTTAGCGCTACTTCACTTAATAAATTTTCCTTGCGCTGAACCGATAACTTCTTGTAGGCTTGCTCTCGTTTAATCCGACGTTTATTATCCCATTTTCTCAACAGCGTATGGGTTGCCCTGTGATACAATTCAGCACGACCTACTGGAAAGTCACCTGAATCTTCAAACTCTAAGCACAGCAATGTCAGTAATAAGGGATTGGTTGCTAGTTCCTTAATTGACTTATTATTTTCTAGCTGTTTGATAAAGTCGTCAGCTGAATCTAATTGTTTACTCTTAAACCACTTAGTAGCAAATGTCCTAATTTGCTGATCATCAAAATCTGCCACTTCCACTTCCGTGAAGTTTTCAAATGTGTAGTCCTGTGCTGCAATCCGGCAGGTAATCACAAAGGAGTTAGTGTGATATTGGTTAGTAAACTGCTGAATTTGATTCAAGATACGGTTTGCATCCTCCTCTGTCACTTCATCTAGACCATCAAGCAGGATTAGTCCTCGACCATGACTGATGATCTTAGCTGTTTGAGCTTCTTTAACTCCGCAGTTAGTGAAGAGCTGATTAATATATGCACTCAAATCTGGCTGATTTTTTATTTCGGCGAACTGCTTCAGAGTAATAAAGACAGGTACTTTCTCTGCCAGAAAATTAGACTTACTACACTGAATCGCCAAATATTTTAAGAAGGTGGTTTTTCCTGCCCCTGGCTTACCCAAAACAATTAATTGGGAATATATCTTGACAGCATCAAATCCTGGCACTCGTTTTTCAGTAGTTCTGCCCAGCCCATGACGGTCAAAATTTGCCGATTCTGGGTCAAAGTCTTGTAGTAATTCATGGATTGATAAGCCTTTTCGTCCAGTAATTTTTTCGAGAATATTCACTTTGGTGTAAATGTCACTCAAGCCAATTGGCTGAGTCATATCTAGCACCCTCATTTTGCCACAGCGCTCTTGAAGATTAGATTTTACCTTCTGACGCACCTCTTGCACTAAAGCCTCAATATCTAAATCATCCTCCGGAGTATCAATATGAGGGTGAGATTTTTGATACTCCTTGGTGAGAAAATTTAATAACCGACTATATTTACCTGGACCTCTACCGCCAATGCTGAACTTCTTGTAAATGTTAGTCAGGCGAGTACTAAAGGCACTGTCACCGATATCAAGCTCATTAGCGATCGCTATATTAATCTTATCTGTACCAAATTTTGCCAAAAAAACTGCTTGTTCCTTCTCAGTCAGCTGATATGTTTCGGCTATCTCGCGTAAAAATTCAGACGGCAGCATCGCGCAGCGTAAGTTTGATTAAATGCCAGTCTAACCAAAGATTGATAGATAAGTCAGGTTATCTCAGGCAAAGTCACGATAAGTCTGGGCAATAACCCTCAAACTTAATTGCGAGATTAGATGCAGTTGAGTTTAAACCTTTGACGCCATGAAAAACCAAATCAGCCTTACCAAAACCCTCATTGCCCTTAACCTGCTGCTTACTCCTTTTGTCCTCGCATTTGTTGCCTTATCCTTCCTTAACTCCGACTTCGACGGCTTATTGCAGATGAAGTTAGGGCGTGATGGCGGTGAAGTTATCCTTGATCGACGCAGATCTGATAAGATTGCAGATTAAGGAATGACCTCTCCCACCCAACCTCCCTCTCCCCAGGAAAGGCAGGAGACAGAAGGCAGGAGGCAGGAGGCAGAAAATTGATCTCCGCGTCTCCCCCTCTCCCCCTCTCCCTTACCTCCCCCTCACCGCTTCCTCTCAGCCACTGTACACTTTGCTTGCTTAGT
>JAAHGS010000260.1 GCA_010692645.1 Symploca sp. SIO2E9
TGGTATATCGTTCTCGCGTAGTTAATCCCAAATGGATTGCAGGCGTAATGCGCCACGGTTACAAAGGCGCTTTTGAAATGGCAGCGACAGTGGATTATCTATTTGCCTATGATGCTACGACTAATTGTGTAGAAGACCATATGTACCAAGGTATCGCCCAAGCCTATATATTTGACCATAAAGTTCAAGAATTTGTTGAGAATAAAAATCCTTGGGCATTACGAGATATGGCAGAAAGATTATTAGAGGCAAATCAGCGTGGTTTATGGTCTTCAGCTAGAAAGGATAGCTTAGAAAAATTGAGAGCGATCGCACTAGAAGCAGAAGCTACAATTGAAAGTAGTAGTGATCTAAGTCTTAGAGAGAGCATCCCATTTTGATACTTGCAAAAATGGGATGTTTCCAACTCACATTACGAAAATAAACGGGTAGAAGGCGTATTTAAGGTCAGAAAACCATATGGTGCAATGCTTGAGGTTTTATACACAGGTTGTTTATGAATATGTATCGTATTTTCCAGTTTTTTGGTTACGGTATATGGTTCCCGAGTATATTAACTTCTTATCAGGTGAATAGTAACCTGTCACAGAAACGTCGTTCCAGAAAGTAGAAACTACTCCTGTAACTGCGCCAGTAATTGTTCCAAAAACAGGTACGAAAGCACTGCCGATAGTTCCTCCAGCTAGAGCTCTTCCAATTACTTCACACCACTTTGCGGCACTATACTCAGTTTTGTTGCAATGAATGACGGGGTTTCCGTCAATTTTGCAAGCAATGACTTTAGTTCCTTCAAACTCTGCTTCAGAAATCTGCATGCCATCTTACCTATAACAAAGAAAACGCATATTGCTTTGAAATTACCACTTTCATGGTAGCTTCAGTTACAGATACACCCCTCCAAAACTGGCATCAGGACACTTTGAATTTATTTTGGCTCATAGCAGTTTTGTTGTAGATGAAGTAAAAATTTCTTACTTCTCAGATAAAAATTAGCCCAGAAGAATAATTTCTCCCACTCTCCCCATCTCCGCGTTGACCTGTCTCCGTGTCTCCTCCTTTCCTTACTTATTACTTAACTTGCAGGCCGATAACAAACAGGGCTACCCTCAGCATAGAGAGACTTTACTCCACAAGGCTCACCTAAAGAGTTAAGATCGTAGGGACAAGCACAACCTTTAGAAAGTGGTGAACGCAGAGGCAAAAAAAGACCACCATTAAAACCTCTAACCGGAGTTCGATTATTATTAGAAGGAAATCACTTCACTGCTTATTCCCCAGAAACCAACATTTAAATCACATTCATAGTCAGTAATATTCGTATACAGGATAGCTGTTGGTATAGGACTTAAAATATTATGCAATTGTTCGATATTAATATCATTCACGCTGCTTGAAGAGTGCGGGAAGTTGCTGCCGATGGTTGGTAAACTCTTTACTTTGAATCTTTAGAAATAGATTCCTAGAGGTTTCTATCGTTTTGCCTAAGTTTCCTGTCGCAGAGTGTCAGTTACTTAGTCTTTGCTGAGTAGCCTGAGTTAACTGTTGTAGAGCATCAGATATTTCCACACTCAGTGGTAATGGTTCATGAAGTTGGCGCGTTGATGAGGGCAGACTAGCAACAGAAGACGCCGTGCGCTTTTGGATGTCTTCTATAGTTTCTGGTGACTGTAGCCTTTGACCTTGTTGCATCACCAACTGTAGCAGAGGCTGTTCATTCTCCAAAGAAGATTCAGATACTAATCCTAGTCTATCTTTGAGAATTTTACCCTCAACCTGACTACGAAAAACTTGCTTACGTCCTGGATAAGTAACTTTACTACTAGACTTCTTCATAGTAGCAATGCCATCAATTTCGACAAGCTTATAAACTCCATTAACTGGTTCTCCAGTAACTAGCCGCGTTCCCACTCCATATCCGTCGATACAAGACCCAGCACTTTTAAGTCTAGCAATTTCGTACTCATCCAGATCACCACTAGCAAAGATCATAACCTTCGGCAGTAGCGATCGCACTTTTTGGGACAAACTCACTAAATCCCCAGAATCCAAACGCACACCAGCCACTTCTATCTCTCCGGCTTTAATCCTGTTTACCAACTTCTGTGCCGCTGCGATCGTATCGTAGGTATCAATTAATAGAGGAGCATGGGGAAAATAGCGATAGAAAGCACTAAAAGCCTCCTGCTCACTTCCAGAGGTTGCAGAGATTACCATTACCAAAGCATGAGCCATAGTGCCGCTAGGTTTTTGCCCCAACTTCAGTGCTGCCAACACATTCGAGGTGGCATCCAACCCTCCCGCCAAAGCCGCCCGCGCTGCCCACATAGAACCTTGGGGGCTAAAAGCCCTTCTCGTACCAAATTCTAGTAACTGAGCTTGTGAACCTGCCACATCTCGCAGCCGTGCCGCCCGCGTCGCAATCAAAGTCTGATAGTTAATCGTATTTAACAGGTAAGTTTCCACTAACTGTGCTTGCCATAGTGGTGCCTCTATCCGCAACAAGGGCTCCGAGGCAAAAATCGCGGTTCCCTCTGGCACTGCCCAAACATCCCCGCTGAAGCGCCCCTCAGCCAAGATTGACCAAAACTTGGCTGGTGCCCTCTCAAAAATTCCAGTTGACTGCAAAGCCTCCAGCTGGTTTTGAGTAAAACGAAACTGTTCTAAATATTCCAATACCTGTGCCAAGCCCATAGCAATCAGGTAACCAAAACCCTTAGGCAAACGCCGCACAAATAGTTCAAAGGATGCTGGTTGCTCTGCCAATCCTTCACCTGTATAGCAAGCCGCCATTGTCAATTGGTAAAGGTCGGTCAAAAGGCTGTAATCGCAAGGGTTAATGGTTAGTTCTTGGTTTGCAGGTTTCATCTTCAATTCCCCCTTGTTAACTATAGCCCACTACCGAGACTGCCCAAAACTTTGCAGAGTATAAACAAATCTCAAGAAAACTTTATAATACTGTCTCTTTCTCTTACTTTTTACTCCTATATGAGCAAAGTATTACAAACATAATCAAATAAATATTGCTTGAGGGTTCTAATAATTTAAGAGGTCAACATAATATAATGGAAGTGTGACAGGTAATTAATTAATTCTGTTTCACTCGTTAGCATAACCCAACTTATTGCGAGGATAGTTTAGATGGCTATTTACAGAACGTTGGAAATGATCACTAAGTATCTTTTGGAGGCAGTAGCCAGGATTTTTGGTCCCAATGATGATCAATATCCTGTTATTGGTATGCAACCCTTTAGTGGCGAACCTTATAGCGAAGCTGGTTAAGTCAACTGGTAGATATTGACTGCAACCAATTTTGGTAATTTCTCAGAGATTTGAATAGATATGAGTTGGTGAAGAAACTTATTCTTTCTTCACCAACTTCTGTTTGACCTCTCCTCTTAATTTTTAAAGTATTTTTGACTTGGAGCTGAGCAGCACTAGATGCTAGTGAGGAGGCAAAGGAATAATGCTTCAGTCCACTCCACCACTGCCCCATAAGTATCTCCAGTGTGTCCTCCCAACTGACGATTAAACCAGGCACCAGTCAAGAGTGCGATTGCTCCTCCCCCAATCACCATTGCCAAGGATAACCTCCATTGACTAATTTCTGACAACAGAGGCAATCCGCATAGGCCTAACAGCATTAACAGTCCCAAAAGTATATCTTGGGGTATCCGCATCGATTGCTTATGAAATGCGCCCTTGCCTCTAGGCTTGAGATAGGGATAGAGAGCAATTGCCATTACTTGCCCCCAACGCCCCCAACCAGCTGCACTCATCAGTGCAAACCACCGATAACTATTGAGATTGACCAGAGCACAGATTTTTAAAACTATTATGGCAGTGGCCGTCATAGCTCCAAAAGCACCTGTAGCACTATCCGCCATCACTTCCAGACGCCTGTGTGGGTTTTGTGTTGCTAAACCATCTGCTGTATCCATAGCGCCATCTAAATGCAGTCCCCCTGTCAGAGCAAGCCAAAGGACTACAATCAGCGCACTCCGAGTCAGTAGTGGCAGACCCAAATGCTGCAAACCAAAATCTATTATTGCCAAGATGCCCCCAATCAGCAATCCGACTAGAGGAGCCGCCCCAGCAATACCCCGAAACTCCAAATTCCAGCCAGCTGGGATCGGTATGCAGGTATAAAACGTAACAGCGCTGATCAAAATAGACCAGAATTGAGCTGACTGCCGCACCAACCTCCTCAAACTAAACTTGTGCATTCAGTTTCTCCACCCTAGTACGGACGTACCGCCTCGAAGGCTTCGACTACCAGATTTTTGCCACTCTGAGCCTTTACTATACAATGTCTTGACACGGGTGAACGAAATTTTGCGTGGGATTTGAGTTCTCCGCGTCTGGAGCGTCTGGAGCGTCTGGAGCGTCTGGAGCGTCTGTTTAATGATTTCCCCACACCTTTTTTCGCTCACCCTCTTGACACCCCCCACTCTTGCCTAGAAAGGGATTCTCATCAAGTTCTTTGAAAACCGTAAGGAATTTCTTAGATTGGCCTGTGAGCAGCTGATAAATCTTGGGATACCATTGTGTAATATCCGCTTTATATTCAGCAAGTTACTTGCAATAGCCAGACTTTTAATATACAGATTGCTGGCATTGAGTCCCAGATTGATCTGGGGTCCTTTGGCAGTACAATTGATGCTTGCTTGACCTTGGCTGCAATTTCGATCCGAGCATTGGGTTGCCAAGTTAAGATCCTAGAGCAGCGGCAAGGTTAATCCTTTGACTAGGCAGCATTATTACCGTTTGCATCATAAACCTTTACCCATGAGTTATCAACAACTACCCCCTCAGCTCCCGGCTCCCTGCATTATTGATAGTGGCACTATTATCAATAAGCAAGATATGGGACGCCTTCTCACTAGTTTGGGTCACGTCCGCTATATCCACACCATCGATGGCAAACTGAAAAACGACGGCGAGGGACGTTTGCTAGAAGTTTTTGCAGACCCCCACCGTGCTACGATAATTGCTAACCAAGCAATCTATCTCAATGTCCAGAGTTTTGATTATTTGCAGCTTAATCAATCACCAGAACAGCAAACTTACTTTGACCTAATTCAAGATAATCGTCAATTACGCCTGATTCCACTCTCAAATCCTTTGCAGGATCAGGGTACAGAACAAATCAACGTTGAGGCTCTTGAGGCAATGGTAACACAAGTCTTGCATGCTAAATGGGACGTACAAATTGATGATGATGGCGAGTGCCCTTTCTAAGATAGAATACTCAAATCTGCAAGCAGTCCGAGACTCAAAACGGATGTGGAGGTTAATTAACGGTGTCAAGCAGATGTTCGATTAAAGGCATTGGATCAACAAAAAATTGTATTTTCATTTCACACTCAGGCTTCTTGCAGCAAAACTAAAGCTCGCGCTGGTGTTTTTATTACGCCCCATGGCTTAGTAGAGACACCTAGGTTCATGCCAGTGGGAACTCTAGCAAGTGTAAAAACTTTGACGCCAGCGCAGCTAGAGGCAGCTGGGGCACAAATGGTACTAGCAAATACCTACCATCTCCATCTCCAACCAGGGGAAGCTATTGTAGAGCAAGCTGGTGGACTGCACAAGTTTATGGCTTGGAAAGGTCCAATTCTCACTGATTCCGGTGGATTCCAAGTCTTTAGTCTATCTGAGTTGCGCACAATTACTGAAGAGGGCGTAATTTTTCGCTCTCCCCGCGATGGACAGATGATCAACTTGACTCCAGAGCGCTCGATAGAGATTCAGAATGCACTGGGGGCAGATGTAATTATGGCATTCGATCAGTGTCCTCCTTACCCAGCTACACGAGAAGAGGTAGAAGTAGCAACAGAACGCACCTATAGATGGCTAAAACGCTGCCTTGAAGCTCACGCACGTCGAGATGAGCAAGCTCTATTTGGTATTATTCAAGGCGGTGTTCACCTCGATTTACGTCGCACTGCTGCTCAATCCTTAGTGTCATTGGATTTACCAGGCTATGCTATTGGCGGTGTTAGTGTTGGTGAACCAGCTCACTTAATTCACCAAGTTGTTGAAACAACGGTACCTTATCTCCCGGAAAATAAACCGCGCTATCTGATGGGTATTGGTACTTATCAGGAAATGGTACTCGCTGTAGCAGCAGGGGTAGATTTGTTCGATTGTGTGATTCCTACTCGCTTGGGGCGTCATGGTAGCGCCTTAGTACAGGGAGAGCGCTGGAATTTAAAAAATGCTCAATTTAGAGAAGATTTCTCCCCCCTCGATCCAAGTTGCACCTGCTACTGTTGTCAGAACTTTAGCCGTGCTTACCTCCATCATTTGGTGCGAGCCAAAGAACCTCTCGGTTACATGTTGCTTTCATTACATAATGTTACAGAATTGATTCGTTTTACCCAAAAAATGCGTGCGGCAATTTTGAGCGATCGCTTCGCCACAGAATTTACACATTGGCTAAATAAGCCGGTAGCTGCTCAGCTAGAGACCGGTTCGTGTTAAAATTCTTTTCAATTCTAAAAATTTTGTTGTCAAGGAAGACTTTAAGATATGGAAGCCGCATTGCTGTTGGCGAAACTGCCAGAAGCCTACTCAATATTTAATCCCCTTGTAGATGTCTTACCAGTTATCCCTGTGTTCTTTTTGCTGTTAGCTTTTGTCTGGCAAGCTGCTGTAGGTTTCAGGTAAATTATTTATAGGCGATTAATCTCTCGTCATAAATCTTTAAATTTGACGAGAAATTAATCATCTCTGAAAGCAAGCAAGGGTTTAAATCCGCCACTTCTTTAAGTGGCTTGTATTTGGATGGGGTTGAATCCCTATCCAAATACTCCCTCCTGCCCTGGAGGCTCCTGCCTTCTGCCTCCTTCAAGTTTTTCCTCCAATGGTCTTCTGAAAAGCTGGTCGCTCTGAAATGCGTTTTACATAGTCTACTACTGCTGGATATTCACTCAGGTCAAGATCTAGAATCATAGAAAAGAAAGCTAATATTGACCCAACTGCCACATCTGCCAAACTAAACTCATCTCCAAGGAAGAAAGTTTTAACATTGCAGTAGTTATTTATCTACTCCGGCAAGAAGACCCTCGCTTTTAGCGATGGGATGAATTGCCAGTCAGCACTTAGGAACCGCCATTGCGCTCTATAAGAATAGGTGTAGAATAGAGCATAAGGAGGTGATACAAGTGTTTAATCTGACCTACGAATTTAAGCTTAAACCAACCAAAGCACAGGTAGATCAGTTTAACGACTGGCTTGAACTTAACCGTCGTGTCTACAACTATGCTCTAGCTGAGCGCAAAGACTGGTATAGGTCTCGCAGTTGTCGAATTAACGCTTGTTCCCTTCGGTCTGAATACATCATCCCAGCTGAAAGTAAGCGTCCCACCTACGTTGATCAAGCAAAGGCCTTAACTGTCTACCGAAAAA
>JAAHGS010000261.1 GCA_010692645.1 Symploca sp. SIO2E9
TACCAGTCCTTGCGCTCAGCTAGAGCATAGTTGTAGACACGACGGTTAAGTTCAAGCCAATCGTTGAACTGATCTACCTGTGCTTTGGTTGGCTTAAGCTTAAATTCGTAGGTCAGATTAAACACTTGTATCACCTCCTTATGCTCTATTATACACCCATTTTTATAGGGCATAAGGATGGTTTCTAAGATACTGACTGGCAATTCATCCCATCGCTAAAAGCTCCGGTCTTCTTGCCGGAGTAGATAACTAATCAAGAACCTCCCCGTAACTTATCCAAAACACTACGGTCTTCCAGCGTCGAGGTATCACCAGCAATCTCTTGACCCGATGCTAAATTACGCAACAACCTACGCATAATCTTACCTGATCGCGTCTTCGGCATCGCCTCAGTAAAGCGAATTTCACCTGGACGTGCAATTGCTCCAATCTCTTTAACAACGTGTTGCTTGAGTTCCTTCTTGAGTTCCTCACTAGCACTATAACTACCTTCGAGGGTAACAAAAGCACAGACTTCTTCCCCCTTCACCTCATCCGGCTTACCAACCACAGCCGCCTCAGCCACAGCTGCATGAGACACTAGTGCTGATTCAACCTCCATTGTACCCAGACGGTGTCCAGCAACGTTAATTACATCATCAACACGACCCATTACCCAGAAGTAACCATCTTCGTCTTTCCTGGCACCATCGCCAGCAAAATATAAGTATTGCCCATCCTTGGGGGGGATATGCTCCCAATAGGTACGGCGGAAACGTTCAGGATTACCGTAAACTGTACGTAACATTCCTGGCCAAGGGTGCTTCACCACCAAATAGCCCCCCTGATTATCCGCGACTGGGTTTCCTTCCAAATCCACAACCTCAGCAATAATGCCAGGGAAAGGACGAGTAGCAGAACCTGGTTTAGTGGGAGTAGCACCGGGAAGAGGAGTAATCATAAAACCGCCAGTTTCTGTTTGCCACCAGGTATCGACAATCGGGCAACGCTCACCGCCAATTACTCGGTGGTACCACATCCAGGCTTCTGGATTAATTGGCTCTCCCACTGTTCCCAGCAATCGTAGAGAAGAGAGATTTCGGGCTTTGGGGTGTTCTTCCCCCATCTTAATAAATGCCCTAATTGCTGTCGGTGCTGTGTAGAAGATATTTACGCCGTATTTCTCAACTACATCCCAGAAACATCCGGGATTAGAGGCGCGGGGTGCCCCTTCATACATCAGTGTCGTGGCACCGTTGGAAAGAGGACCGTATACAATATAGCTGTGGCCTGTAATCCAACCTACATCAGCGGTACACCAGTAAACATCTGTATCCTGGATATCAAAGGCCCATTTGAGGGTCATATGGGTGTAGAGATTGTAACCAGCAGTGGTATGAACCACACCTTTCGGTTTACCTGTAGTGCCGCTAGTGTAGAGGATGAAGAGCATATCCTCAGCATCCATTGGTTCAGCAGGACAATCTGCCGATGCACCAGTCTGCAAGTCGTGCCACCAATGGTCACGCCCTGGTTCCATTTGAATTCCTTGTTTAGTGCGTTCCACCACCAGTACATTCTCTACCGTGGGAGCACCGTTATTAGCCAGTGACTTATCAACTTGCTCTTTCAAAGGCACAATTGCCTCTTTGCGCCAACCGCCATCAGCAGTAACCACCAACTTGGCAGCAGCGTCTACCAATCGGTCTTTTAAAGCTTCAGCACTAAAGCCACCGAAGATAACAGTATGAGCTGCCCCGATTCTAGCACAGGCAAGCATAGCGATCGCAGCTTCTGGAATCATCGGCATATAAATCCCGACACGATCGCCTTTTTGCACCCCAAGCTGTTTAAAGACATTTGCCATCTGACAGACTTCACGGTGCAACTGGGCATAAGTCAGAGTCCGAGAATCTCCCGGTTCCCCTTCCCAAATCAAAGCAGCTTTATTCCGACGCCAGGTAATTAAGTGTCTGTCAAGACAGTTGTAAGAAATATTAATCTTACCACCGACAAACCATTTAGCAAACGGCGGCTGCCAGTCCATAACAGTATCCCACTTTTGGAACCAATGCAACTCTTGTTGAGCTAAATCGGCCCAAAACTTTTGTGGATTTGCTTTAGCTTGGTCATAGAGTTGCTGATAATCCTCTAAGCTTTTAATGTGGGCCTTTTGGGAAAATTCTTGTGGTGGCTGGAAGGAACGCTTTTCTTGAAGAATTGATTCGATGGTTGGTTCAGACATAGTTGTAATTGATTACTTGTATTTGGTTTATTTGTAAGCTGTTGTGCCTCTAAATCGTATTTTTGCTCGTTTGAAAAACAGAGAGATGAGGAAATGTGGGATGATTTCTGTATACACTCATCTCCCCATCTCCCCATCCCCCCATCTCCCCATCCCCCCCTCTCCCCATCCCCCCCTCTTGCGGATGCACCATAACTCTAGTTGTAACCTCTGATACAGTTAAAGCATAGATTGTCCGGTTGTTTTTTCAACATAAGTTAAGATTTTCTGATAAGCCTCGGAATTACTTTGTGGATGGATAATAATCAGTACTCGACCATCAGGCAACCAAAACTTCAACCGACCATTTTCAGTAATAACAAAACTACTGATGCGACTTAAATCCACCACATAAGTATTTCGCTCGTAAGTGAATTTAACCCACATTAGGCAGCTATTTGAAAGTATTTTTTCAAGGCATTGTATAAAATTAGGCAAGTAATATAAACTTGTCTAAGTGAGAATTATTTCTCAATAACTTCTGTTAGCACAGCTCTGCCCTCTGCCTGACAATGACCAAGCCTTGGTCATGACCCCAACATTTGCAATTTGTACAGATTCTGATAAAGTCCATCCTGCTGCAACAGTTCCTCATGAGATCCTGATTCTACCAACTGACCCTGCTTTAGTACCAAAATTCGATCCACATTGCGGATAGTTGAGAGTCGGTGGGCAATAATGATGGCAGTACGTTGTTGGAGCATTCTATCAAGTGCTTTTTGAATTAGTGCTTCTGTACCCACATCCAAACTAGCAGTTGCCTCATCCAGCAAGAGGATACTAGGATTACGAATAGCGGCACGGGCGAAGGCCAATAATTGCTTTTGACCACTGGAAATATTGGTACCACGCTCTCGCAATTGGGTATCGTAGCCTTGGGGCAGTTGCTCAATAAAACTAGCGACATTAGTTAGTTGCGCTGCAGTTTGGATGTTCTCAAAGGAGTAGTTTTCTCCCAAAGCGATATTACTCTTGACATCCCCGGCAAAGAGGAACCCATCCTGAAGGATAACACCCAGGTAACGCCGGAGTTCTGCTTGACGAAGATCACGAATATCAATACCATCAATCAAAACTCGTCCTGTTGTGGGTTCATACAGGCGACACAGTAGTCGGATAATCGAACTCTTACCAGCACCAGTAGGTCCGACTAAGGCAACTTTTTCCCCTGGGCGAATCGTAAAATCTAAGTCTTTAAGGACGTATTCGTCTTCCTTATAGGCAAACCAGACATTGTCAAAGCAAATTTCCCCAGCCACAGATGAGGGAGTAAACCAAAATCCTCTTCTCCCCTGCTCCCCCTGCACCAGAGTTCTCCTCGTCTCCTGCTGCACTTCCGGGTCACGAATTTCAATCGGCTCATTCATGATGCGGCTGATACGCTCTAGAGCAGTGAACCCCGCTTGGAACATAGTAAACTTCTCAGCAAACTTCTGCAAGGGCTGGAATAGGCGCTGAGCATAGAGAATAAATGCTGTCAGGACACCAAAACTCAGGGCATCTTTAAGGATTAACTGCCCTCCTACTAAGAGTACAACTGCGATCGCTACCAGGGAAATCCACTCCAGTATTGCCGAAACCGCTGCATCATGAAAGATAGTTTTATCCACCTCATGGATGTAAAGCTGATTAGTGTTGCGAAACATCTCGGCATTGAATTGTTCGCGGCGAAATAGCTGCACAATATTGACACCAGAGATATTTTCTTGCAGGATCGAGTTAAGATTTGATAGTTCCTCCCTAGCTTTGTAATTAGCTCGGCGAAACTGCTTCTGAAAGTAGACAATGGCAGCAGTGACTGGAAATAACATCAGTACTAACATCAAGCCCAGTTGCCATTGTTGTTGAAACATCAAAATGGCAATCACTAACATTGAGAACAAATCATTGATAATTCCAATTGCGCCAGTGGAAAAGACAAGTCCGAGAGCTTCAACATCGCTAGTGAGTCTTGTAATCAGTTTTCCTACTGGAGTGTGGTCAAAAAATCTCACTGCTAGGGAGGTAACATGGTCAAAAAGATCATCACGAATTCCGGCAGTGATTTGCTGTCCTAGCCATTCTTCCAAATATCTCTGAGTAACGCCAAATAACAATCTGATTACTACAGTTACCAGCAGTAAAATACAGAGAATATTGATACCCTCTGAGAAGGTGCGATTCTCAAGCCAAGACCAAGTTTGCTCCTGGCGAATTAAGGAAACTGCCTGTCCAATCAGTAAAGGTTGAATCGCGTTAGCTACAGAAAGCGGTAACAACAAGGCAACCGAAGCCCAGAGTAAATTTTGGTGGCGACTAGCATAGGGTAACAATTGTAGGAATAGTCGCCAGTCGTTTTCGCGTTTTAGCGTAGCTTGGCTTGATGAGTATCGCTGACTTCGATTCGACTCTGGAGGTGGTGATAAGCTTGTCATTTACAACCCTGCTAGTGATTATTGCCTGCGGCAGATAAAAGCAATACCTTTCAATGTAGCGTAGGAGTAGAAGTCTGTAATAATGCTTGATTTGGAGACAGCCAGACTAAAACTGAGGAAGTTCACACTAGAGGATGCAGATGATTTGTACCGCATCTACGACAATCCGGAAGTGATGAGGTATGTCGGTAACGGTGCCAGAAGTAGAGAAGAGACAGAAGCTGGATTATTGTCGATGATCCAACATTGGCAGCAACACAATTTCGGCATGTGGGCAGTGATTCACAAACAGGATCATATACTAATTGGTCGCTGTGGATTTTGCTTTCTTGACGATACTACAGAGGTTGAGTTGGGCTATTTGCTCGATAAGTTTTATTGGAGTAGAGGTTTGGCGACAGAAGCTGCTCTGGCTGCACTTAAGTATGGGTTTGAAGTAGTCAAACTAGAGAGAATTGTTGCCGTTGCCAAACCGGAAAACTTCGCTTCGCGCCGCGTTATGGAAAAGGTGGGGATGAAGTATGAGAAAGATGCACACTACTATGACTCTGATGTCGTTTATTATGCGGTGACATCTCCTACACCAAATGAGTAGAGTATGGTGTAGGCTACTGTGCATTTTTATTGTATATTTTCTGGTTGAATTAGAATTCTTCAAACCCTCCCCCCCTCCTCCCTCTTAATTGATTCAAATGAGAGAGGGCTTTTCACGCTCCCATGCTACTTTGATAATTACTTATTCCTTCAACTGAGCCATCATCTCGGCTTCATTCCAGTAGGAATGCATCGTTTGAATCTTACCAGCTTCATTAACTTCAAAAGTACTAATGCCCTCAGTGCTACCCTGCCTTCCATTCTTCGCTAGCACCTGCATTGTCCACTTAACAGCTGCCCCATTGCCAGCGAGAAAGATTTGGTCTGGTGAGATTTCTAGCTTCTCATAAAACTTGGAAAGCAGCCCAAAGAACTTCTGAAAATCGTCATGAGCTTTCATTGGCGGCTTCCCCACAGGATCATAGATGAGGGCATCTACAGCAAAGTTTTCTACCCAACCCTCTGGATTCATTGCCCCCATGTGGGTGAAGTAGGCAGTAACGACTTGTTCAATAGTTTCTGTTGACATTATTTTAATTTATTCAAATCTACTGGTAATCGTCAGTTATTTTAGCAAAATATAATACTCTTCCGTACCTGTCATGCTCAATAGCTGTTGTGTAGTTTTAATGAAGGTTGCTAAGAAATAGTGATCATCAAGAGAAAGGTCACTAGAATACTTGATTAAGGATTGAGGAAAAATCTCTTCCACAACTTAAATAGATTTAAACCTTCAGTCTTAAGATTTGAGAGTTAAATAATTAGAGAGAATATCATGACCAGTCAATACCGAGCCCTCTTCAAAACTCCAACAATTATCATCGCTGCCATCGCGGCACTCACCTCGACGATAACAATGAAATCAGCAGCACAAGCAATCACTTTAAACTTATCAGTGGAGAACCTCGGACCGGAAAACGGAGCGGTGTTATCTCCAGTCTGGTTTGGGTTGCACGATGGAAGCTTTGATACTTTTAACCCTGGTTCTCCTGCCTCGTCAGCAATTGAGGCAATAGCCGAGGATGGTATAACAGGTCTTGAGTTTAACACTCCTGGTTTTAGTTTTGACAATACTCCTTTTGAAGGTCTTAATCCCAATAACACCCCCATTCCTCTTAGCTCAACTATTGCCAATTTATTCACCCAAAGTTCAGCGACTACCAATAGTGTAATTCAAGGTAAAATCTTCGCTAGTGCTCTCGGATTCTTCCCTGGCGATACTGCAGCAGTAACAATTAACTTCGACGATAGTCTCATTGCTAACAATCGTTTCTTCAGCTACGTCTCAATGCTTATTCCTACCAACGATGGCTTTATCTCTAACGATGAACCAATTGAAATTTTTGACGCTGAAGGCAACTTTATTGGAGCTGATTTTATTGTTCTCGGTAGTGATGTTTGGGATGCTGGTACTGAAATTAATGACGAGTCGCTATCTAGTCTACCCTTCTCATTAGAGATACTTGCTCAAGGGGAAGAGCAAAATGGTGTAATTGAGAAGTTTCCTGGTTTTACAGGCAATGAAATCTTTTCCTTTAACCCAGCCTTTACCAACGCTGATTTTACAGTTGAAGGCTACCAATTAGCACGCATTAGAGTTACACAAGTGAGTAAGTCTGTACCAGAACCAGTTACTACTATAGGATTGTTTACCCTCGGTGGGTTATTTATGTTGCGTCGTCGAGTTAGTCGTACTCAGTGATATGGCAAGGGGGGTGAGCGAAAAAAGGCGTGGGGAAATGAGTAAGCAGACAGGTCGACAGGTCGACAGGTCGACGCGGAGATGCAGAGAATTTAAATCCCACGCAAAATTGCGTTCACCCTGGCAAGGGAACTCCTAAGTGTTGACACTCCCTCGCTTTTAGCGAGGGATTCTTAGGTCGTGGGGATTCCAATGAATTTACCCTCACTAAGCATCTTAACCGTATGCCCTACGGCTGCAAGTCCGCGTATAGCGACGACCGTAGCGGCTGCCACGTCTCTGTCTGTGGTATAGCCGCAATTGCTGCATGAGTGAACACGCTCAGCTAAAGTTTTCTTTCCCGTTTCTGCTAAACAATTGGGACAGATTTGAGAAGTCTTTCTGGCGTCTACCTTGTGAAAGAATACACCACGCTTCAAACAACATTGGG
>JAAHGS010000262.1 GCA_010692645.1 Symploca sp. SIO2E9
GAGACGCGGAGAGGGGGAGACGCGGAGAGGGGGAGACGCGGAGAGGGGGAGACAGGGAGACGCGGAGAGGGGGAGACGCGGAGAGGGGGAGACGCGGAGAGGGGGAGACGCGGAGAGGGGGAGACGCGGAGAGGGGGAGACAGGTCGAATTGAAATTACAACCAAAATTTCGCTCACCCTCCAATAAGGAACTTGTAACAGCTATTTAAGCAACAGGACTCATCGGAAAATAGCCAAGCCTTGGAGAAACATTGCCTTCATCTATTAAGTCTTGGTAAACAATTATACTTGCCAAGTTGGAGCGACTTAATAGAGATTTCAAGGGCAGCAATCGCTTCTACTCGAAATTCCTATGCCCAGCTTGTTAAGCTGGTGATTAAAGAAATCAAACAAGCTCAGGAGTTAATACTGGCAAACCGCTCAGTTGAGATTGCTCCCAGTCAGCAACTGATAGCACTTGTACCAGAGTTTGCAGCTTCTGGTTCAGTGAGAGCACCTGAGGTCAACTTCCAGACACAATCAAAATCAATTGACTTGGAAATGCCCCAGCAAAATGGCAACGCTACAGCACCCAATTCTGGCAACAGTCCAGATATCTCCCACCAAAAAGAAAACAACTATATCCAATCAGAAAGTGGTGAGCCTTTGCACCAGCAAAACTTTACCCCAGACGACAATCAAGCCAATCCATTTGCTCCCACCCAGAATCAGCCTGGTAACTATAGAGCAACAAAACCTGCTCAATCAAGATCAGCAAGCATTCCTGAAGTGGGGATCACAGAACTCAACACTCTAGCTGATATTTTTGAAGGTCAGACTCCTGATTTGGAAGAAACCTGGCAAGAAGAGGAAATTATCAGTCTTGATCAGGTTAAGCCTTCATCAGAGGCAGCTTCTTCATTGAGTGGGGAAGAGCAAAAAGAGTGGGATGAACTAATCGACGAGTTAGATAATTTGGAACTTTCAGGAAAAGTTCCCTCCACTAATAACGAAGATTTGATGGCTTGGTTGGGTGATGAGTCCTTAGAAGAGTTGGCTCTCGAACCTCAAGAGTCAACTGCATCAGCGCACGCTTCTAGTAAGTCTGATACCAGAGCCAGCGCGGCTGAGGAATTTAGTGAGCTACTATTTGAGACAGATAGCTCAGAGTCCTCGACAAAGACACAAACAGATGCTGATTACCTCAGCAGTTTGTTTGGTGAGGATAGCTTGGGAGAAAATAGTTCGACGACAGAAAAAATCACAGATATTTCAGACGAAAAAGTCTTAATTGAACTTGGGCTTGACCTCAATGGTGTAGAAGAGTCGGAGATATTACCTGAAGTTGAGTCTCTCCAGGATTTGTTGGCGGCAGATTCAGAAACTGCTCAGGAGGGCACCCTTGAGGGTGAAGAAGTTGCAGGTAGTTCCTTAGTAGGAGAATCAACTTCGGCGGCTTCACAATCAGCTGTGACACAGTTGAATTTAGACTTGAGCAGTACTCAAACAGAGCTGGTTGCTGGTATCTCCGAGTCTTGGTTAAATTTAGATGAGCCTCTAGTTCTTGACAAGCAAGCAACTGAAGCCACCCCATCAGCAGCCAGTGACTCTGAGCAAGAGTCAGACTTAGCATCCCTTTTAAGCGAAGCAGCCGCAGTCGAAGAAGATACCTTTAACCTTTCACAAGAGCATTTTTTATCTACAACAGAAACAGCTTTCAAACCGGAGCTAGAGATAGCTCAACCAGAGGTGAATACCGAGGTGGAGCAATCCTCAAAACTACCTGTTCTTCCAGAATCAGAATCTAGTAAGGTCAATTTTGAAGAATTAGAAGCCATGCTGGGTGATCAACAATTACTAGCATCACCAGAAACGCCAGCAACCTCTGCCTCGAAGGTAAAACCAGTCTCAGCAAGCGCGGACGTATTTGCTGAACTTGAACTTTTCTTAAACGAACAGACACCTGTTAGCAGTGAGCAAGCAAGTGTTGCTTCTGGAGTTTGTGCGCCAACTCCAGAGGGGATGGAAGACGAATTTAAAGACCTAGAGAAACTGCTAGAGCAGGTTGATCAGATCGGCAGGGCAAAGCAGGCAAGAGTCGAGTCGCGTCAGCCCCGCTCTGTTGGTCGTTCTCGCTCACTGCAAATTAGAGAACAGACGATGCGGGTGCCAGTCAAACATCTAGATAGTCTCAGTAACTTAGTTGGGGAACTGGTAGTTAACCGCAATAGCTTAGAACAAGACCAAGAACGTCTGCGTCAATTCCTAGACAATTTGCAAAACCAAGTATCAGCCCTGAGCGATGTGGGGGCGAGGATGCGAGATTTGTATGAGCGATCGCTACTAGAGAGTTCTCTATTAGCCAGCCGCCATAACCAAAGCTCTGCCATTAATTCGGGGCAATCCTCACTTAGGGAGCATGGGGAGGATAAAGAATACCACCCCCTGGAAATGGACCGCTTCACCGGTTTCCATTTACTCTCCCAAGAGATGATCGAGCTGATTGTCCAAGTGCGAGAATCGGCTTCTGATGTTGGGTTTTTGGTGGATGAAACCGATCAAGTTGCCAGAATACTGCGTCAGGTTACTACTCAGCTGCAAGAAGGTTTAACGCGATCGCGTATGGTGCCTTTTGCTTACACTGCTGACCGTTTGCCCAGAGCCGTGCGGGATATTTCCTTGAAGTTAGGCAAAAAAGCAAATTTGTATGTTGAGGGCAGGGAAGTCTTAATTGACAAGATGATCCTTGAACACCTTTTCGATCCACTAATTCATCTGGTCAACAACGCCCTTACCCACGGAATTGAGCCTCCAGCAATACGCCAAGCCGCAGGCAAGCAGCCTGCTGGTACAATCATACTCCGGGCTTTCCAGCAGGGAAATCAGACGGTAATTTCCATCTCCGATGACGGAGCAGGTATTGATCCTGAGCGAGTCAAGAACAAGGCGATTGAGAAGGAATTGGTCTCAGCAGCTGAGGCAAAAAGTCTCAGCGACTCAGATTTATACGACTTTCTCTTCCACCCAGGCTTTAGTACCATTGACAAAGCTGGTGAGTATGCGGGACGAGGCGTTGGTCTAGATGTCGTACGCACTAGTATGAGTGAGATTCGCGGCGTGATCGGCATCGATTCTCATTTCGGCAAAGGCACTACCTTTACAATTCGCCTGCCTCTAACCCTAAGCATTTGCAAAGCACTATTCTGTCTGAGCAATCGGGCTCGTATTGCCTTCCCTATGGACGGGGTGGAAGACGTCTTAGATATTTCTCCAGATGCAATTAAAACTAACTCAGAAGGTAAAAGCTGTATCCAATGGCGTGATACCCTGCTGCCATTTCAACACCTATCTGATTTGCTCAAATATAATCGCCATCTGAGTCGGGGCAATGTCTATGGTAAGCGGGAAGATAACCTGATTTCAATTGTAGTTCTGCGCAGTGTCGGCAACTTCACAGCTATCCAGGTAGATCAGGCCTTGGGCGAGCAGGAAATTGTGATTAAGCAACTTGAAGGACCAGCACCGAAACCTGTGGGCATTGCGGGAGCCACAGTTTTAGGAGATGGTCGGATTATGCCAATTGCTGATGTCCTGGAACTAATTGACCTTGCCAAAGGTATTCGCGGCGGTGTCACCATCTGGCAAAGAGAGGAAAACTCGATCCCGGATCTAGCTGAGATCACAGAAACTAAGTCTGAGCCGATGGTTTTGATTGTGGATGATTCAATTACAGTGCGCAGTCTCCTGGAAATAACTTTCACCAAATCAGGCTACAGGGTAGAACAAGCTCGCGATGGTCAAGAGGCTTGGGAGAAACTGCGTTCTGGTCTACCTTGTGATGTAGTTTTTTGTGATATTGAAATGCCTAGAATGAATGGTATTGAGCTGCTATCTCGACTACAGAAAGACGAAGATTTGCGCCAGATACCAATCGCCATGCTAACTTCTCGCGGTGCTCAAAGACACCAGCAAGAAGCTGCAAGGTTGGGAGCTAGGGGCTATTTCATCAAGCCCTATCAGGATGAAGTGCTACTTGATGCCGCCCAGCGAATGATTAAAGGGGAGCTGTTGTTTGGCAACGGCAGCAATTCTTGAGGTATAAAAGTACTAACTATTAACAATGAAGGCTCAAATCAAGGATCAGCGTAAGCACAGACTCCGAAAAGGGGTGAAGCAAACAACTATAACCTGTCCCCACCCGATCAAGGAAGATGGGATAGACTCCTCTCGAACCCCTTGGAACCTAAAAGGTTGCCGATTTTATCCTCACCGAAGAAGTGAACAGGAAAACTCTTGGGCCCTCGGTCCAAACCTTGGTCAAGCTTGTTTAATAGCGTTAGGTCTTTTGGGACTGGTACTATTATCGCCCTCAGCAGCAAAAGCCAGCAATTTGGAGCTACAGGTAGGGGTGGTGCAGAGATTTGGAGAAGAACCTACTGACCAACTCACGCTGGAAGCAACCCCAGGGGATCTGCTGACTGTGCGTTTTTTGTCAGGGGAGATGCAACCGCAAACTCTGCAAACTGATAGTCTTAAGCTGGAAACTGCAAAAAAAAGGCTATTATCACCACTGGTAGAAGAACGCTTAGTGCTGAGTAACCACGGTACCTTTGAAACTGCAGAAGACAGTGCTAATCAGTGGCGCAATCGGGGTATTGAAGTGGAGATAACTCAGCCAGAACGTTGGCAAGTATGGGCAAAACGGGATGTTTATCGGACGCCTTTACTGCGACGCTTACTGCTACAAAGTCTCCAAGCTCAAGGCAACAATAGTGCCTATCTCGAGACGCAAATTCTGCCAGAGGTGCTACAGGGATCATTTGTAGTTAATCACTATCGCTACAATCGTCAAGAGTTAGAAATTTCAGCTGGTAAAAATCTAATTCGGGTAAGTAAAGGCGAAAAAGATAAACGCCCTCGTCTATATCCTGGAAGCCTGCGATTTCAGCCTAACTCCTACGGCACCTATACCTTGGTCAATCAAGTACCCATCGAAAGCTATCTACGGGGCGTTGTGCCTCACGAAATTGGGGGAGGTGCTCCCTATGCAGCAGTGGAAGCTCAGACAATCATTGCCCGGACTTATGCTCTGCGCAACCGTCGCCGATTTACGGCTGATGGCTACGAACTCTGTGCAGATACTCACTGCCAGGTTTATAAAGGACTAACTAATACTTGGATCAGTGCAGATCGAGCCATCGCCTCAACTAAAGGTCTGGTGCTAACTTACGAAAATGAACTAGTAGATGCCCTCTATTCTTCCACAACTGGTGGTATCACAGCTCCCTTTAGCGACATCTGGAATGGTTTAGAGCGTCCCTACTTAAAAGCTGTGGTAGATGCTCCCAGCTTGGTTTGGGATTTGTCAAAAAAATCCCTAGCTCCAGAAAATAATTTTCGCGAGTTTATCAATTTAGAAGAGGGATTTAACGAGAGTGAAAGGAGTATCTTCCGCTGGCGCAAACAAAGCAGCCTCGAACAAATTGCACAGGATTTAAAACGCTATCTCAAAAGAACCAAAAAACCTAACGCTGACTTTACCGAGATTAAGCATATGCGAGTGGTAGAGAGGTCATCAGCAGGAAGAGTTCTTAAACTGGCAGTAGAAACAGACAAGAGCGTCATTGAAATCAAGAAAAATGAAGTCCGCAGTGCTTTTGGTCCTCCCCGCAGCACTCTCTTCTATCTCGAAGCCATTTACGGAGCAGATAAAACCCTTAAAGGCTATGCTTTTGTGGGCGGTGGCTTTGGTCATGGGGTTGGTTTGAGTCAATATGGTTCCCACAACTTAGCTAAACTTGGTTGGACAGGAAAGCAGATCCTCAGTTTTTACTACCCTGGAACTCAAATTAAAGCCCTAAATGACTCAATCGTCTTTTGGAGGGCCCCTACAGATTTACTGCTTCCCTAGTTATGGGATCCATCCCAATCCTAAGATTGGGATGGGTATTGCTGTGCTAGCTCAATTATTACGACTTAGTACAGTTCTTCCTCTTGGTGGGTGATAATCGTGCAGTCAGACTTGGGCTTAGCAATACAGGTGAGAACAAATCCGGCCTCCAGTTGATCGTCATCTAGGAAGGACTGGTCATCTTGATCAACCTCACCAGCTGTGACCTTACCAGCACAGGTAGAGCAAGCACCAGCGCGACAGGAGTAAGGTAGATCAATACCCTGTTCTTCGGCAGCATCGAGAATTATATCATCGTCTTTAACATCAATAGTACTGTTTAGCCCTTCTGCTTCGTTAATTAACGTGACTTTGTAAGTTGCCATGTGTTGATCCTCTCTAGTTGATTGTGGAACGGCAGTAGAAATTATTGGGAAAGGGATGAATTTTACTGTGCTAGCTTAGTAATTGCCAGTTAGTAAAGTTCTTCCTCTTGGTGGGTGATGATCGTGCAGTCAGACTTGGGCTTGGCAATACAGGTGAGAACAAATCCAGCCTCCAGTTGATCGTCATCTAGGAAGGACTGGTCATCTTGATCAACTTCACCAGCTGTGATCTTACCGGCACAGCTGGAACAAGCACCAGCGCGACAGGAGTAAGGTATTTCAATCTCCAGTTCTTCAGCAATATCTAGAATTGGCTCATCGTCTGGAACATCAATAGTGGTGTTTAGCCCTTCTTTTTCGTTAATTAACGTGACTTTGTAAGTTGCCATGTGTTGATCCTCTCTAGTTGATTATGGAACGGCAGTAGAAAATAAACTGAAATGTAATTCAGACAACTGCTCTCGCCTATAATCAGGCTTGCTTGGTTGTAACTACTTCACTTCCGATACTAGGGGAAAACCGTCTGGACATTAAGCAATATTAAGAATGAGATTCTTAATTGAAGATAAAATAAGCTATTCTTATTTATTGTTAGAAGGGACTGTTGAGGGAGAATAAACTCGTAAATTAGCTCTCAAACTAGTTTTCCTCCTTTTTCATCCCTATCGCCCTACTAGTCTTTTAGCTTTAAATCCACCATTAATTAGTATTAATTATATTTATAGTCAAAACCAATGATTTGTTCTTAGCTCTCAGCACCACAGGAAAAACAGCATCGCGGTACAAGGGTGCTGAGAAGGAGCGTAGGGGCGTAAGCGGTACGCCCCTACAACATGGTTGTAGAGAGGGTCTGACGGGGGCTGGCGACGTCTTGTTAATAGTTCTAGAAACTCAGAACCAGGTTGGAGATTCTCTCTGAATGATCCCATGTTCTGAAAATGCACAGTTCTTCATTTCTTCCAATTCCAGATTAACGGTCCTATCTTTAAACCGTACGGCAATCCCTGATCCACCAAGATGGTCAAGGAAGATAGGTCCACCTGGAAGTCCAACTACTTCGTGAAAATCATCGTAAGTACACC
>JAAHGS010000263.1:0-1640 GCA_010692645.1 Symploca sp. SIO2E9
CGCTCAAGTAGTCGCAATACGCGGACTTGCAGCCGTAGGGCATACGGTAAAGATGCTTAGTGAGGGTAAATTCGTTGGAATCCCCACGACCTAAGAATCCCTCGCTTTTAGCGATGGGAGTGTCAATAAGGAAGCGTGCCTGCTTAACCAAACCTTGGTTAAAGATCCGAGGGTTTGTTGTTGGGAAATTTGTGAAATTAATCCCCTGCTTGATACCCTCAACACGATAGTTGAAAACTCCCTGGGGATTTTTGAAAGCGTAGTTGAGGCGATCGCGAATCGCCTAGAAGTGACAGGGAAAATATAAAATGATTAAATCTTCTCTGTCTTATCTCGTCAAAAGTCAACGAGAACATTCTCGACCCATAACCAGCCGTCCATTGGGAAGTTGATATACTCCAGTTGGTTCTATAATTGGGTCGCCTTTTTGCCATCGACGATTAGTTCTAGAGACTGAGCTAGGTGAATCTCCACTATTGCCTATGGGTTTTACAATCCCAGTGGGGTAAGGTGCCACTGCCATATCTCCAGGGCGAGTTGGTAAACCCCCTGCCCCTGTAATATATAAACTTCCCTGTGGCTCATTAGTGGGAATGATGCAGCTACCAGCAATTACACTATCTGGGTTAATTAATTCATCCGGCAAATCGGTGATGCTATTTTGAATAAAGCTAACGTCGGGTAAGGTAATAACTCCATCTATTCCACCAGAGGCATTAATATCGACTTGATTATTGCCATCGAGGGTAACTGGATTAGTACCTTTTGGGGCAGGGTAATAGTTTTCACCGAAAAAGGCAGGAGTATTGAAGGTAATATCACCTCCTTTACCATCTTGGGCAAAGGCGAGGATGTCACTATCATCAAAAGCGATAATCGAATCAGCAGTAAGATTAATGTCTCCGCCATTTTCTTCGCCATTGGAGACATTGGTTTTTATGTCACTATCACCGAAGAGTCGGATGTTTTGGGCCCTAATTTCAATGGCACCACCAGCAGATTGTTCTGCATCGGTAATAATTTCACCATCGGTGGCGCTCAAAAGTCTCCCAATATTGAGAGTAATGTCACCTGCCGGAGCTGTTCCTTCACTTCGTGCCGATACCTGTGCGCCATCACTAAGGAGTAATTCTTGGGTGTTAATGGTTAAATTCCCCCCATCTCCCTCTCCCAAGGTGCTAGCACTGACTACTGCACCCTCAGTAATTAGCAACCTGGAAGTGGTAATGGTTAAGTTTCCGGCTTTTCCTTTGCTTTGAGTTTGAGCAATCAAGAAGCTGCGAGACTCACGATCAACCGAAGTCCCCCTCACTTCCACTAATTCTGTCGCCTCGATGGTCAAATTCCCCCCATCTCCAGAGCCCGAGGTACTAGCATCGACCTGTGCCCCCTCGGCAATTAGCAACCTCGGAGTACTAATTCTCAACTCTCCAGCATTTCCTGTCGAGCTTATATTCGCTCGAACACTCAACCTGCTGGGAGACTCATCATCAGGGGAAGTGCCCTTCACTTGCACTGATTCAGAGGCATTGATAGTCAAATTTCCTCCATTTCCTCGACCTAAAGTGCCAGCACTGACTACTGCACCCTCAGCAATTAACAATGTGGGAGTGTTAATGCTCAAGTTTCCAGCATTTCCC
>JAAHGS010000263.1:1740-7258 GCA_010692645.1 Symploca sp. SIO2E9
CACTGATTCAGAGGCATTGATAGTCAAATTTCCTCCATTTCCTCGACCTAAAGTGCCAGCACTGACTACTGCACCCTCAGCAATTAACAATGTGGGAGTGTTAATGCTCAAGTTTCCAGCATTTCCCGTTGAGCCTGGATTAACTTGAGTCGACAAGAGGCTCCTAACACTACTATCGGCAGAAGTCCCCGTCACTTCCACTAATTCTGTGGCATTGATGGTCAAAATCCCTCCATCTCCAGAGCCCGAGGTGCTAGTACTCACTTGTGATCCCTCTGCAATTAGTAATTTGGGAGTGGTAATGGTTAAGTTTCCAGCATTTCCCGTTGAGTCTGGATTAACTTGAGCAATCAAGAAGCTGCGAGATTCACCATCAGCGGAAGTCCGCGTCACTTCTACTAATTCAGAGGCATTGATAATTAAATTCCCCCCATCTCCAGAGCCTAAAGTGCTAGTACTGACGACTGCTCCCTCGGCAATTAGCAACTTTGGACTACTAATGGTTAAGTTTCCGGCATTTCCCGTTGAGTCTCTATTTGCTCGAGCACTCAACCTGCTTAGAAACTCACCATTGGCAGAGGTTCCCGTCACCTCAACTAAATCAGAGGCATTGATAGTCAAGTTCCCCCCAGCTCCCTCTCCAAAAGTACTAGCATCTACCAATGCCCCCTCAGTAATTAGCAACGTTGGAGTGCTAATAGTTAAGTTTCCGGCATTTCCTTTACCTTGAGCTCGAGCTTCCAGGATACTGCGTAACTCACCATTGGTGGAGCGACCAATCACTTGCACCGATTCTGTTGCCTCAATGATCAGATTCCCCCCAGCTCCTTGAGCCAAAGTGCTAGCACTGACTACTGCCCCCTCGGCAATTACTAATGTCGGAGTGCTAATACTCAAGTCTCCAGCATTTCCTGTCGAGCCTGTATTCGCTTGAACACTCAACCTGCTGCCAAATTCACCATCGGCAGAAGTTCCCCTGACTTTCACTGATTCAGAGGCATTGATAGTCAAATTTCCTCCATTTCCTCGACCTAAAGTGCCAGCACTGACTACTGCACCCTCAGCAATTAACAATGTGGGAGTGTTAATGCTCAAGTTTCCAGCATTTCCCGTTGAGCCTGGATTAACTTGAGTCGACAAGAGGCTCCTAACACTACTATCGGCAGAAGTCCCCGTCACTTCCACTAATTCTGTGGCATTGATGGTCAAAATCCCTCCATCTCCAGAGCCCGAGGTGCTAGTACTCACTTGTGATCCCTCTGCAATTAGTAATTTGGGAGTGGTAATGGTTAAGTTTCCAGCATTTCCCGTTGAGTCTGGATTAACTTGAGCAATCAAGAAGCTGCGAGGCTCACCATCGGCAGAAGTACCAATAACTTCAACTAATTCAGAGGCATTGATAGTCAAATTTCCTCCATCTCCAGAGCCTAAAGTGCTAGTACTGACGACTGCTCCCTCGGCAATTAGCAACTTTGGACTACTAATGGTTAAGTTTCCGGCATTTCCCGTTGAGCCTTGATTTGCTCGAGCACTCAACCTGCTTAGAAACTCACCATTGGCAGAGGTTCCCGTCACCTCAACTAATTCAGAGGCATTGATAGTCAAATTGCCTCCAGCTCCAGGAGCCAAGGTGCTATTACTCACTTGTGCCCCCTCGGCAATAAGTAATCTGGGAGTGGAAATGGTTAAGTTTCCGGCATTTCCCGTCGAGCCTGCAACCGCTTGAGCCTCCAAGCTGCTGGGAGACTCACCATCGGCAGAAGTCCCTGTTACTTCCACTAATTCAGAGGCATTAACAATCAAATTGCCCCCCATCCCATCGCTACGACTATTAACTACTATTGCTGACCCATCGGTAATCATCAACTGGTTAGCGTTGACTAAAACATCTCTTCCTGTTGCTGAACCTGTTGTATCAGAAAAAATTCTTGAACCATCAGTAAGAGAAACGCGATCGCCTAAAATCTCAATACCACCACCGCCATTGCCAGTAGCAGTTACTACAGCTCCATTAATCAGCGAGATATCTCCATAAGCGAGTAATTTAATCTCTCCACCTCTTCCCAAACCAGAATCAGAAGAAGTATCAATACGATTAGTAATCGTCATCTGATCACGAGAGTCAATGATCACCGAGCCACTGTTACCAATAAATTCACCAAAAGTATCGTCTGCCCGAATAGTCTCTACTTCAATTGCTCCCCCTGACAGGGATTGATTCGATTCATACTGATTTGTCAACAATACCAATCCCTCGGGAGCTTTAAGTGAAATCTGCCCAACATTGATGTCTGCAGTTTCCGGAAGAGTATTGATACTTCCCTCCACCGATTCAAAGTTACTCCCCGTCAGATTAAGTGGATTACCAATTGCCTCTTGGTTCATCCCGGCTCTTATATCTAAGGTTGGTTGCGCCGTGCCGTCGATAACTAAAGCGCTTCCATTAGATAAAGTGACTTGAGCCCAAGTCGGGGTATCAGTGGGATTAATAGTATTTCCAGTTTCGTCTGCCTGTGTAATCTCGACAGTACCTGGAATCGAAACCGAACCCCCAGCCAAAATGTGTAGTGAGCTTCCGGTGTACTCAAGCAGTTCAACATCACCAAGAGAGCGAGCAATTGGATCATTGGGACTAAATAAACTCCCCAAACTCCCATCCAATTTCTCAATGCGAAAACTGCCCCCACTCCAATAGTGAGCATCACCAGCAATAGTATTAGCAGAACGCAATACTAAATTACCACCAGCGAATAGCCCACTGTCTGGATGATTCAAAGCAAAGATATCAACACTTTCGTTACCCTGAATCTCTAACTCTCCCCCAGCAGCAGCAATAAACTGTTGCGCCACACTATCGTTAATTTCAACTGCATTTTCTGCTTGCAGCCTCAAATCTCCTCCAGCGTATAGCTGTCCCTGCAAATTCAAATTTCCACCTGCCAGAGTCAAATTTTCTGGCACTGCTAAATTACCGGAATTAGCGATCGCACCTGTATAATTGGCTCCATACTGTAATCCCAGCGGTGCACTAACTTTCAATAACGGTGGTTGATTAGGATTGGCGGCACTAAACTCGGAACCATCACCAAACACCAAGCTATTAGCCGTACTCCCGAAAAACGAACCTTCCACATCCAATTGGGCATTATTCCCAAAGACAATACCATTAGGATTGAGCAAGAATAAATTGGCGGCTCCATCTACTCCCAAAGTTCCCAGAATATTCGAGAGGTTATTTCCTGTCACCCTAGTCAAAATATTCTCAATCCCTACTGGATTAGCAAAGTAAACTCGCCCTCTATCTGGGACATTAAACTCTAAGAAACTGTGGAATAGATTAATATCCCTTATTACCCCACCTTCAATCAAATCTGCCAATGCCCCTTTGACATCAACATTGGGTGTCACCACAGAACTCTCATTACCCAAGGTGTTATCCGGTGTAATTTGAGCCTCAGCAGGATTAGTTAAAGAAGCGTATGCTAACCATGCTATTAAGGGAATAGCTCCACCAATTGTCAAGGAATTATTTAGTTTCAATAACATGCACCCTATGCCCAACTACCTGAATCAAGCTAAAAACTTTACTAACTGCTCCAGCTTCGACCAAGCACTACCACTAAGCATGACATCTTTTGCCAGCTCAATCCCTGTTTTGTAATCCTCAAGCGGTACAACTTCCCCCACTTGCAATGCTAAAGAAGCATTTAAAGCTACAGCATTTTGCTGTGCAGTAGTTCCCTTGCCCTGCAAAACATTGCGCAAAATCACCGCATTTTCCTCCAGATTTCCGCCTTGCAGTGCCTCAGTGGGTGCTGGGTTTAAGCCCAGTTGTTGGGGATTTAAACTTAATGAGCGTACCTTACCCTCTGCTAGCAATGCCACGTCAGTTTCAGCTGCTAATCCCGCTTCGTCTAGTTTTTCTCTGCCATGCAAAACAAAAGCTTTGGGAGTCCCCATCTGGCACAAAGCCTGAGCAACAGTAGCTACAAAACTAGAATCATATACCCCAATCACTTGCCCAGTGGGGCGCAAAGGATTTACTAATGGTCCCAACAGATTAAAAACAGTCCGCACTTTTAGAGTTTGCCGCAGTGGTGCCACCGCCTTCATCGCTGGATGCCAACCACGAGCAAATAGAAAAGTGATACCCACTTCCTGAAGTGCTGCTTGCACCTTTTCCGGTGCTGCTGATAAGTTGACACCAAGGGACTCTAAAACATCAGCTGAACCAACTTTGCTCGAAGCCGAACGATTGCCATGTTTGGCAACTAAAACACCAGCAGCAGCAGCTACAAAAGCTACAGCTGTTGAGATATTAAAGGTTGAAGCCCCATCTCCACCAGTACCACAGGTGTCAATTACTGGGGTTTGGTGTTCAATTACCGCGCTCTGTAAAGATTGAGATTGCAATACTTGAGCCATTCCCGTCAATTCTTCAGCAGAGACGCCTTTAGCCTGAATCGCCGCTAGAATTGCCCCTGATAAAACCTCCGGGATTTCCTCATGCAGCCATCCTTGCATCAACTGTGAGGCCTGCTCAGCTGATAAGGATTGACGCTCAAGTAACTTTTGCAACAAGCTAGACCAATTAGTGGTAATCGGAGTCGTTGTCGCCTTAGAGTCATTCATAGAAAATTTTGGCTTCAAAAGTTCAGTTGCTTACTAATAGGGGTGAACGAAAAAAAGAGTGGGGGAACAAGTAAGCAGACGCTCCAGACGCTCCAGACGCTCCAGACGCGGATAAATCAAATGCCACCCAAAATTTCGTTCACCCTACTAATAGAGTTACAGCATAAGCAGCAATTCCCTCTTCTCGTCCCACTGGACCCAACTTTTCGTTAGTAGTTGCCTTGATACCAATTTGGTTAGGTTCTAATTCTAGGGTTGTGGCAAGGCGATCGCGCATTGTCTTAAGATGAGGTTTAAGCTTCGGACGTTCCGCCACAATCACAGAATCAATATTTCCGATGCGCCAGCCTTGAGTTTGCACGAGCTGATTTACCTGAGTTAATAAAACTAGACTATCAGCCCCTGCCCATTTAGGGTCAGTAGGGGGAAAATAATGACCAATATCTCCCAAACTCAAAGCACCTAGCATGGCGTCCATGATAGCGTGAGTCAGGACATCAGCGTCACTGTGTCCCAGTAACCCCAATTCATGGGGAATCTCGACACCGCCGAGAATCAGGGGGCGTTCGACAACTAATCGGTGGATATCGTAACCATTACCAATGCGGATGTTCATATAAAGATATGGCAGAATTTATCAAAAATACCTTAAGGGAACTACAAGAAATAAATTATCCAATTAACTTAGAAGCATAGAAACACGACGTCAAGATTCATCCCCCCATCTCCCCATCTCCGCATCTCCGCGTCTCCCCCTCTCCGCGTCTCCGCGTCTCCGCGTCTCCCCCTCTCCCCCCCTCCCCCCCCCCCCCCCTCCCCCCCCCCCCCCCCCCCCGCCCCCCCCCCCCCCCCCCTCCCCCCCCCCCCTCCCCCCCCTCCCCCCCCC
>JAAHGS010000264.1 GCA_010692645.1 Symploca sp. SIO2E9
TTTAATTTGAGTACTTCGCTACCTATCCGTTCTTGCCAATTTCAAACTGACACCTAATCCTCAGTTACCTGTAAGGGCTCAGCTGTTTGACTGGTTTTGTTCCGGTTCTCAAGCCGTAAGTTTTTAAACTTGGTTTTCGCTTACTATTAAAATACCACATCTGTACAAAAAGTCAAGCAATGGGTAGCTTTGTCCAACAATTAAATTACAGTTTCAAACCCTTGAACAAACTTAGCAGCATGAGGTATATTCATTACGATCATTTGCTCAACCATTTCCGGGTGAGCATAGGCAAATTGCCAAGCGATCGCACCACCCCAGTCATGACCCACTAAGACACAACTGTCATATCCTAAACCTTCAATAACGCCTTCGACATCCTTAATTAACTCGCTCATTACATAAGCTGATTGCGCTTGTGGAACGAGATGTAATTCTAAAATACACTCCTACTGATAAGCTATTCAAGAATATATCTTGCCTTGTCTGAGATACAAACAGGCACAAGTATGTAAGAGAGTTTATATCCTTAGCTAATAGACTCGAGAGAATAGGCTTTCTTGTTAACTTTCCAATTTTGTCAGGTGTAAAACCATGGAATCAAATCACCGTCAATCCTACTGGCGTGCCAATACTACTTTAATCAGAAATCTTTTGATTGTTTGGGCTCTGGTTTCTCTAGTTTTAGGCATTTTGTTAGTTGAACCTTTAAATTACCTTAGTCTGGGAGGCTTGCCTCTGGGCTTCTGGATGGCACAGCAAGGTTCAATTTTGGTCTTTGTGGTGCTAATTTTTATTTACGCTGTCCAGATGGACAAGTTAGACCGCAAAATTAAAGACGCGGGGACACGGTGACACGGGGACGCGGGGACAAATTGGATGGGGATTTGACCCCAACCAATTTTATGCACCGCAAGTGACGGTGGGGTATTTAACCCAAATTAATTTCGATAACCTCAGGAAATAAAGAAAACTCATGAGTGTTGAAATCTGGACAACGCTATTTGTCGGTTTGTCCTTCATTATGTATATCTACATTGGCTGGCGCTCCCGTGTCAAGGACAGTTCCGGCTTTTTCGTCGCGGGGCAAGGGGTGCCCTCAATTGCCAATGGTGCTGCCACTGCTGCTGACTGGATGTCGGCGGCTTCTTTCATTTCTATGGCAGGATTAATTTCTTTTTTAGGCTACGACGGCTCAATTTACCTGATGGGTTGGACTGGTGGTTATGTGCTGCTGGCGCTATTACTTGCTCCCTACCTGCGCAAGTTTGGTAAATATACTGTACCTGACTTTGTTGGCGATCGCTATTACTCCAACGTTGCTCGCATAGTAGCAGTGATTGCTGCCATTTTCGTTTCCCTGACTTATGTGGCAGGGCAAATGCGCGGTGTCGGTATTGTCTTTAGCCGTTTTCTCCAGGTAGATATTACTACTGGTGTCGTCATCGGTATGGTAATTGTTGGCTTTTTTGCCGTGTTGGGGGGAATGAAAGGAATTACTTGGACACAGGTAGCACAGTATTGCGTACTAATTATCGCTTACTTGATTCCGGCGATCGCCCTAGCTTTTCTACTGACAGGTAATCCCATTCCGCAATTGGGCTTTACTTTTAGTGATATTGCTGACAAACTCAATCAAGTTCAGACAGACCTTGGTTTTGCCGAATACACCCAACCCTTTGCTAACAAATCCATGCTAGACGTGCTGTGTATTACCATTGCTTTGATGGTCGGAACAGCCGGTTTACCTCATGTAATTGTACGTTTTTACACCGTCAAGAATGTGCGTTCAGCTAGGTTTTCTGCTGGTTGGGCCTTACTATTTATCGCCATTCTCTACACCACTGCCCCAGCGCTATCGATGTTTGCTCGCTACAATCTGATTAACTCACTACATAATCAGACGATTGAAGAAGTACGCCAGCTAGACTGGGCAAACAAATGGGAAAATACGGGTTTATTGGCTTTTGAAGATAAAAATGGCGATGGACGCTTGCAATTAACTCCAGAGGAAGCCACTAATGAGATTACCATTGACAGGGACATTATTGTACTTTCAACCCCAGAGGTAGCGAAACTAGCCCCTTGGGTAGTTGCCTTAGTGGCAGCTGGTGGGTTGGCTGCAGCTTTATCTACGGCATCGGGCTTGCTACTAGTGATTTCTAGTTCCTTCGCCCACGATATCTACTATCGCATGATTAATCCGGAAGCATCAGAAAGCAAACGGGTATTTGTTGGTAGAATCATGGTAGGATTAGCTCTAGTGGTCGCCGGGTACTTTGGGGTTCATCCACCGGGATTTGTGGGTCAGGTAGTTGCCTTTGCCTTTGGTTTAGCAGCAGCCAGTTTCTTCCCAGTGATTATCCTCGGAATATTTGACAAGCGCACTAATAAAGAAGGTGCCATTGCCGGGATGATTATTGGTTTGGCTGTTACTGCCTTCTACATTATTGGCGTTAAGTTTGCTGGAATGCCAACTTGGTTTTTCGGCGTTTCCGCTGAGGGTATCGGCACAGCAGGGATGATCATTAACTTATTTGTTACTGTTATAGTGTCGCGTCTTACCCCACCACCACCAGCAGAAATTCAGGAGATGGTGGAAGATTTACGTATGCCTGCCGGAGAATTACCAGCTGGTGCTGCTAGTGAGTTTTGAGCCAGGGAAAGTTGCAGGAATTATAGGAGTTGCAAGAATTATAGGAGTTACAGGAGAAAGCTTCTCAACTCCTGGAGCGGGGTGAAGAAATTTTGGTTGGAATTTTAATTCTCCGCGTCTGGAGCGTCTGGAGCGTCTGGAGCGTCTGCCTACTCCTTCCCCCACTCTTTTTTTCGCTCACCCGCTCCTAACTCCTTTGTGGCAAGATTTCTAAGCTACAACAGCAACTTCTGACAACTGTAATTCGGATATTGCTCTATATAGACTTGGAGAATTAGTATATCAAGTTCTATAGTCAGAGACTCCCCACTGCGGAGGATACTAAATGCCTGCAACTGGAAAGTTAGTGATTTTGAAGCTAGATGGTGATGTTGAAGAGCAAGGGTTTCGGGTAACTTTGACAATTGGAAGTGAAGGGGCTCGCTCCTCGATAGAGGTAACAGGCGAATTGCCTCCAGCTCCAGAGCTAGTTACACAGTTACAACGCCATTGGTTAGGCAAATATCGTAGTCTAGGAACACCTTATCGAATCAAGCCGAGAAAAGTTACTTACGGTACTTCACTCAATGAATGCCAACAATCAGCTTTGGAGCTTGGTGAGCGCCTCAAAGCATGGCTCAATTGTGAGCAGTTTCGTCTCATCGATAGGCGATTACGAGAAGCATTAAACCCAGACGATGAAATTCGCTTACTAATCCGCACCGAAGATAAGCACCTACAAAAGTTGCCCTGGCATCTGTGGGATTTGTTTGAACGATACCCTAAGGCGGAAGCAATTCTGAGCGCCCTCAAGTTTGAGCGCGTCAACCCGAAAATCACTACAACCCCCAAATCAAAAGTTAGAATCTTGGCAATTCTCGGTCATAGCAATGGTATCGATATCGAAGCTGACCGTCAATTGCTAGAGAATTTACCACAGGCAGAAATAACCTTTCTAGTAGAGCAGACACGTAGGGAAATCAATGATCAGCTGTGGGAACAACCCTGGGATATCATCTTTTTTGCTGGACATAGTAATACCGAAGGGGAAACAGGAAGGATTTATATCAATCCTGAGGAAAGTTTAACCATTGACGAGTTGTGGTATGCCCTGAGAACTGCAGTTGACCAAGGTTTAAAACTAGCCATTTTTAACTCCTGTGAAGGCTTGGGATTAGCATTACGACTTAGTGATTTGCATATTCCACAAATGATTGTAATGCGAGAGTTGGTGCCAGATCAAGTAGCGCAGGAATTTTTGAAGTATTTTCTGCGAGCCTATTCTGGTGGGAAGTCTTTCCATCTGGCAGAGCGAGAAGCTCGGGAGCGTTTACAGGGGCTGGAGCATGAATTTCCCTGTGCCAGTTGGTTGCCAATAATTTTCCAAAACCCGGCGGAAGTTCCTCCAACTTGGTCCCAGTTAGCAGGGCTTGCTCTTTGTCCATATCTTGGCTTGTCTGCTTTCCAAGAGGAAGATGCACAATTCTTTAAAGGAAGGGAGACTTTCACTGAAAAGTTGCTAATGGCGACGACAAAAAAGCCTTTGGTAAGTGTGGTTGGGGCTTCTGGCAGCGGTAAGTCTTCGGTGGTGTTGGCGGGGCTGATTCCTCGTTTGCGTACAATTGAGGAGGTGCAAATTGTCTGTTTTCGTCCTGGGATTAGTCCTTTTGATGCCTTAGCGGCGGCACTGCTGTTGGTGTGGAAAGCCCAAACAGAGCAGCAAGGGAAACAACAAGAGCCAGATTTAGCAGAAAATTCGGGCGAAATTCAGAGACTAGTTGCAGAAGTTGCCAACAGTAGACCAGAATTAACGCCAACAGTATCGGAAAAATACTTTCACAAGAGGTCGAATCAAGACTTAAGTGAATTAACTACAGAACTGCGCCGTAGTCCTAACTCTTTATATGAAATTATAGAAGATATTGTACAGGCAAATCCAGGCACGCGTTTGGTGCTGGTAGCTGATCAATTTGAGGAACTCTATACCCTTTGCCCAGAAGCAGAATGCCAGCCCTTCTTGGATATATTGCTCAATGCTGTTAATCAAGCACCAGGATTTACCCTAGTACTGACACTGCGGGCTGACTTTTTCGGACGAGCACTTGCTTACCAACCTTTGGTTAAGGCTTGGCACGACTACCCCCCAGAGCTCCTTGGTCCGATGAACCGCAAGGAATTATCAAGGGCAATCACTCTGCCAGCAGCAGAAATGAAGGTGCACTTAGAAGAAGGGTTAACTAAAAGACTAATTGAAGATATCGGAATTCAACCAGGTCGTTTACCTTTATTAGAGTTTGCTCTAACTCAGTTGTGGTCAAAGCAGAAAGATGGTTTGCTCACTCATCAAGCTTACTCTGATATTGGCGGTGTCGAGGAGGCACTGGCTAAACACGCCGAGGCAGTGTATTCCCAGCTAAGTAAGGCAGATAGACAAAGAGCGCAACGGGTGTTTATGCAGTTGGTGCGTTTGGGAGAAGAGACGGAAGCTACCCGTCGCCTAGCGACTCGCGAGCAAGTCAAGGAAGAAAACTGGGATTTGGTGACTCGCTTGGCTTCTTCTCGTTTAGTGGTAACTAACCGCAACCAGTCTCATGGGATTGAAACTGTAGAAATTGCCCATGAGGCACTGATTAAAAGTTGGGGACGTTTGGAGCAATGGATGCTCCTTGATGGTGCCTTTCGCCGTTGGCAAGAGCAATTGAGAACCGCAAGGCGTCAATGGGAGAATAGCGACTTCGACGAAGGGGCCCTGCTGCGAGGAAAGCCCCTGAGTGATGCTGAAGATTGGCAACAGAAACGCCGAGAGGAATTGAGCGACTCTGAGCGAGCTTTCATTAAGTTAAGTTTGGAGCGGTGGGAGAGTCAACTCAAGAAGGAGAAGCGCCGTCAACAAAGAACAATCCTAGGGCTTGCCCTGGGTTTGGTGGTAGCTGTAAGTTTGAGTGTGGTGAGTTTGTGGCAATGGCAAAAAGCACGCCTTAGTGAGATTAAAGCAATTACTAAATCCTCAGAAACACTCTTTACCTCGAACCAGGAATTGGATGCACTTATCGAAGCTATCAAAGCGAAACAAAAACTGCGAAATTTAGGTGGTGCCGACTTAGCTATCAAAACTCAGGTTGAGAGCGTATTACAGCAGGCAATTTATGGGGTGCTTGAGTACAACCGCTTGTCAGGGCATGAGGATTGGATTTGGGGAGTTGCGGTTAGTCCTGACTCTAAGATTATTGCCTCTACAAGTTCCGACAATACTATCAAACTTTGGAATCGAGAAGGCTCCTTATTAAATACTCTTGAGGGGCATAGTGAGAAAGTTTGGGGAGTGGCTTTTAGCCCAGACTCTGAGCTGATTGCCTCAGCAAGTGAGGACAAAACTATCAAACTTTGGAACCGAGAAGGCTCCTTATTAAATACTCTTGAGGGGCATAATAGTTCAGTTTACCAAGTTGCTTTTAGTCCTGATTCCCAAACCATAGTGACGTCGAGTCGAGACAACACTATCAACATCTGGAGTCGAGATGGTACCTTGTTAAATACTCTAGTGGGGCATAGCAATAAGGTTTGGGGAGTAGCTTTTAGTCCTGACTCTCAAACCATTGCCTCGGCAAGTTGGGACAAAACCGTCAAACTCTGGAATCGAGAAGGTACCTTACTCAAAACACTTGAGGGGCATAGGGATTGGGTTTGGGGAGTGGCTTTTAGCCCCGACTCTCAAATCATTGCCTCAGCAAGTGAGGACAAAACTGTTAAACTTTGGAACCGAGAAGGCTCGTTACTAAATACACTCAAGGGGCATCGTGGGGCAGTGGTGGGAGTGGCTTGGAGTCGAGATTCTCAAACTCTGGCGACGGCAAGTAAGGACAAAACTGTCAAAATCTGGAGTCGAGATGGTACTTTGCTCAAAACCCTCCAGGGGCATGGTGATGAAGTTTGGGGAATTGCTTTTAGCCCTGACTCTAAGATGATTGTCTCAGCTGGTGGTGACCAAACGATAAAATTCTGGAAGACTCAAAGCTCTTTGCTACGCTCATTTAATGGTCATGGCAATCAAGTTTACGCAATTGCTTTTAGCCCTGACTCTCAACAAATTGTCTCGGCGAGTGGTGACAACACACTCAAAATCTGGAGTAGAGATGGTACCTTGTTGAAAACACTCAAGGGTCATGAATCTGCGGTTTATGGAGTAGCTTGGAGTCCAGATTCTCAGACAATTGCTTCGGCAAGCAGGGATAATACAATCAAAATCTGGAGTAGAGATGGTACCTTACTAACTACTCTGGTGGGTCATGACTTGGAAGTGTATGCAGTGGCTTTTAGCCCCGATTCTCAGACAATTGCCTCGGCGAGTTGGGATAGAACTGTTAAACTCTGGAACAGAGATGGTACCTTGTTGAAAACACTAAAGGGTCATAGCGATTGGGTTTACTCAGTAGCTTGGAGTCCCGATTCACAGACAATTGCTTCAGCAAGTCGAGATAATACTGTCAAACTTTGGAACAGAGATGGTACCTTACTTAAAACCCTCGAGGGACATCAAGATTGGGTTCATGGAGTTGCTTTTAGTCCTGATTCCCGGATAATTGCTTCGGCGAGTCGGGACAAAAATGTCAAACTATGA
>JAAHGS010000265.1 GCA_010692645.1 Symploca sp. SIO2E9
TGGGAGATGGGGGGATGGGGAGAGGGGGAGATGGGGGGATGGCTCGGGGAGATGATTTAAAGAGTTCTAATTAAATCAGAAAATATACAATTAAAAATGCACACTAGCTTACAAATAAAAAAAGCAGGGGAGGCATGGGGAGCGACGATTAGAACTAATTAAAGACTGGGAAATTTGTAAAATATTAAGTAATTGTGATTTATCTCGACTCGGCATCAATTAGTGACGCTCAAGCAGCAGAAAAACTGGGATGGGTTAAAGGCATCACCACTAACCCGACGCTTTTAGCAAAAAGTGATTTACCGCCAGAAACGACTCTCAAACAGTTATCCGAGATTAGCCCTGGTGAACTTTATTACCAACTGATGGCTTCTGATTTCGACGGCATGCTCTCAGAAGGGCGGGCTGCTTATGAGATTATTGGTGAGAAAACAGTACTAAAGATTCCTGCAACTGTCGTTGGTTTTCAAGTGGTAGCTGTACTGTCGCGAGAAATCCCCTGTGCAGTGACAGCAATTTACTCTGCTGCACAGGCAGCAGTTTCCCAGGAGGCAGGGGCGAAATATGCCATCGCCTATGTCAATCGCGCCACCCGCCTTTTAGGTGATGGCTTAGCCTTGGTAAAGGAGATGGCAAATGTACTCACAGGCAGTACTACAGAGATTCTGGCAGCCAGCATTAAATCACCAGAGGAAGCAGCCGCAGCCCTACAAGCGGGGGCACATCATCTGACAGTTCCTTTAATTATGCTGCAGGCAATGAGTACCCATAAGTTATCTGAGGAAACTGTTGCTGATTTTGCTAAAAATGGGCGTGGGATTTGGGAGTAAGTTGATTGTTGATTGTTCATTGGGAAGGTATTTCACAATTGCCGAATACTAACCCCATGAACCATGTTTGTGCAGCATGCGCGGAGCGCGTACCATGAGCCATGAACTATGAACCATGAACAAAATCAGTATTATCCCTCGGCCAAGGAATCTTAGACTCAGTAGCAAGTTGGCGAGATACTGCTGCTGCTCCATAGCGATTAAGATGGCTAGGATCAGCAAAATAGTCATTGCGAGTAAGCCACTGCCGTGCTATATCTATAAAAATGAATTCTTCACTGGCTTTTTGTTGCATCAACTTCTGAAATTGCTGCTGACGACGCGATCGCCAAGTGTCTAAATATTCTTGGGTAACAGGTAAATTGACAACCACTAAGGGAATCTGTTGCTTGCTAGTAAAGGCTTTAATAGAATTGAGAGCAATAGCCTGTTGACCTGAAAAGCTAAAGGGCTGATAATCGGCATCGTAAATACCTGCTACTCTTGGATGTTTCTGAAAGTAGGTTTTGGGGGCAAAGCTGCTATCGACAGGTAAGAAACCATTGGCATCAATGGCAAAACTACTATAGCCAGTTATGCCTTGTACCAGTGTCAGCCGCTGTGGTGTCTGTCCGCTCAGCTGAGTTAAAATCAACCTATGGGCAGTTGATGGCAAGGGAGATTCGAGATTATTGTAGGAAATCCTTGTCAGCCGCCATTGTGGGAAGGTGCCAATTGAGTCTGTCGCCACTGTAGAGGGAAGCATCTCCTGTGGCTGATTGTTGGCAGTTGTAGTTTTTGGAATTGCTTCACACTCATTAGTGTTTTGGGCGTCACCTTTGGGGAGTTGAGGGCGCACGCCTACCATCAAACGTTTATATCCTTGTGAGTTGATCACACTTTTGTAAGTCTTATCTATTCGCCCACTATTAAATGCTCGCACCCCGTCAGCCCAGAGAATTAGGCGCGGCAGTTGTTCCAGACTCAACAATTGCCTTAACTGGAAGTCAACGAATTGAGCAGTGGCTCCATTGACTCCAAAGTTGAAAATTTTCAAGCTGCCTTTACCCAAACTTGCTAAAACTTGTTGTAGCTGCTGAGGATCAACCCCTTGTAAGGCACGGGAGCTACCTACAATCAAAACATCGGGCGGACCAAGGGCAGCAACGTAAGATAGATATAGCAGCAGTTGTTCGTCAAGGATTTGGTGGTTAAAGCTGGTAAAGGGCAGTGGGGAATTCAGCCTTGAGGCTTTTTGTTGGGCAACTTCTAGGTTTTTGAGATACTCAGCAACTTTTTTCTGAGCAAAAACTCGCTTGGGACTGTTTAGTGGAACTGCTTGCATAGCTCCAATGGCTCCAATCCACTGTGAAATGACGAAATCCCAGTCTTGCTGCGATTGAGCTGATTGTGCCATGCTAGCAGCAGTCATGGCTTTGTCAACCGCCTTAGTAAAGGGATCGACTAGCACACAGGCTGAGGGAGGTTTACTAGAGCCAACTGGACGTACAATCTTCTCAGCGGTTCCCAGCATTTTCATCGCCTCATTTGGCAGTGATGCCTGAGAACAGCTAGCACTTAAGGTGAGCAAAGCCAAGATGGTGGCTTGATGGAGTCGATGGCAAAGTTGAGGCATTGCGACTAGTTTCTCAATTCTTTGCTTTTATTTGATCATCTTTCTTCGCGGCAGGAGACTCTCGCTTGAGCGCGACGAGACGTGCGACATAAACGCCTGGGGTTTCCCCAGGCGACGCGCACTCGCCGAATGCCGCGCCTCCACCGCCGTTGTACAATTGAGAGATACCGAAACGCGAAAACACGGCGCAGTAGGTATTAGCACCTTGAAAAACTAGGTTTAGGGGGTTCCGGCTAGGAAGGCAAAGCTTGGTAAAAAGCCTAAGCAACAAGTACCAAGTCTTGTAAGACTCCGTACCGTAGGGCTTGCGGAATCGGGACTCTGCAATGGGTCGAAAGTCTTTCGACATAACGTAAGACGGGGACATAACTAAAACGAGTTGGTAGTGTACGCAGATGTGGAAGAAGCTCCAAACCTCGCATCGCGAGGTTTAGTAATCCCGCGAAACACGCGCTGGGAGAATGTCAAATTGATGCTACCCTACTAATGTTACTTTTTTAGCACTGCCTTGCTCAGGAATGGATAATTTTTTTACGAATGCTCGGAGAATAATTTTAACCACTACAGGAATGGTGGTTTTCACTTCTTCAATTTATTTGGCTAAGGCCAATGCCCAATCTCTTACTAATACTGAGAGTTTACTGATAGCCCAAACTCTCGGGGGAATCGAAAGAGAAATATCCTTGTCAGAAGTACCATTTCCTGTTATGAGTTCAGTGCAAGCTGTTGCCGGTGCTGAGCCTAGCTATGCAGGAGTTGAACTGAAACCAGATGGTTCCCTAACTTACGAATTGGGTGGTCAAAACCAACAAGGTTTTAAATTCGAGGTAGAAGTAAGCCCCGATGGAACTATTATTGAGGTTGATGAACAAGTTGAACAGAGTGCAGTTCCTGAAACTGTTTTCAAAGCCTTCAATAAGTGGTTACCAAATTTTGAGGTAAGCGAGATTTGGCGTAGTACCCGTCTTGGGGAATTTGTCTATGAATTTTCAGGTCAAGATTTTTGGGTGGAGGTTGCTACTGACGGTAGTAAATTGATTATTAACAGAAGGGATTAGTAAACAACAATGAAGAGTTGGAAAATGCCTAACTGGCAAAGAGTCGTAGCTGCTACCTTAACTTCAACAACTATTGCTTTGGCAACTGTTGCTGCTTCTGCCCAATCCCTCAGAGGTGGTGGTGCTTCTTTTCCTGAACTTCTTTATGAACGTTATAACCAAGAGTATGAGCAAGAAACAGGTGAAAGGTTTAAATACACTGCGATCGGTAGCGGTGGTGGCATTAGGCTATTCACTAATCAAGCTTTAGACTTCGGTTCTAGCACTTTAATTCCTACTCCCATTGAAGAAAACCAAATGGAAGATGGATTACTGATGGTACCAACGGGCGGAAGTGCTGTAGCTATTGTTTATAATCTCAAAGATGTGACTACCGACGTCAGGATATCTCGTGAGCAACTAGCCAAAATATTTACTGGTAAAATTAGCAATTGGAAACAGGTTAATTCCCGCTATCCAGACAGAAAAATTCAAGTGGTAGTTCGTTCTGATAGTAGTGGCAGCACTTTTATTCTTACTAAGTACCTGCGTAAAATTAGTGATGGCAAGATAGCTGCTAGCAGAGAGCCTGATTGGGGATTTGACCTCTTCGCTACCCGCCCGCAAGATAGTGGAGTTGCCGGAGAAGTACGACGAACTGATGGTGCCATTGGCTATGTTCAAGCAGGTGTTGCTCTTCAGAACAATCTGCCTGTAGCTAGACTTGAAAATCAGTCTGGTCGTTACGTCAGACCAACTTTGGAAGAAACAAAAAAAGCTCTAGCTAATATCAAGTTTAATGAGGACTTTACTAGCGAAGAAATCAATGATCCAGAAGATGGCTATCCTTTGGTCGGTTTGACTTGGTTATTAGTTAATAAAAAATATCTTAACCCAACTGTCCTCGAAAAGACTAAGGAATTATTGAACTGGATTTTGACTAAGGGGCAAGACTTTAATGAAGATGTGGGTTATACGAGAATCCCAGAAGATATAGCGAACCAAGTCATTGAAACTGCTGATCAGGAATTTAGAGTTCGTCCCTATTAAGGTCAATTTTTTAAAAGTCAGGAATTATATTGATTAACTTAATGTTGGCTGCAAATACTTTTTAAGTAATAAGTAATAAGTAATAAGCAATAAATATGCTTTTTTTAGTTACTTAAAGTTTATTTAAAGTTCACAATATTTGTAGCATTTTTCCATTTCATCTTACAGGAGTGACTCCTCCACTGAGGAACTTAGCTAACATAGGTTCAGAAAGCGATGAAAGATAAACTGATAAATTTGCTCAACCAGTTGTTAATGATAGATGTTTTTCTAGTCTTGTTGAGCTTTTTTTGGTTAGCGATCGCACTTTTAGGTAGATCAATTGGCGTTCCCCTAGGGTTTGAGCTTTGGTATAGTCTTTGGGAACCTGTATTTACTCCTGCAATTGGTCTGCTGATGGCTGGTGCGATCGCCATTGGTATCATCAACAAACTCAGGGAACAGGGAATAGGAAACAGGGAGTAGAGTTTCTCTGCTGAACTACATAATAATTCCTATCTTAACCTAAGACGGCTTAACCTGATCGGTGTCCATCAGGATAAATAGTCAAGCTGCCAACGTAAGCATTAGAGAGATCAACATTATGGGCACGAAATAAATTACAACCTCTCAGTTGAGCTTTAGTGAGGTTAGCCTTTGCCAAATTGGCTCCACTCAAGTTAGCATTAGTTAGATTAGCAAAACTGAGGTCAGCCCCAGATAAATCTGCTCCTTGCAAGTTGACAGCTTCGAGATTTGCGCCCTGCAAATTAGCACGACGCAGAGTAGCTCTAAATAGATTAGCTCTCTCAAGATTAGCCTGAGATAGATTAGCCTGATTCAGTTGGGCATTACTTAACTCGGCTGCCTGTAATTGAGCTTGCTGTAGTTGAGCCTGATTCAAGTTAGAGTAAGGCATATAGGTTTTTTGAAGATTACTGCCAGTAAGCTCAGCGCCCCGTAGCTTCGCTTCAAATAGATCAGCCCCACTTATATCTATGCTACTAAAATCTCTTTTGCCATTTACATATTGAGTCTGTAACTGTGCTCCACTAATCTTCTTCATCTGCATCTTACTCTCTAGGCCTTTGCCACCTCTGGACAAGCAGGCTAGTTCCGTTATGTCAATCCGTATTTATGCTTAATAATTCCTTCTAAGGTAAAGCACAGCAGCAGAAGATTGATTTTTATAACTTTTTTTTTAAGATTTGTAAATAATCTAGGCTCAATTCGGCTCCATCACCTCCATCATCACAATTGCTCCCTGGCGGAGATTATCGGGGCTGCCATTTTCCTGCAAGGGTATAAACATCACGTCCAAGTACTTTGAACTCCCCTCTGCCAAAGGGTAGCTGACATCTTTGATGACAAAACTAGAGCCTTCGCTGTAAATTTGTTCAATGCGGGAGCGCAATTCCAAGGGACGGTAAGAAAGTTCTAAATCTTGCAAGGGTTTACCTAAGTCCACGGAACTAATGCCAAACATTGAGCGAGCTACAAAGTTCGCCATGAGCAGATTTCCGTTGAAGTCAATGACAACCTGAGCTTCAGGAGTAGTATTAAAAGCTGTTTCCTGTAGGCGCAGATTGCTAGCCAGAGAGTTGCTAGCCTCTTGATCACCACTGCCAGCTAGCACTAAGATGCGGTCACGCAGGTTGATCTTAGGAACTCTGGAGAAGATGGGGTGCTGTAGGGTGAGGGGACTAAATAGATTGGCATGAGTTAGCAACATCTCCGCCTTGCCCAAAAATAGAGCACCGATGTCATTGAGAGCAAAGTGAAAGCGACTTAGGATGCGTGCCTGAGTTTCGGCATTAAAATACATCAAGGTGTTGCGGCATATCAGTAAATCCAGGCGGGAAATTGGTGCATCCTGGACAAGATCATGGCAACCAAAAATTACTGAGCGACGTAAATCAGTGCGGAAAATATATTGGTCTCCAAATTGCTCAAAGTATCGCAGCTGAAGTTCTTCAGGAAGAGACTCCATTTGATCACTGCTGTAGCTGGCATGGCGAGCCTGATTGAGAGCTTCTTGATCAACATCGGTGGCATAAATCTTGACCCGTTGGCGAAACTGTTGTAATCCGAGAGTTTCTGCTAGGATCATCGCGATGGTGTAGGCTTCCTGCCCAGAAGCACAACCAGCACTCCAAACTCTAATTGTTTCTTCTAAAAGCTTTCGGTCAAGAATACGGGGAATAGTATGGTGTCGTAGATATTCCCAGGAAGCTTTATCCCGAAAAAATGCTGTGACGTTGATTAAGATTGTATTGAATAGGGGAAAGAATTCCTCTGGGTAAACTTCCAGGTAGTCGAGGTAATCTACGAAATTATCAATATTAACACTATTCATACGCTTAGCTACCCGGCGCTTGAGACTGGAGCGCTTGTAACCAGTGAAATCAAAGCCCCGAGCTCTTCTCAGATAGTCTAGCAGTGCTTCAAATGAGCGGTCTTCATGGTTGCTATTCATTTTTTCATCCTCCGCCACTAAATTCAAGGTGACATCGCCACCGGGTAAATCGAGAATTATAGTTTGGGATTTCTAGTTGCTCAGAAATCCTAAACTATTTGGTTATTTATTCAATATGGTAATTCTAAAAACAGACAGTCGATTATCATCGGGAAGGTTGCATGACCTCAAAATCGATAACGGACAGTAAAATACAAACCGTCATCCTGAATATTAA
>JAAHGS010000266.1 GCA_010692645.1 Symploca sp. SIO2E9
AAAAACTAGCCCTAGCCTACAAAAAGTACAATCACAAGTACTGCAACAGACGCTAATGCGCCTTGAGAAAGCTTTCGTCAGCATGTGGGAACAAAGCTATGGTTTTCCTAGGTTCAAGAAACCAGGAGCTATGCGCTCATTTGTTTTCCCTCAGCTGGGGATTGACCCCATCAAGGATGGCTTGATTAAGCTACCCAAAACAGGATGGGTAAAGTTCAGGCAATCACGTCCAATCCCTAGCGGCGCAAAAGTCAAACAAGCTAAGGTTGTCAAGCGTGCTAGTGGTTGGTACGTAATGCTTACCATACAATGGGCTGTTGATATACCTCAAGTCACGCCACATGGTGAACCGCTAGGGATAGATGTAGGGATTTTAAGCTTTGTAGCGACTTCAACTGGCAAATTGTTCCCTAATCCGCGACATGAGTAAAAGCCTCGAACGCAAGCTTAAATTGCTGCAAAAGAGAGTTAGTAGGAAGCGTCGAGGGAGCAGGAACCAAAAGAAAGCGCAATACAAAGTAAGTAAGCTGCATGAGCGAATTGGGAATATCCGCAAAAACTACCATTGGGAATTAGCCCATAGCCTTTGTGTACAGGCAGGAATGATATTTGCAGAAGACTTAAACCTGAAAGGACTAGCTAAAGGCATGTTATCAAAACATTGCTTAGATGCTGGTTGGGGTCAGTTTCTACAAATACTTTCCCAATGTTGTTTGAAGCGTGGTGTATTCTTTCACAAGCTAGACGCCAGAAAGACTTCTCAAATCTGTCCCAATTGTTTAGCAGAAACGGGAAAGAAAACTTTAGCTGAGCGTGTCCATTCATGCAGTAATTGCGGCTATACCACAGATAGAGACGTGGCAGCCGCTACGGTCGTCGCTATACGCGGACTTGCAGCCGTAGGGCATACGGTCAAGATGCTTAGTGAGGGTAAATTCATTGGAATCCCCACGACCTAAGAATCCCTCGCTTTTAGCGATGGGAGTGTCAATCCCTCCCCGAATCGGGCTTGGTGATCATAGGGCAGGGGTGAACGAAATTTTGCGTGGGATTTGAGTTCTCCGCGTCTGGAGCGTCTGGAGCGTCTGGAGCGTCTGGAGCGTCTGCTTAATTATTTCCCCACACCTTTTTTCGCTCACCCATAGGGCAGTTTCACTGTAAAGGTAGTGCCCAATCCCTCCTCGCTCTCTACAAAGATTTCACCTGCGTGCAAGTCAACACATCTTTTGACAATTGCTAGCCCTAGTCCAGTTCCCTGAATGGTACCGACATTACTAGCTCGTCGGAAAGCATTAAACAACTTTCGTAAGTCCTCTTCAGGAATACCGATACCACTGTCTTTGATACGGAAAACTACTTCAGAGTAGTCATAACTCAAGTCAAATTGGATCTTTTTCCCTTCAGGGGAATACTTCATGGCATTGGAAAGTAAGTTAGTAAGAATATGCCTTAAGAGTCTTTCATCCATCTGAACCTCTTTAGGTTCACCAATCACTCTCAAGAGCAGCTCCTGCTGATTTTTGGCACCAATTTGCATACTTTCTACGACTTCGGTGCAGAAGGCAACTAAATCCATTAAAGCTGGCTCACATCTTAGTTGTCCTGCTTCTGCTTTGCCGATGGTTAAAACCTCATCCAACAACTGAGTCATCAAGAGTACAGCGGAGCGAATGCGGTAGTGGTGATTGAATTTTTTCTCGTCAGAGAGCTTATGATTGTAGCGTTGGAGTAGTTCAGAAGAAGATAAAATTGTGGTTAGCGGCGTGCGGAACTCATGAGAAACCAACGAGACAAAGCTAGAGCGGAGTTCACTAAGTTCTCTTTCCTTAGCTAGTGCTTTACGCATTTCTGCCTCTGCCTGCTTAAGTGGGGTAATATCGCGCCCTGCTGCCTGAAATTCGATCAGTTTACCATGCTCATTAAACAGAGCTCTGTTTGTCCACTGCTGCCAGCGAATCTCTCCTGAAGGCATAATCGCGCGGTGTTCGTGGGTTATAATTGGCTGCTTTTTAGATAAAGAATTAATTGCCTGCTTAAAAACTTCATGATCTTCTGGAAAGACTTTAAGCATGAAACTATTATCAATCAATTCAGATTGTTGTTTGCCGAAGTAGCGGCAGTAGGCCTCATTGACAAAAGTCAGAGTAAGATTAAGTCTAAACCGACAAATCAGTTCGGTTTGATCTTCAACGATGGCACGGTAACGTGCTTGACTCTGCAGCAGAGCTTCTTCTGAGAGCTTACGTTCGGTAATATCCTCCACCATTGCCAAATCGTAGAGTACTTCTCCCCCCTCATCTCGCAAAACCATCAAAGTCAAATTCACCCACAAAATCTCTTGGTTCTTTTTGAGATAGCGTTTTTCCAGCTTAAAGCTATTAATAATTCCTTTCCTTACCTGATCTAAAGAGGGAAGTTCATTCTCCAAGTCTTCGGGATGGGTGATATCTTTGAAGGTCAGAGCCATTAATTCCGACTCCGTATACCCCAGCATTTCAAAAAAGGCTCGATTCACCCTAATATAGCGGTCATCCCAACCAGTAAGCGACATCCCAATCGGTGCTTCGTCAAATACCCGGCGGAATTGTTCTTCACTGTGGCGAAGAGCTTCTGCTGTTTGCTGCTGTTCTGCGATTTTTTGATTTAGTTGCTTATTCACTTGCTGGAGTGCGGCAGTACGCTCTTGAACTCTGCTTTCTAGCTCAAACATCGCCTGTCGCTGGGAAATTTCTGTCCACTGATAATCTTTAATCTCTTTAGCAATTGCGTAATAGATTCCCTGTTCGGTCCGTGTTTTTCTCCAGAATAGCCAAATGTAGCTGCCATCTTGGCGACGATAGCGATTTTCGTATTCGACGATACCTTCTGATTGACATCGCTCTTCGGCATTGAGAGTCACAGCTAGATCGTCGGGATGAACAAATTCTATTGATGGTTGCGATCGCAATTGCGACAGAGTCCATCCCAAAGCTTTTTCCCAAGCTGGGTTGAGTTGCTGGAAGTATCCATCTTGCCCACTAATAGATAATAAATCAGATGATAAACTAAAAAATCTGTTCAAAGCGAATTCGGATTTTGTGGGTTGTTTGATTAATTCGATTCGAGAATTATAAGCATTCATTACGGCACTCATTTTGTGATCACTATGACAAAAATTATCCTTAAATAGAATTAAATCCAGAGAACAAAATTATACAGTCAAAGGCTTCTCAGGAATTTATCAAAGTATTAATGCTTTTGGATCTACACTCTATAATCTATAACTACATTCCATTTATACACAGCAACAAGCTCTACGACCAGCAGTAGTGGTCTATTCAAAAAAATATTAAGGACAAGTTTTAAGGCTTGAGAGTAACAAATTGACTGTCTTTCACTTCTAAAGATTAATGTCATTTTTAAAAACCTAAAAAAAACCTTAAGAAGGTATTAGTTATTAATTATTAAGTTAGATTGTTTTGAAATTGCATATTTTCGGATTTTGTGAATAATATTTAATCCCACCTCCCCGAGCCATCCCCCCATCTCCCCATGATTACAACTTGGTATAAGACGATTAGCCCAAAGGGCTAGCAGCAAAACTGATCACTAGTTTTTGTAACACAATTGTAGTAATATTTGTTATAATCCTGCATTTTAACAAAACGCAAAAAGGTGAGTTCTAAAAAAGTCTTCCAACCTATCGACACTGTGGCATTGACAGCAATGTTGGGGTTGAGTGTACTAATTTTAATCTTGCTATGGAGTGGTGATCACACTACACCCCGCGTTCGTGCTTTCAGTTGGGAGAATAAACTAGTTAGTGTGGAGGATGCTGGCTTTATACTTACCTTTAGCCGCCCGATGAACCATGCCAGTGTTGAAGAAAATCTCCATATCAATCCCCCTATTCCCGGAAAAATTAGCTGGGCTGGACGTCGGATGGCTTATACTCCACTAAATCCTGTACCCTATGGTGAAGAATATCAACTACAGCTGGAAAAAGCTACAGATCAGTTTTCTACTCAAAGGCAAGGTAAACCAATGGAGCTATTTACAGCTTCCTTCCGCACTAGGGATCGTGCCTTTGCCTATATAGGTGTTGAGGGCAAAGAAAAGGGTAGGTTAATTCTCTATAACCTCACTCAGCAACAAAAAACTATCCTAACTCCCAATAATTTAGTGGTAACTGATTTTAAGCCTTACCCAGATGGAGAGCAAATTTTATTTTCCGCCACCACCGCCGATACTCAGGAGCAGAGTTTATTTTCACAGCAGCTTTACAATGTGACTACAGGAATATCTTTTCGTTCCCTAAAGAAGTCTTCCTCATCGTTACCAGCAGCTGGCATACTTAATTTAGTTTTGGATGATCAACAATACCAAAATCTCAAATTTGACTTATCTGCTGATGGGCAGACAATTGTTGTCCAGCGAGTGAAGCGAGGTGAACTGGCTTCTGAGGTAGAACCTTGGGTAATTAAGTCTGATGCTAAATCCCCTGACAACTTACCCAAACCCTTGGGGGAAATAGGGGGAGACTTTTTGATTACCCCTGACAGTAACTCTCTAGCAATCCTCAAGGGCAAGGGAACGGCAATTATATCCTTAAATATACAACAAAAACCATCGCCAGACCAGCAACAGAATTTTCTCCCCCAGTTTGGGCAAGTTTTGAGCTTTGCTCGGGATGGTTCGCAAGCGGCGATGGTAAGTTTTAATGAGGATAATCCTCAATTACGATACATACGCTCTTTGTTTCTAGTGGCTAATCATGGTGTTGAGCAAGAGTTACTGCGCACCAAGGGCTTAATCAAAAGCTGTGAATTCTCTCCCAGTAAAGATAATCTCTACTGTCTGCTGAGTGATTTGACTCAAGGGGAACAATACCTCGAAGAACAACCTTTTCTTGTCGCTATTGATCTAAAGATGGCAGAAAAAATGGATGAGCCACCAGAGCAATGGTGGCAGCAGCCGCCTGTGAAATGGGTGGTACCTTTAGAGCCTCAACAGGATATCCACATGAGTTTGTCTCCTGATGGTTTGGCTTTACTCTTTGATCAAGTGGTTACGAGTATACCTACTGCTGCTGATACTTTGAAGACAGATGAGGGACGAGCGATCGCAACTAGTCTTCTTTGGCTACTGCCCTTAGATAATAACACTGCTGCTGACAACCTAAATCAGTTACAACCAGAGCAGTTATTATCTGGTTTTCATCCCCGTTGGCTCAGGTGATGGGGGGATGGGGGGATGGCTCGGGGGGATGGCTCGGGGGGATGGGGAGATAGGCGAAAACTATAGATTGTGGGCTGCTCTTAGTATAATTTCTTTGTCTGAGAATTAAGAACTTTATACCTTGTCAAGAGTGATAACTGCTAAGTAGTCGGACATAAATAAAAGCAACTGTGTAAACAATTATGAAATCGCCCGGAGTTCCCTTACACCCTACACCCCACACCCCACACCCTACACCTTACACCCTACACCCTACACCCTGCCTCAACCAGCAACCTTTATCAATGTCGCAGGTACTTAAATGACTTCAACCACAATTGAACCAGTGAATTGGGATACACTTATTTCGGAATTATCTGGGATAGAAGTTATCACAGATTCTGCCCAACTGGCTAAACTCTCTCTGGATTACTACCACTTCAGCCCGGTACTGCAAACACAACTAAGTGATAAAAGAGGGGATGTAGTAGTTCGTCCCAGTAGTGAGGCGCAAGTGCTGCAAGTGGCGAGAGTCTGCCTCAAGTATAAGGTGCCGCTAACAGTGCGAGGAGCTGGTACAGGTAATTATGGGCAGTGTATACCCCTCCGGGGTGGCGTGATTCTTGACACTAGTCAGATGAATGCCATTAATTGGATTAAACCAGGATTAGCTTGCCTTGAACCAGGGGTAAAGCTGGCGACTTTTGATAAAAAAGCCCACGAAATTGGTTGGGAATTGCGTATGGCTCCCTCAACTTATCGCAGTGCTACGATTGGCGGTTTTATTGGTGGGGGTAGTGCTGGTATTGGTTCGATTACTTATGGGCAATTGCGCGATCGCGGTAATCTTCATGCTGTTAGAGTGGTTACGATGGAGGATGAACCGCGCGTAATTGAGTTGCGTGGCGATGATGTGCAGAAGGTAAATCATGCCTATGGCACCAACGGTATTATTACTCAATTAGAAATTCCCTTGGCTCCAGCTTATCCTTGGGCGGAACTAATTGTTGTCTTTGACGACTTTATGAAGGCAGCCAGATTTGGTTGTGCTCTGAGTTATAGCGATGGTTTAATTAAAAAACTAATTAGTATCCACGCTTGGCCGATTCCTTCCTATTTTGCTGCTTTGCAGAATTATCTGCCAGAAGGCAAGCACTGCGCCTTACTGATGATTGCTGAGTCTTGCTTAGAACCGCTACAAGATTTGATTCGGGAGTATGGCGGCGGCATTACTTACCACAAATCCGCCCAAGAAGCTAAAAAGGGGGTCAGCTTAGCAGAGTTCACTTGGAATCATACCACTTTACATGCTCGTAGTGTTGATTCTAACCTTACCTATTTGCAAACCTCATTTCCTATCGACCCTCAACTCCAATTAGTAAAGCAGATGTGTGAACACTTTGGTGAGGAAGTAATGATGCATTTGGAGTTTCTTCGAGGCGGCGGGGAAGTTATACCCGTAGGCTTGCAAATTGTCCGCTACACTACTCCTGAAAGGCTCAATGAAATTATTCGCTATCACGAAGAACAAGGTGCTTTAATTGCTAATCCCCATACTTATATCCTCGAAGATGGGGGTATGAAAACTGTTAATCTTGAGCAATTGAAGTTTAAGGAAATGGTAGATCCTTACGGATTGCTCAATCCTGGTAAGATGAGAGCTTGGGAGGAATTATAGTGCTTTTCAATCTTGGTGAGGAAGGGGGAGGGGAGAGGGGGAGATGGGGGGAGGGGGATATGTGGAGATGGGGGGGGGGGGGGTAGGGGAGATGGGG
>JAAHGS010000267.1 GCA_010692645.1 Symploca sp. SIO2E9
CGGAACCCTGGTAGCATAAATCCTAGATCTTGTATAAATGTGGAAGTCGTTAAGGCGAGAACTCGAAAAACATCGCTTCAAACGCCGCCGGACAGTCGGTGTATGCTTTCTGAGGGCAAGTTCATAAGAATCCCCGTGTTCGCGTAGCGTGCCCGAAGGGCTTAGAAAGAATCCTCGTTGCTCTACTCGCCAGGAGTGTCAAGCCCCCCTTAGGGGTTAGTGGGGGTGAACGAAAAAAAGAGTGGGGCAAGGAGTAAGCAGACGCGGAGACGCGGAGACGCGGAGACGCGGAGACGCGGAGAATTCAAATCCCACGCAAAATTTCGTTCACCCGGTTAGTGGGATGACAAAAGGTTCAATTTTGCTATTGCTCCAATGTTGCTCAAATCGTTCAGCGATAAAAGGTCGAACAATGAACTTGGGAGGGCAACTATCTTGAACATCAATCCGCAAAAATGAATAGGGTCGTCGCTTATGGGATTTGTGACCAGAAAGACCGACAAAGAGCTCTGATTGCGCTACTAAGCGAGTATGATGCCCTTTAGAACTCTCAATCATTGGAAAAGATTCCATTATTTCTGAGCCTTCTTCTCTTTGGCAACGGAGGCTGAAGCCGCTACCACCACAAATGAGCCAGTTGAGATTAGAGTCAGCATGTCCAGTGTCGCCAGTACGAAGATATTCTAAGCAGTGAGCATGACCGCATATAATCAGATCTATTAGCGGACGCCCCTGTGCCAGTGTACCGACACTTCCAGCCACCCCATCTAGAACCCAGCGCAGGTTATGGCGAATTGCCAAAGTTTGGGCTTGGTGCCACTTGGTAACTTCGGTTACGTAGGGGGGATGGTGGAAATAAATTACCCTTCCCCGTACTTCCTTAGTATGCCAAGATTCGATTAATCTTTTTCGCAACCACTTCAGTTGCTCTGAGTCAATAGTTGTTGTTGTCTCGTCAGCTATCAATTGCTTATTGATATCGAGTTTGATTTCTTCAATTTGCTCCAATTTAGCTTGCAAATCATCAAGATGTTCTGCTGACTCTGGCGAGTCACAGTGAAGGGTGGAAGCTGTTTCGAGCAGTTGTAGTTCTTGTCTTTCTAAGTCATGGCGACGCTCTGCCAGTAGGCGGCGGTAGGCCTCACCCTCTGCCGTCGCTGGTAGGGGGGATGGTGTGTTAAAAGTATTAGAATCGAGAGCAAAGAAGTCGATCCCACCACTCCGGAAGGTGTAGTAACGGTTGGGTAAGCGAGTAAAGCTCCCTGGTTTGTAAACTAGGCAGCGCCCCGAGTCAGTTTTGGCGGTGTAATGGCTCTCTAGATGGCGGCATAATTGTGAGTTACTATCGATGCCCTTAAGATAGTCCATAAATGCCCGTGCATAAGCATTGCCTTGACTTGAACCATGCCAACCAATATGGAGATTCACCTCAAATCCTAAGAGGCGGCGCAAGGGCAGCGTTGCTTGATTGAGCAAACCAAAAATCAATGGTAAGTCATAGTAATCGTGATTGCCTAATACTGGCAGGAAGGGTAGATTAAAGACCATGCGGTCATAAGCAAGGCGATTGGGTTGTTCACCGCCTAGGAGAAATTCTCGGTAGGGCTTGATGAATTTTTCTTGGTAGTGTTCCCTTGATCCAACTAAATAAACTACGTCGCCAGTATGCAGTAGAAACCGACAACTATCGCTGTGTTCGAGCATGTATTGGGCAATTTGCCGCTGGGGATCACAATCTTGATGGGGGCCTGAGCCAGTATCACCGATAACCAAAAATGAAAATTCTGGACTATCTGCCCAGCTATCAGCAAAAGCCAGTCGAGTTTGGTCGATGCCCCGCTCAACAATTAGTGGATGTTGCCAGAGTACTCGCTCCTTCATCTGATCGATTTTGAGGGAGATTGGCGAATCGGAGACTATATCCATGCTCGTCGGTTCCTGATTGGAGATGTCTTGAAGACGGGCTGTTTCTTAACGTGCTGATTATAAGCTGTCTGCTGCTGTTATTGAATGAATCCTCCCCACCCAAACCCTAACGGGTTGTGGATAATGGCGATGTAAATTGCTGGAATTCGGTGGTGAGGCTGACCATGTTCACTTGCTCATAGAAGCTCACCCGGCAATGGATTTATCGCAAATGATTGGAAACCTCAAAACTGTAACCTCTAGGCGCATAAGAGCTGAATATGCAGAACACTTAAGGAGGTATTACTGGAAACCTTTTTTCTGGTCTAAATCTTATGCGGTGATATCAGTTGGCGGACGCGCACCTCTAGCCAAACTTGTCGAATACATTTGTTCTCAAGACAAACCACCCAATGCGGTTTAAGAGTTGGACTGGCGCTGTGTCCCCACCCAACCCTGTCGGGAGGGGATGGGGCATGCGCGCCGGAATTGGTCAACGTAATCCTTTTCGCACTGCCCCACTAACTCCATCCACTATAAAAGTCAACACTATAAAACAGCCAAGAGTCGCAATTACTCCCTGGTAGTCAAAACTACTCAGTTGTTCCCTCAGTAAGTAACCTAAACCACCAGCACCCACTAAGCCAACAATAACTGTCTCTCGTATGCAGACTTCCCAGCGATAGAAAATATAAGCCAGGAAACGAGGTAAAGTCAAAGGCAGTACCCCATAAAGAAATAATAGTGAGCTGGGGGTACCTTGGGCTTTGAGAGCCTGCAAGGGGCGTTGATCAAGATTTTCCGTCACCTCCGCCATCAATCGTCCCAGAATTCCTAGATTGTGTAGCCCCAGTGCGATCGCACCTGGTAAAATACCGGGAAATAGCACAAAAAGCAGTACTAAAGCCCAAATCGGTGTAGGAATAGCGCGACACAGAAGCAAAATTGAACGTGTCAGCAGCAATGTTAACCAAGCCCAAAAACCACTATTCCTATCTCGGTGATTAGGATTTAGCAAGCCACCAGGCAAGAAAAAATTATGAGCAGCAGGGAATGATAATAAAATACCGCCCACTCCAGCCATAGCAATTGCCAGAATTGACATTGCTAAAGTTTGGATAGATAGATTTAGCAGCAACTGCCACTGTGCTCTATCCAACTCAGACAGTAACAGCCCACTGAATGCATCTCTTAGCAATTGCATGGTGCGCAATGACCACAGCTTGCTAAAATCAGCACCAATATACCAAAAGCTAAAGGGCACCAACAGCAAAACCATCAAACCCGTCATCTTCACCAAAGGATCACTCTTTGGAGCAGAGAAACTTTCCAAATACCTTCTGCCCTCTGCCTCCTGCCTCCTGCCTTGAAAGAGGGTGTAGGGTGTGGGGTGTAGGGTGTAGGGGAAATAACCCTCTTTAATGCTTGATGATGAAAAAATTTTTTCATCGGGACTACTTTTTTCAACTACCCTTGTTCGATTCAATAACTTACCCGCATTTAAATCAAGGCGACTAGCACAACCAAGACGACGGCGTAACCAAGCGCTACTAATATCCACAGCGCCATTTAATAAAAACAGGGCATAGAATAATGTCCAAAGTTGCTTATAACGTAGAGATTGTAGACTAAGTAAAATCTGATAGCCCAAACCACCAGCACCAATAATCCCCAGTACTGCAGCTGAGCGAATCGAACATTCAAAGCGGTAGAAACTGTAGGATAGCAGATTCAAAAACGCCTGGGGAATTAAACTGTAAATCAAAGCCGTTGGCGGTGCTACCCCAGCAGCTAATAGTGCCATCAGAGACTGGCGTGGAGTTTCATCAAGAATTTCAGAAAAAACCTTAGCAACAATCGCACCAAAGGGAATAGCGATCGCTAAAATTGCTGTTAGTGGGTCTAATCCCAAAATATTAACGAATAACAGCCCCCAGATCATTTCATGAATTGCCCTGGGAATTGAAAGCAGTAGCCGTATTCCTAGCCAGATTGGCTGTTGCCCAGCCCAGCGAGGAAATACCGTCAACCACCATACCTGAGAAGATAATAAACCACCAAGCAGCCCCAGCATGATACTCAAGAAAGTACCGCAGACAGCATAAGCCAAAGTAGTGACAGTGGCATCGAGGGTGAGGTGTACAAACTCAGCACTCAACTCTGGCTTGACACTAGCCCGTAAAAACCTCCAAACCGTCGGCAATCCACCGAGATTGACTAGTTCCTGCTTAAATAGTCCCGCCTGATACACTGATAAGGTAATTGCGCCAAAAAATATTAACCTCCAGGTAATTTTATGGTTCATGGTTCATTACTCATTGCTCATTGTTCATGGTTAATTGTTGATTCCTCATGGACTAATAAACAATCACCAATTAACTATCTGAAGATTTATCATAAATACCTTTTAAACAATAAATGAAAATATTCTTGCCTTCACTTATTACTTATTACTTATTACTTATTACTTAAATAAATTGTATGTCAATCAAAGATTTAGTACTAATTGGAGGGGGTCACAGCCATGCAATTGTGTTGAAGAAGTTCGGCATGCACCCCGTGCCAGGAGTGAGATTAACTCTAATTACTGATCTCTCTCATACCCCTTACTCAGGAATGCTGCCAGGGTATGTAGCAGGCTTTTATAATTTCGATCAATGTCATATTGATCTACGCCCTCTGACTCAGTTTGCTTCGGCGCGCATGTTTGTTGATAGGGCGATTGATCTTGATTTGGAAAATAACTATATTATCTGTGCTAATCGTCCCCCGGTTGCTTTTGACCTACTATCAATTGATATTGGTAGTACACCTGCAACTATAAGTGTACCGGGTGCAGCAGCACATACAATTCCAGTTAAACCTATTTCTAAATTCCTCACCTATTGGAGCCAAGTTACTCAAGAAGTTGCCCAATTTCGCCATAAAAAAGTCCGTCTGGGGATTGTTGGTGGTGGTGCCGGGGGAGTAGAATTGGCTCTGGCTATTGAGACACATCTACACAGCATTTATCACCATATCCAGCAATCAACTCAAAATCTGGAAATACACCTCTTCCACCGTGGTGCATCTTTATTACCAGAACGTCATCCTTGGGTAGGTAAACGTCTTCAACAGATTTTATCGCGTCGGGGAGTTAAATTGCATTTAATGGAAAATGTGAGCGCTGTAGAAGCCTGCCCTGAAGCAACTGACACCAATACTGTGACACCAAAAATAATTAATTGTCAGTCAGGATTAAAGGTAAAATGCGATCGCATCTTTTGGGTAACTCAGGCATCTGCAGCACCATGGTTACGGCAAGCTGGGCTAGCAACAGATGCTAAGGGCTTTATTAAAGTCAGCGATGCCTTGCAATCTATCTCTCATCCCCAAATATTCGCCGCCGGGGATATTGCCACCATGGTTAACCATCCCCGCCCCAAAGCCGGGGTTTTTGCTGTTCGTCAAGGCAAACCATTGTTTGAGAATCTTCGACGTACCCTACTAGGCCAACCCCTCAAGCAATTTATACCACAAACAGAATTCCTAATTTTAATAGGTACTGGCAATCGTCAAGCAATTGCCTCCCGTGGTTGGTTAAACTTCGGTCCACATAAATTGATTTGGCACTGGAAAGATTATATCGACCGCCAGTTTATGGAGCAATTGAGTAACTTCCCCTCTAAGATGGATAACTCTATCCCCAACGAAAGACATAACATTATTCAGAAAATCGGGAAAATTTTCGAGCAACCTTATAAAAAAACTCTCCCCATCCCCCCCTCTCCCCCTCTCCCGCTCTCCCCATCCCCCCATCTCCCCACTATGCACTGTGCAGGTTGTGGAGCTAAAGTCGCCCCAGCAGTACTTGAAAGAGTACTCAAGCGTATCAAACAAGAAACAGTAAATCAACGAGAAGATATTCTCATCGGGCTAGAGGCAGCAGAGGATGCAGCAGTAGTCAGCGTCAGGGCGGATCAAGTTATGGTGCAGAGTATTGATTACTTTCGAGCATTACTCGATGATCCCTTTTTACTAGGACAAATTACTGCTAATCACTGCTTAAGTGATATTTTTGCCATGGGGGCAGCACCTCAGAGTGCTCTAGCGATTGCTACTCTCCCCTATGCTCCACCAACTAAACAGGAAGAGACACTCTATCAATTACTAGCAGGTGCAACTAAAATTCTTAATCAAGCTCAAGCCCTCTTAATTGGGGGACATACTACAGAAGGAACAGAACTTGCTTTTGGGCTTACCTGTAACGGTTTAGCTACTCCTGAACAATTGTTGCGCAAAGGAGGCATGAAACCAGGTGAAGTACTAATTTTAACAAAGGCTTTGGGTACAGGTACACTCTTTGCTGCTGATATGCGTTTGCAAGCCAAAGGGCGCTGGCTAGAAGAAGCAATTGCTTCCATGTTGCTCTCCAATCAGGCAGCAGCAGCATGTTTACAGCAACACCAAGCTACCGCTTGCACAGATATTACTGGATTTGGGCTACTGGGGCATCTCCTGGAAATGATACAAGCCTCCCAGGTAGCAGTAGAAATTGAACTAAGTGCAATTCCCGTTTTCAAGGGAGCAATGGAAACTATACAACAGGGCATCTTTAGTTCCCTATATCCTGAAAACTTACGCACATCTAAATATATTCACAATCGTGAGCAGGTAAGCAATGCCCCTGCTTACCCCTTATTATTCGATCCTCAAACCTCTGGCGGATTACTAGCAACTATTCCCGCTCAACAAGCTAATTCCTGTCTAAGTAGCCTCAAAGCCTTAGGATATAATTACAGCCGTATTATCGGTCAAGTTAATTACCCAGTTCAAGGAATGCTGCCAATTACAATCCATAGATAAGGTTCATAGTTCATAGTTCATAGTTCATGGTTCATGGACAGCCCAAAAGAATAGTTAATCTTGCCTCCCCCTCTCCGTGTCTCCGTGTCTCCGCGTCTCCCCATCTCCCCATCCCCCCATCTCCGCGTCTCCCCATCTCCCCATCCCCCCATCTCCGCGTCTCCCCATCTCCGCGTCTCCCCCTCTCCACCTCTCCCCATCCCCCCA
>JAAHGS010000268.1 GCA_010692645.1 Symploca sp. SIO2E9
GGGGGATGGCTCGGGGGGATGGCTCGGGGGGAGAGGGGGAGATGGGGGGATGGGGAGATGGGGAGAAAAGTCTTTACGTTGTGTTTCTAAGTCAATTGGATAATTTATTTCTTGGAGTTCCCTTAACAAATAAACATATCCAAATTTCCTATTTCCCAAAACTTTAGGGCGACTAGATTATTAAGCTACCTAGTCGCCCTGAGAACTCAGAAGTTAATTTCAAGAACTGATCACATAAGCCCCTGTTCCTTGATGGCTTTCTCGATAGTGAGCATCTAACCAGCAACGGGGAAGGGATTCACCAGAGGGAAACATCAGCTCTAACTTTTTGAAGACTTCGGGGTCTTGCATTTCTTCCCCGGAGTGAAATCGACCATTAATCTTACTGCGGCATGGATCATATAGACCCTCTGGAGTTAGTACTTCTACAAGTTGACCACTAGGTTTGTGTTGCAAGAACATACAACCTCCCTTGTCATGAAACTCTGATAACTATGAATATAACAAAAATTAGTAACTAAAAATATCAAATAATGTGAAGTATATCAAGTATTATGAAGTCAAAAACCAAGCTTACAAACTACTTTTGAAAATCCAAAAATTTAACTGAATCTACACAATTAAAAGTATGAACATATTTCACATTTCTCCCCTAATTCGCATCACCTTAATATCCTTCTATCTAGCACTAACTATGCCCTTGCCGTTTTTGGCGCAGGTTACTGCAGCTCCCGTACCGCTATTATTGTTGTGGCTAGGAATTGCTAGCGGGGCGGTAGCGCTTTATGGTGTACTCAGCGAACGGGTAATCACAGATGAGGAAAAAATCCAAGTCGCCTATCCTAGTTGGCTACCCAAGTTTTTCCGCAAGGGCTGGTATTTGTCCTGGAAAGAGGTTAAAGATTTAAAAATGCGCACTACTGGTCAAGGCGGATTAGTTTATTACTTTGTAAGTAAATCGTCTAATCATGCCTACTTGCTACCAATGCGCGTGGTTGGGTTTGCCAACTTGGTTAAGATTGTCGAAGCCTATACTGGGATTGACACTACAGATGTTCGTCCTTTAGCGCAGCCCTGGATGTATATAATTTTGCTGGGTTTTACACTATTGCTGTTGCTCGTAGATGGATGGACAATTTGGACAGCCATAACTGGAAATTTACCGTAAGTAGTCGGACAGAAATAAACGTGACGGTGTAAACAATTATGAAATTGCCCGAAGTTACTCTACACCCTACACCCCACACCCCACACCCTGCCTTAACCAGCAACCTTTATTTTTGTCCAGGTACTTAATTGTCTTCACCCTACTCCCCACTTCCTACTCCCTCCTCCCCTCAACTGCGACTAGAGCAGGTTAGCTTGGTAACTCCAGCAATGGGAGCTATCCCAGGGATACAAATTTTAACCGATATTTCTTTCGAGGCAAACCTTAGCGATCGTCTCTGCCTAATCGGACCATCCGGTGCAGGTAAGACTTCACTGTTACGGTTATTGAACCGACTCAGTGAACCGACAAGGGGACATATCTATCTAGAAAATCTCGAGATCAAAAATATACCTGCTCTCCAATTGCGACGGCAGGTGATGCTGGTTCCGCAAGAGCCAAAGCTTTTAGGAATGAATGTGAGGGAAGCGTTAGCTTATCCCTTATTATTACAGAAGTTGTCAAACCGGGTGATTGTTGAACGTACCGAAACTATTCGGGAACAACTACACATCCCAGCTGAGTGGTTAGAACGCAAGGAAGTACAACTTTCCTTAGGACAGCGCCAGCTAGTGGCGATTGCCCGTGGGTTAGTGGCACAACCGAAAATCTTGTTACTTGATGAACCAACTTCTGCCCTAGATGTTGGTAGTGCTTCTCACCTGCTTAGGGTTTTGATTGACTTGGCGATTAAGGATAAGATCACAATTTTGATGGTCAATCAGCAGCTAGAGATGGCAGAGCTTTTTTGTACAAGGGTGTTGTATTTACAGGAAACAAAATTGCTTCAAGACACCCCAGTTACCAAGGTAGATTGGAAACAATTGCAGGAAAAATTAGTACAAGCGGAGGCTCAAGCGTCTCAAGATTGGTTGTAATAGTTCATTGTCCAATGAACCATCAACCATGAACCATCAACAATCCACGCGCTTGCATTCCCTCGATGTCTTTCGAGGTATCGCCATTGCCAGCATGATTTTGGTTAATAATCCCGGAAGTTGGGATTATGTGTATCCACCTTTGCTCCATGCCCAATGGCACGGTTTTACCCCAACTGACTTGGTATTTCCTGCCTTTTTATTTATTGCTGGGGCAGCGATGGCTTTTTCTGTTGCCAAGTATACTAAAGATAACCAACCCACAACTAAAACTTACTGGCGTCTGGGCAGAAGAGTCGCAATTTTGTTTGCTCTTGGTTTGCTGTTAAATGGCTCCTCAATTGTTCTTGATTGGCTCTTCAAAGGTTCTCCCCTTTCCGAATTAGCTAATATCCGCATTATGGGCGTCTTGCAGCGCATCAGTCTTGCCTATCTACTGACAGCACTAGCAGTTATGAAGCTATCGCGCCAAGGACTATGGGTACTGGCGACAGCAATTCTATTGGGATACTGGGCAGCAATGTCTTGGGTACCAATTCCTGGCTATGGTATTGGTAACCTAACGCCAGAGGGCAACCTAGCAGCTTATCTCGACCGCGTTATCTTGGGAACTAACCACATTTATCAACAAGGTCAATTTGACCCAGAAGGAGTGTTTAGTACTCTACCAGCAATGGTTACTGTCTTGGTTGGTTACTTCACAGGGGAGTGGCTGCGCACTCAACCGATACAGTCGCGTGCCAGTTTAGGTTTGGCTCTATTTAGCCTAGGTTGTCTGGGCTTAGGTTGGGCTTGGGGTTTATTGTTTCCCATTAATAAGCAGCTGTGGACGAGTTCTTATGTTGTCTTCGCTGCTGGCTGGTCATTGCTGTTACTTGCTGCTTGTTATCACCTGATTGAGGTAATGAGAATTCGGCACTGGGGATTGCCCTTTGAAGTCATGGGCTTGAACGGGATTTTTGTATTTGTGATTTCCGGTTTTGTCGTTCGCATCCTCTATCGAATTCAGGTGGGAACTCATCAGCAACCGATGAATCTCTATGGCTGGATTTACAAGAACCTCTTTGAGCCTTGGGCTGGTTCAATGAATGGTTCTTTGGCGTTTGCCATAGTTAATGTGCTGTTTTGGTGGATAATTCTCTATGGAATGTATCGACAGCAGTGGTTGATTAGAGTCTAAATCTAGCATCAAATAGCTGCTAATTTGGCAGCAGGACGTCCAGAATCATTTCTGTGAGTTGCCATCTCTGTCGATGGTGTCTGATGTCCCTGAAGATTGATCTGATTGAATCTATAGCCGACATTGCGGACAGTTTGAATCAAACTGGGTTGTCGGGGGTCAATTTCGATCTTCTTACGTAGAGAGAGTACATGAGTGTCAATGGTGCGTGGATTGTCAATGGCATCAGGCCAAGCACGACGCAACAATTCAGAACGACTTAAGGGCCCTCCCTCAGCTTGCGCTAGTACGTAGAGCAAACTAAATTCCTGAGGTGTTAAATCAATAAACTCGTCTTTGAAACGGACACGGCGTTGTACTAAGTCAATCTTGAGGTCCCCGTAGTCCAAAGACATGGGAGCAGCAGTGGCACGGGCGCGTCGAACTAGCGCCTCAACTCGTGCCAGAAACTCTTGCATGCCAAAAGGCTTGGTGACGTAATCGTCTGCTCCTGCCTTCAAACCAGCGACGATGTCAGATTCTGCATTGCGGGCAGATAGCATCAAAATCAGTGATTTGCGCTGTTGTTCAAGCCAACGGCAAAATTCAACCCCGTCGCCATCTGGTAAATCAGAGTCAAGGATGACGAGTGTTGGTTGACGATTTTGAAAAGTTTGTCTGGCTTGATGAAGGGTAGCAGATTGATATACCAAACAGCCTACTTGCTGTAAGTGCCAACCCAGTAGCGATCGCAAGTGGGGGTTGCCCTCAATAATTTGAATACAAATCGATCCCACGGCAGCTAAATTCCTTATGATTGCGTGCGTTTCAGGTTAACAGAGCCAATATCAGGGTTTTGTAACAGCTGTTACTAAGGTAATGATGACTATCCGGTGATTCTCCAAAGATGATCAATTTTGAGGGAGATTCTACGGATGAAGGAATTGGGATGCTCGAATTTTGAGGCAGTTTATTCCCTAGAGAGTGAGGAGATTACAATGCCTTCAACCTAATTTAAGTCAGGATTTATTGCTTGTGTCAACAGGCTCTTACTTTTGCGTCTTCGTGCATAATGAGAGTTAGAGGTCTGCTGTAGTTATTTTTGGTAAATTCTGATTAAATCTTGACAGCTTCTCGTGAAAAACCTATAATTTTAAACTTAAAAATACTGCATAATATGCTTCAAGAACCTCGTACCATACGCCACTACCAACAGCTCACTGACGCACTAGTTGATTTATGGAACCGGGGCTATCGCTTTGATGACCTGCGGATGTACATTGATGGCTACCTAGCTGCTCTCAAGCACACTAGGGAACTTGAAATCTACCTAATCCACCGCTTGGAGGAAGACGCAATTCGTTATATTCGTGACCCGTCTAATTTTGAGGAAATGTTGATGCCACAAACTGAGTCTGACTACTATCGCTTATGATTTGATAATTAACCCTTAATAGGGATAAGGGTTTCAAAATTTAAGCTCAAGCGGGCAGCCTTAAGATCAATTTTTTTTTTAAAATACCATTGAGCTAAAGTTGCCATTATTGCCGACGCTAAATCAAAGATTATAGCGTCGGCAATAATGGCGGCAATATTTTTCCCGATAGTAACTACAATCAATAATTAATTGTAGAATACCTATCTCTCCATCTCCCCATCTCCCCATCTCCCCCTCTCCTCGATGGGATATTTTTTTATCAAATAATAAAGGGTAAGAGAAAAATTTCTTACCCTTTACCCATCAATTGAAAATTGATAAACTTTTAGCTTGCTAGAGCAACTTTAACCATTTGCTGTAGTTCGCCATTTTGATACATCTCGAGCATCACATCTGAACCACCGACAAATTCTCCATTGATATAGACTTGGGGGATGGTTGGCCAGTCGGAGTATTCCTTGATTCCCTGACGAAGCTCGTAGTCTTCTAGAATGTCGACAGTCTCGTAGGGTGTACCCAGAGTGTTTAAGATTTGTACAACATTATTAGAAAAACCACACTGGGGCATTAACTTTGTCCCCTTCATGAAGACAAAAATCTTGTTCTGCTTTACTAAGTTTTCAATCCGCTCTTTGAGTTCTGGGGTTAGTGTCATCGTTGTTACCTAAATTCCTGGTGCAGTATGTAGAATCTAGCTTTCAGTTTAACGATGCTGGGAAAAAGAATCCCTTAATTGTTGTTTAAACGATTTAGCTTGCTTCCTTCCAAGCCTCCGGTGTGTAGGTTTTAATAGCTAGGGCATGAATCGCCTCAGTTGCCATTGCTTCTTGGAGGGCCGCGTAAACTAGCTGGTGCTGCTTAATTAGAGTTTTGCCTTCAAACTGAGCAGAAACAACAATTGCTTGCAAATGATCGCCACCGCCAGTTAAATCTTGAATTTGTACTTGAGCATCTGGCAGCTGTGACTTAATCATGGTCTCAACTTGCTCTGGACTAATCATTAATACTCCGTTGTTGATCAATTACCTATAATCTATGATCTTACAGGAACGAAAAGCTCCCTGTAGGAGAACAGTGGGAGTATCAATTACCAGAAGTGTTAGAAGATGTTGACTGACCATCGCGAGGTACGGGATAAGGAGAATCTACAAACCCAATTTCAAACAGCTGTTGATAGGCTTTTTTCCCTAGGTCACGGGTTGGATTCTGAGAGCGTATAATCTGAATCAACAAGGGTACAGCCAACTCAGGCTGATTTTGGGCTCTGTGAACCAGGGCAAGCTGATAGGTGGCTTCATCCCTTATTTCTGCCGTTTCGAGAGCTTTAAGCCTTTGAGCATCATAAATCCGGTTTTCGATTCCCGAAAAACTTGAAGCTAGTTGTTGATAAAAATTAGATAACTGATTAAAAATCTGACGAGCATCCTGTAGTTTTTGGGCAGCCAAGGTATAGTCTTGCAAATCAATGGCACTACTGGCTTCCTCCATCAGGCGTTGCCCTCCTTGTAAACTCAGAAGGCTATCATTCTGAGTCAAAGGTCGCATATTATTGGGGTCTGTCAAGTCTAGCTGCTCTTGACCAGTATTTTCTGGCAGTGCAGGTGCATCAGTTGCGTTTGGCTGCAGCTCAATAGCATCTTCTGGCAGCACAGAATCTGGATTTTGAGCCTGTGCTGCTTTCGGCATTGTTAAAGCAGCCATCAAAGAAATATAACAAAGGCACGTAAAGCCAAGGCGACGAATAGTTCCAGAAGATACCATGAAAAAAAATAAGGGTGATCTGCAAGAGGCAGCTGGATCTAAAACTTTTGGTATCCTACCATTACCATACTAAATATTTCAGCCTTTCTTCTTGAAGATAAGACTTACTAATGTTAATAGCTAAATTGCTATAACGGCAGTATTTGGGCTGGAGGTAGGGAACAAAAGCAACAGAAGTCTTGCAACGCCAGACTGAAGTTACTACTTGAAAGTTCCCAAGTCGTGTTTTGAACCGTTCATTTAAACTTGAGGAAATCTAAGGGCGTCCTCAAGACGCAGCTCGAACAGTGAAGGCTGCGGTTCTGGGGTCAGGAGTCCCGCCTGCCATCAGAAGTGCCTTGCAGCTTCCCACTGAGC
>JAAHGS010000269.1 GCA_010692645.1 Symploca sp. SIO2E9
TCTCTCCCCATCCCCCCCTCTCCCCATCCCCCCCTCTCCCCCTCTCCCCATCCCCCCATCTCCCCATCCCCCCATCTCCCCCTCTCCCCGAGCCATCCCCCCCTCTATCTAACTAAAGATGTGATTAGTAAGGTTCAGCCTCCTCTAAAATTTATCCCACCTGCATTTAATCCTCTAATTTTAGGAGTAGCTAAGCAGGTGCTGCCGTTTTTGCTTCGACGACGGACACAAATTACTCAAATTCAAGCAGATGATGTTGAGATATTAGTTGATTTGTATCGCCAGTTTCAGGAGGGTAAGAGTCGCTTTTTAATAGCATTTCGTCATCCCAGTGTTGATGATCCATTCTGTATGAGCCACTTGCTGTGGCAACTGGTGCCAGGGGTAGCCAAACAACAGGGCATATCTCTACACAAACCGATTCATGCCCATTTTATCTATGACCGAGGTATTCCCCTTTGGGCTGGCTCACAGGTAGGCTGGATTTATTCTCGTTTGGGTTGCACTCCCATCCAGCGAGGTAAGGCAGACTGGATGGGTTTACGTTCAGCTCGTAATCTGTTTGCTAATGGTAAGTTACCGATGGCTGCCTCACCAGAGGGAGCAACCAACGGACACAGTGAGATTATAAGTCCCCTAGAACCTGGTATTGCTCAATTAGGCTTTTGGTGTGTTGAAGATTTGCTCAAAGCTGAACGTTCCGAACAGGTTTTGATTGTGCCAGTGGGTATTCAATACAGTTACCTTGAAGCTCCTTGGAAATCTTTAGAACAGCTTCTATGTGAATTGGAAGCTGATAGTGGTGTCTCATCAGCAGAGTTGAAGTTTCAAGGTTTCAATCAACCTGCTAATATCAAAAACTCCGAAGCTTTGCTCTATCAGCGACTCTACCGCTTGGGGGAACATTTACTATCGTTAATGGAGGAGTTTTATACCCGCTTCTATCATCAAACTCTGCCTACTATAGATGGGGAAACTCTCCCTGCACCGGAAGAAATACCGAGTAATGCTAATCAAGTGCTGGCAAATCGCCTCCAAGCTTTACTTGACGTTGCCCTCAAAGTAGCAGAAGAGTACTTTGACATAAAAACTAGGGGGAGTTTTATTGACCGTTGTCGTCGCTTAGAACAGGCTGGCTGGGATTATATCTTTAGGGAAGAACTCAAGAATACTAATAGCCTGTCTTCGGTGGAGTATGGATTAGCTAATCGTATTGCTGAGGAAGCGAATCTGCGGATGTGGCATATGCGGCTAGTGGAATCTTTTGTGGCAGTGACTGGTTACTACGTTGCTGAAAAACCCACAGTAGAGCGTTTTGCCGAGACCACTATGCTGTTATGGGATACGATAAGTAAAATTAAGGGTAATACTTCATTTAAGCGCCCTGGGCTAGGCAAGCAAAGGGTACAGATGAAGGTAGGGCAGCCCATATCAGTTAGAGAGTATTACCCAGCCTATAAGGAAAGTCGTCGCGGTGCTAGACAGGCGGTAGCACAACTCACTGGAGATTTACAATTGGCTCTGGAGAATTTAATTTCTCCTAGTGAATAGGTAAATATGATCACGCTGATAGCTTAATTGAAACTGGGGTGTATTTTCAATTCTCGTTAACAGGCTAGCGGTAACTTCGACAGTACTGCCAAAGCCGGGATGAGGCAAATTCAGTAATACATACTTAAATTCATCTAATTCGGCAGACTCAGAACCAGCAATCGCTAGTTTAACTACCCGACGATGGGTTAAATGGGGGGCAATCTGGGGTGCAGTTAAAACAGGGCCTTGGGTTTGAATCTGGGCAAGTGCTTCCCCTGTAGCTTGCCATGTATCGAGTGAATTTAGATAAATCGACCAAAAATAGCCGTATTTTCCTAGAGCTAAGAAAGTTATTAATGACCACAGGATGATCCAGCGTCGGGTGAGCGAAAAAAAGTTTGGGGAGATGGAGTGAGGCGGTGATAGTTCTGAACTTGCTCTGAAATCCCACGGGAATTTTCGTTCACCCATCCAGCGTCTATTGGACAACCATCCTCTACCAGCAGCAAGGCTAGCGATCGCAGCTAACAGTAAAAAAGGCAGCACTGGTAGTGAATATTGATGTACTAGGTTTCTTTGAGCTGGAGATTCTGAGAGAATATTGATTACTAAGCTGGGAATAGCAGGCACTAGGGGCGTCAGATGCTGCGGTGAGAGTCCCCAAATTACCGGCAAAATCAATAAAGTCAAATATTCTAGAGTTTCGAGTGAGAATACCTTACCCAATACCAGCCACGGTTTGAGCAGTAGGTTTTGAGCAATCTCTAGTACTGAGGAACCGAGATAGGCATAGCGCCCAACTGCTGCTGCCTCGCTACCGCTAAACAAGGGGATAATTAATTGTGTGGCAATTAGGAACCAGGCAATACCTGCAAGTAAAGCGATCGCTCCGTAAAGGCGCTTGTTTTCAAAGACTAAGAGCCATAATCCCATGCTTGCTACAGTTAATGCCAGCACTGCCTTACAGCCTAAAATCCAGACTACTGCCCCAGTAAACCACCAAATTTTACTTAGGCGGGCAGCTAGTACTGCTGCTAATAAAGCTGGTAGTGCCATGACTTCTGGATGGAAGTCGAAGAGATTGAGATTAAAGACTAATGGGTATAACAAGTACGCTACTGCTATAGCCTGTGCTGGTGCTGCTTTTAAACCAGCCTGACGGGCAAGATGCCAGGTAGGTAAAGCTCCTAAAGCTAAGGCAACTGCTTGCATGGCAAACAGCCAGTGAACATCTGGGTAAATTTTATAGAGTAAGCTCAGGGGATAGAGAATCCAGGCAGCGTGGTCACCGAGAATGTGAAAACCAATCAAAGAACAGACTGGTTGTTCTCCTTGGCTAATTAAGTAAATGCCTTGGTCGAAAATACCTAGGTCAAAGGCGCTGGACTGAAATAGGGCATGTCTGATACTGCTACAGCAAAAAAAAATTACGGCGCTGACGCCGATTATCCAGCTGAGAGTACCAAACCTAGGTCGCTTTTTTTCCATGAACAAACAAATTTGAGATATCAGGTTACAAAAAACCTCATACCTTATTTAAGGCTTAGCTTAGCGCTATGCACAAATATTGATTACTATAAGCTTGATTGTGACAGTTTTAGAAATGGCAAAAAAAAATTAGTTCGTCGCCGGCTAATTTATTGGGGACTCTATTTGAGCTAATTGATAAAATTTTGACGTTAAATCAATGCTTTCAGCTCAGTGCTAGATAAAAAAAGTCAAAAATATGGCATTATGTCATATGATACCGGAAAAAAAGAATTTAGCAAATCGCTGAAATGAAGCAAATTCGTTAAAATCGCCAGCAGTTTTGAGCAGCTGAGTCAAGGGGTAAATTTTGAATTTTAAAACTAAAACTCAGAAAATATAAATTTTGCTCATAATATTAACTGTCAGACTATTTTCTTGGCGTCACTACACTCAATTCCTACTTGCGGAGGTTCTGCAACCGTTTTCTCCTTAACACCAAGTAAGATCGTAACATTCTTCAACATAAATTGATTCCCATGCTCAAAGCAGCAGACATTATGACTACAGAAGTAGTCACCATTCGCGGCTCGGCCACCGTTGCCGAGGCTGTGAAATTAATGAAAGACAAAAACTTGCGGGCATTAATTGTCGAACCTCGTCATCAATCTGATCCTTACGGCATGGTGAGTGAAACCGACATTATTTACAAGGTTGCAGCCTATGGGCATGACCCCAAACAAATGCGAGTCTATGAAATTATGACTAAACCTTGTATCGTAGTCAATCCAGAATTAGGTGTTGAGTACGTGGCTCGGTTATTTGCTCAAACTGGAATCCGTCGCGCTCCAGTGATTCAAGGAGGCTTACTCGGCATTATATCTATTAGTGATCTTCTCAGTAAGAGTGATTTCGTTGAAAAGCCAAAACAGCTATTTATCGAAGATCGAATTGAAGTTGCTCGTGAAGAAGCCCGAGCGATTTGCCAGGAAAAAGGAGACACCTCGCCTGAATGTGCAGCAGCTTGGGATGCAGTCGAAGAACTTCAGATGGTAGCAGCAGATCAACGTAGCAAAAAACAGGACAAAACTACTTTGTAATCCTATTGCGAAGAAAATCCCGACGCTGAAGAATGCCGGATTTACGAAGACTAAATGATAATATTCCCCGCCTTAAAGGACGGGGATTCTTGGGAGCTTCTTCTAGAAGAAAAATAAATTATCCAATTTACTTAGAAATATAATGTAAAGAATCTTCTCCCCCTCTCCGCGTCTCCCCATCTCCGCGTCTCCCCATCTCCGCGTCTCCCCATCTCCGCGTCTCCCCATCTCCGCGTCTCCCCATCTCCCCATCTCCGCGTCTCCCCATCTCCGCGTCTCCCCATCTCCGCGTCTCCCCATCTCCGCGTCTCCCCCTCTCCGCGTCTCAGAATATCAAGCCACCCCTAAAACCAGTTCCCAGTTTTTCAGTTCTCCTGTATCCGTGGGCGCATAATCAATAACCTGCAACCTCCAAATCCCCTCAGCCGACTTATTAAGAAGTTGCTTCAGGGCAGGTGCCGTTTCTAGAGCATAAGTTGCTTGTAGTTGAGTTTGAGAACCAAGAGTGCGATTTTGTAGTAACACACTTTGACCAGAGGGAGCAATAATTTTTATCTCAATATCTCCCAAAAACTCGTGTTCAATATCAACGCTAACCTTAATATCTTGCACAGATGCCGATTCTTTGACTCTAATGGCACTAGTAACTCCTTGGGGGTTATTGTCAGCAATAGAAAGCCGATTATCATTGCGTCCTCTCAGACGCTTAATATCAGAAAGGGGACTTTGAGCAACTTTACTCTGGGCAGCTTTAACAGCCTTATAGGCATTCACCTTGCCATAGCCAAACCATTGAGAATGACCCCTAGCATCGTAAGTGCCTAACCGCATGCCCAACTGTGGATCTTTATCACGATCAACAATTTTGTCAGCAGTTTGTTCTAATATCTGTCTAACTTCCTGAGCACTAAGATTAGGATTAACTGAGAGAACCAAGGCAGCAACACCTGCTACTACTGGACAAGCGCTAGAAGTACCACCAAAAGTTCTGACAAAGTCCCCAGGCTCATATCCAGCTCCTCCCACTTGATCAGTACTAAAAACTCCCTTTCCTGGTAGTGACACTCTTATCGGCGGTGCTGTGCTAATAAAGCCCGTTTTTTCAAACCACATCGATGGCTGCCCATTATTGCTAGGAGCACAGACGGAGACATTAACTCCCCAATTACTATAGGCAGATTTCTTACTGAGACTAGTAGAGGCAGAAACTGTAATTACATCGGGATGTACTGTAAAACCTCCAAGCCATTTAGTTGGTCCTTTAAGTACATTCTTCGACCAACCCTTTTCAAAGATTGTCCCATTAACAGGGCGATTAGCATTGCCAGCGGCAAAGACAATCACACAGCCTTTCCCCTGACGCCCTTTAGTGGCAGCGCGGGTAATGGCAGCGCGTTGTCGCAGGGAGAGGGAAAAACTGACTGTAGCTGGGCCCCAACTGCAAGAAATGACACTGGCATCATGTTTGAGTGTCCAGTCAAACAGTTCCTCAATAGTTGAATCATCCACAAAGCCAGTGGTACGGATAGGCATCAGAGCGCAGCCGGGAGCAACGCCGACGATACCGCTACCATTTTCTTCAGCAACAGCTACCCCTGCACAGGCTGTGCCATGATTCTCCGACTTGCTACCAGGTAGCGGCACGAAGTCTTTACCTTTAAAATCTCTGGGGGCAACAATTTTGCCTTGTCCTTGGAAATCAGGGTGGTTGAGGTCAATAGCGTCATCTGTAATTGCCACCACTATAGAACGCTTGCCGCGAGTAATGTCCCAGGCTTTTTCGACATCAATGTGAGAATCAGCTGCTAGCATTGAGCCACCATTGTGGTTGAGATACCACTGCTGAGGATAGCGGTCATCTCGGGGGCGATAGTGAGCCTCCTGTGGTACCACAATCTCTGGTTCAGCAGTTAAGACTTCTGCTCTTCCCATCAGTCGATTGGCAATTTTGACTGGATTTTCCCTAGCTTGGCTGTTGAGTTGAAAGACAAAAGTATTTGGGATGCCCTCTAATGACTTGAGCAATTGCAGACCTAATGCTGCTGCCATTGCCCTAATCGCTTTTTCCTCAAATTCTGGGATAAACTGAATTGTGAGCTGGTCAGTTAGGTAAATCAGGGTCTCTGGATTTCCCTGGAGCTGGTAAACGTGGCTGGCATAAACGACAGTATTATTATTTCTAGCCCTCTGCATCGCCTCGTCCCTTTGTTGGGGTTCAACTGCAAATTCTTGGAGTTGAGTACGGGGAATTGGTCCCTGGCGTTGAACCCTTAGAGATGAAGCTAATTCCTCTATTGCTGCTTCGTTAGTAAGTCTTACTGTAAAGCGATCGCTTGCTTTCAACAGAACTAATTCCTCACCGCCCCTCTGCAAGAGTACGCCCAAATTTTTTTCTGGGACGCCAGTGGTTTGAGGAGGATTTTTGGGCGCACGCGGTTGACGGGTCATAGAAACTCAAAACCTTGTTGAAAGCCTTCTTTCTACGTAGATTTTACCCTGAGATTGTGGTACAGCGCATGAACTACTTAGGGGTTTGAGCTGTTAACTTAAAACTTGTAGATATCTGTAGAAAGCTCTAGATAATTATGCTATACTTAGAGTTAGTTAGTCTAGAGCCATGAAACCATCTGGAAACGAGCGAAAATCTGAGGTAAAAGTAGTACGTGTCACCCGCACAGAG
>JAAHGS010000027.1 GCA_010692645.1 Symploca sp. SIO2E9
TTTGGCTCGTTTGAAATCCTAGCAAGATCAATTACACCATTTCTTGTTTTTCAGAAGGTTTTGTATTCAGAGTTATCACCTACAAACTCTGTTTCTCTATCACTAGAGTAGCATAAATGCTTTCTTACTGGCAATTCATCCTGTCGCGTGTTTCGAGGGCATTCTTGCCGGACTAGTTAACACTATACTGGCATCTTTAGCAAAATCTGTTGATAGTTCATTGCTCATTGCTGAGCATATCTGTGCTGCTATAATCCCGATAGCTGTAGAATACTTCCACTCGATCAATTATGAACCATGAACCATGAACCATAATTGGCTACTATATTTGAATGATGCAGTTGCTTGGCACTGGGGAAACTGGCCGTGCGCATTCCGCTCGATTACTACCGAATATTAGGATTGCCGATTCAGGCTAATGCTACTCAGCTTAGCCAAGCTCATGGCGATCGCATTTTACAGCTACCGCGCCGAGAGTATTCAGAAGCGGCGATAAAATCCCGCAAGCAACTTTTGGACGAAGCTTACGAAGTTTTATCCGAACCCGAACAACGGCACTCTTATGATGCCAGTTTTCTTACCAAAACTTACGAACAGCAACCGGAGCAAAAACTAGGCTCTCGCTCGCAAGCTAGCGCCCAAGCCACAGAAGGACTATTAGAACCCCATACCCCCAGTCTGGAAATCCGAGATGAGCAATTGATCGGAGCCTTGCTGATTCTTCAAGAGCTTGGGGAGTACGAAATTGTACTGAAATTGGGGCAAACTTATTTAGGGACCGACGAAGGCGCTAGTATAGATCATAGCCGTTTGGGCGAACCGCAAATAGTAAGAGCGGATCTAGTTTTAACACTAGGTCTTGCCTGCTTAGAACTAGGCAGGGAACAGTGGCAGCAAGGTCAATATGAAAATGCAGCTACCGCCCTCGAAACTGGTCAAGAATTGCTTCTCAAAGAAGGTTTATTTCCTGCTCTCAGGGGTGAAATTCAAGCAGACCTCTACAAACTCCGCCCCTATCGTATTCTAGAATTACTGGCGCTTCCAGAAGAGAATATTGCCAAAAGACGCAAAGGCTTGCAAAAGCTGCAAGACATGCTCCAGGAGCGAGGGGGCATTGATGGCACTGGCGATGACCAATCAGGTTTGAGTATAGACGACTTTCTGCGCTTTATTCAGCAGTTGCGTGTTTATCTGAGTTCAACCCAACAGCAAAATCTGTTTGAAGCTGAAGCCAAGCGCCCTTCAGCAGTAGCCACTTACCTGGCAGTTTACGCCCTCTTGGCAAGGGGTTTTGCTCAAAGACAGCCAGCCTTAATTTCTCGTGCTAAGCAAATGCTGATGCGCTTGGGGAAACGTCAAGATGTCCACCTAGAACAATCGGTATGCGCCTTACTGTTGGGTCAAACTGAAGAAGCCAGTCGAGCGCTTGAACTCAGCCAGGAGTACGAACCCCTAGCCTTCATCCGCGAACATTCTCAAGGTTCCCCAGACTTATTACCTGGATTGTGCCTCTACGGAGAGCGTTGGCTGCAAAAATCAGTTTTTCCTCATTTCCGAGATCTTTGTGAGCAAAAGGCTTCGTTGAAGGAATACTTTGCTGACGAGCAAGTGCAAGCCTATTTAGAAGAGCTGCCGGAGTCATCGGCAGATAGTCCCAACGAGTGGGCTGTTGTGCAATCAGGCAAGAAAGCCTATGCTCGATCAGTTCCCTCAAACGGTTTCAGTGAGACAGCATGGTCCTCTAAGTCTAATTATCAACCAAATTCAGCAGTAAATGGGCAACACTCAAAAGAAAAATACAAGGACTTGGTGAGTGAATCGGTAGTAGCTGCTTCCCGGTGGAAGAGTACGCCTGAGGCAGCCACGATTACGGCTAATCGGCAAGCAACTGTAGGTAAAACTAGCAGTAGGTCCAATTCCTCAGCTGTCTCCACCTTGCCTGCAGCCCAAAGAATTGCCCCATCGACTCCTGTATCCGATTCTGCCGTTAAAAATTCACCAGATGAGTCTGTTAATAGATCCAAACGTCGCCAGCGTCAGCAGAGAAAAAGTGATGAGCTAGCACCAACTCACTCACTCAGAAATGATTCAGAACTTAAAGTTTCATCTGATGATCAAGTGCAGCCTCTAAGTTTGCCACCAGCCAGCCTTCAAAATCCCTCTGAGAAGTCAAAATCTCTCAAAAAAGTAAAAAAAAGGATTTTCTTCGGCATCCTCTCTTTACTAGCATTCTGGCTAATTTGGTTAGTGCTCAGTCAGCTCAGCAAAGCCTTAAGAGGAACTCCCAAACTAGAGGCAGAGCAGCCGTTGGTAGGGCTAGCAGAACCACCAGTAGTGATTCCTGAGTCGGGCACTCGGATGCTTAATCCCGAGGGGCCCTTGAGTGAAGAAACCGCTAAGCAAGTGATTGAAATTTGGCTGGAAGCCAAGTCCTCGGCTTATGGTCGAGATTATAACCTAGAAGAACTAGAAGATATATTAGTTGATCCAGCTCTTTCCTACAGAAGACAAGGCGCTAGGGCTGCTCAGCAAAATAATTCTTACTGGCTATATAATCACGCTGTTGTTGTTAACTCAGTTGTCAACAGTGATTTTGACCAAAATCAAGCAACGGTGGATGCAGCAGTCAATGAAGATGCACAATACTATCAAGGGGGTCAGCTTGATGAGTTTGCCTCCTACAATGAGAACCTGCGAGTTAGGTATGATCTAGTGCGCCAGGAAGGCATGTGGTTCATTCAAGATATGGCTGTTGTCAGATAGTTAGAATGAGGTTTGCCGTGTCTAAAAGGATACGACAAGTAATAAGTAATAAGTAATAAGTTTAATAACCAACCGCCATTAGGTTTAAATCAGTAGTCTGGAAGTAAGGTATCTGAAGTTGGCAGGGGACAAATTTCCTTGCAATTTGTCCCCCCATCCCCTCGTCTCCCCATCTCTTTTAATCTGGCAAAGTTGCACTTATTACTTATTATTTCTCTAGTTCCGTGAACGGCAAAATTCGATTAACTTGTAAACCCGGTATTGTAAAGTCCTGCCTAATCTTTTCTACTGGGTAGGGTTCAGTAGCAACAAATTCAGACTCTCTGGTAAGGAGAACTTGTGCTACAGAGAGCGGTACTTGCAAAAACAAATTACTTAACCCAAAAGCCAATCCAGCCCCCAGGAGTCCAGCCAGACGCCATCCTGAACTCAAGGGAGCAACTGTAGCTGCTAGGGGTGCCACTCGGTAGATTTGCCAAAGCACCCACAGCATTAACAATCCGGCAGCAATTGTCAGCACTGAATTCTTCTTAGTTTTAAACAAGCTCAAGAGACTTCTTTGTTCCTGAGTAAGCTTCTCTGGCTTGATTGCTACAACTAGAACACTAAAAATGTCAAAGGGACTGGTTAATTGCATCCAAAGCACAGGTAAGATGCCGAGAGCTGCTATCAGCATTAGCTCGATCCAAACTGGCACTATCGGATCACCTATTGCCAGTCCCCACCAAACCATTTCCAACGCTAGAGGCAATGCTGCCAAGCCAGCCAGATGAATCCACAATAAGGGTTCTTTCCAGAAGGAGCGCATGATTTTTCCTTTTTGACACTCCCCCTTTTAGAAAAAGGGGGATTCTAATGTGTGACAGTTTATTTTGCTGAAAGAGTCCGTCGCTTAGTTACCATCTTGAAGGTTTCAATGATATCACCTTCTTGCCAGCCATTGAAGTTATCGACGCCAATACCGCATTCAAAGCCAGTGTTGACTTCCCTGGCATCTTCCTTCATCCGCTTGAGGGAATCAAGGATACCTTCATAGACTACCTGTCCGCCACGCCGTACTCGCAGGTTACAATTGCGAATAGCTTTGCCCGAGCGTACATAGCAACCAGCAACTGCTCCGCGACCAACTGGAAAGACTGCTCGAACTTCCACTTCACCTAGTTCTTCTTCTACTAGTTCTGGCTCAAGCAAACCTTCCATTGCCCCTTGAATATCATCCAAGAGCTTGTAGATAATATCGTACTCACGCACATCCACGCCCTCTCGCTCAGCAGCTTGTCGAGCACCTGGAGACATGGTAGTACTAAAGCCAATGATCACGGCACCACTAGCGGCAGCTAAGTCAACATCTGTCTCAGAGATCTCGCCGGCAGCAGTTAGCAGGACTCGGATTTGCACTTCATTTTGCGGCAACTGTTTGAGGGAACCCAAAATTGCTTCGACTGAGCCTTGGACATCTGCTTTCAAAATTAAGTTTAGTTCCTTAAGCTCACCTTCTTGAGCTTGGGCTGAGAGGCTGTTGAGGGTGACTCGGCGTGAAGCCATCATCTGTTGTAAGCGAGAGCGTCTTTGTTCATCGCTCCTTTGGCTGGCAACAGCGCGGGCTTCTTTTTCACTTTCAAAGACTTCAAACTCATCCCCAGCAGCAGGAACATCGCTCAAGCCGAGCAATTCTACAGCAAAGGAAGGGGTTGCAGCTTCGACTCGCATGCCTCGGTCATCAGTCATCGCTCGCACCTTACCGAATACGGAGCCAACGACTAGGCTATCTCCTACGCGTAGGGTACCATTTTGCACTAGCAAACTAGCAACCGGACCTCTAGCTTTATCCAGATTAGCTTCGATAACTGTGCCTCTGGCTGGTCGATTGGGGTTAGCTGAAAGTTCTTCGATGTCTGAGACCAAAATAATCATTTCCAGGAGGGTATCAAGGTTTTCTCCCTGCAGAGCACTTACTGGTACCATGATCGTGTCACCACCCCATTCTTCTGGCACCAAACCCCGGTCCGTTAATTCCTGTTTAACCCTGTCAGGTTGCGCTTCCGGCTTATCAACTTTGTTGATAGCAACAACTAGGGGAACTTCAGCAGCTTTGGCGTGGCTGATAGCTTCAATTGTCTGGGGTCGAACACCATCGTCAGCAGCAACTACCAGTACGGCAATATCTGTAACTCTGGTTCCTCGGGCGCGCATAGCGGTAAAGGCTTCGTGTCCTGGGGTGTCGAGGAAGACCACCTGCTGTGTGTTACCATCATGCTCAACATCGACGTGGTAAGCACCTATGTGCTGGGTAATACCGCCTGCTTCTCCTTGAGCTACTTTGGTTTCGCGAATGGCATCTAGCAAGGTAGTTTTGCCATGATCGACGTGACCCATAATCGTGACTACTGGGGGACGCCGAACCAAGTTTTCCAAGTCTTGAGCATCCAGCATTTCCGTTACTTTGATCGCCTCGGATGCAACTTCCTCGGTCTCAACAGTAACGCCCAGTTCCTCTGCAACCATTTTGGCAGTGGGCAAGTCCAGGGTTTGGGTGATATTAACAGCAATACCCTTGAAGAAAAGCTTCTTGATAATCTCGGTTTCAGCAATATTGAGATTAGAGGCAAGTTCTCGGATCGTCAAAGAACCGTTTAAAACTATAGTCTCTGGCATTTCGCTGACGCCTTCCTTAGCGCGACGTCGGTTACGAGAGTCGGCTTTGGAGCTACTTTGTTCTTTACCAGAGCTAGGCTTTCTGTTTTTGACATTGGGCATTGGAGCTGAAGCCAACGCCGGCTGCCCTGGGATCGACTTCGGCTTGGGAGGACGAGCCACCGAAAGACTTACTGTCATTGGGGTATCTGCTGAAGGGAGATTTTCAGATTCAACGAAATCCTCTTCATCATCAAGGAATAGTTCCCTTCGCTTGAGTTTTCCAGATTTACCCTTAGAATCTTTACCTTCTTTTTCTCCATTTTCTTCTTGCCAAGTAACCTTCTTCTTGGTAAGTTTCGGAGAAGTTGGTCGCCTTAGCTTTGTCTCTAGCCCCTCATCATCAAAGCTAGTTTCAACTAAGCCGTCTTCTTCATCTTCTGGAGGAGCTGAATCTTCCAAATCAGCAGCTTTCCCTGCAACTTTAAGCCTGACTGGAGGTTCTTGGAGTTTAGGAGTTGGTGGCGCAGGTGGACGGCGTACTGGAGGTCCTGATTCAGAAGCCGCTGCCGGTTGCTCTTTAATGGTGGGTTTAACAGGAACAGGTCTTCCATTTGAGGAAGGGGAAGGGGAAGGGGAAGGGGAAGGGGAAGCCTTTAGTTCTGGTTTTATGGTTGGCGGCGAGAAGTTGGGGCTGGTTTTGGGTCTCGGCGGCGCTGGCCTTACAGGGGGTTGAACTAGTTTTGGCTTGTCTTTAACCTCGAAGGAGGGGGCTATTTCTGGTGCATCATTAAGCTTAGCTTCTACTACTGGGGGAGATTCGAGTACTGGAGTTTCTAACTCCTGCTGAGGTTTATCCTCTTCGGTAGAAGATGGTTTTGGTCGATTGAGATTTGTTGGTCGGCGCGGTGCACTCAACTGAGGCTTGACAGGGGGACGAGGAGGACTCGCCTGAGGACTTCCTTGCCCTGGATTAGAACTAGGGCGAGGTTTAGGCTTACGCAGTTCTACGATTTGTTGCCCCCGCGGACCTTTGGGACGTCCTGTGGGTTTACCAGAGTGCGAACCGGAACCACCTTGAGCAGATGCAGAACTACCGTGACTTCCTACAACTGCTGGTCGTTGAGGAGCTTTAGCTGCTGCCGCTCGGATACGCTGGGCATCGGATTCTGTGATCGTACTACTGTGGCTTTTGACTGCAATATTGAGATCTTCGCAGATACTTAAAATGTCCTTATTATCCAAGTTCAATTCCCGCGATAATTCGTAAATTCTGACTTTGCCGTTGTTCATCCACTTTTTTCCCGTCTTACCTATCAGTTTTTACATCATATTTGTTACACCATAGCTACATACTAGTAATGACGTACTTCTAACCCTACTCTTATCCTAACGATTGCTTGCCTTAACTTGCTTTGGTTGAGCTTGGAGAGATTTGACTTTAATGAGATCTTGTTCTTCTGCTAGTTTAGAGGTTCCGACTACAGACTCCTCAGCTAGACGCTCCCACAAAGTTTTGTACAAACTCAATGGCACTGGGGCACGCAGTGCACGCCCCAACCGGTTTTTCTTTTGAGCTGTTGCTAGACAACTTGCTTTTGGACAAAGGTAGGCAGAACGTCCCATTCCCTCGTCTAATTGTACCTTTCGGGATGGATAGACTCGGATAACTCGCCAAAAAGCCTCTTTTGGTAAGACTATGCGGCAGCTGAGACAACGTCGGTAGTTTGGTTGCATAGAGTGGGCAATAGGATAAGTAGTTGGTTGCCTTGAAGGTTGTTGTTGATTTAAGGTTTGGGACTAAGCTCGGCTAGAGATTCAAAGCAGCAAGGAAGCACAGAGCGCTTTAAAACTAAGTAATATCTTCCTCCTGTTGATCTTGATCTTCGTCTGGATTAATTTGTTCAAGAATCGGTTTAGAAACATCGAGAGCTGGTGTTTCTACCGCAGCTTGCTCATACTCATCCTCTTCCTGTTCTTCAGTTTCTTGTTGAGTTTCCAGGCTGTTCCAATTCGCTTGCAATTCCTCTATTTTGCGGTGTTCAGCTTCGTAGTCGTACTTAGCAACATCCTTAATATCAATTTTCCACCCAGTAAGGCGGGCAGCAAGACGAACATTCTGTCCTTCTTTGCCAATTGCCAAACTTAATTGGTCTTCGGCTACTAAAACATGAGCCTGACGCCCTTCCGGGTTCACCAGCAGCACCTGATCAACTCGTGCTGGGCTGAGGGCGTTAGCAATGTAGGTAGAAGGGTCAGGAGACCAGCGAATGACATCAATTTTTTCACCCCGCAATTCATTGACCACCACTTGAATGCGGGAACCTCTCGAACCAATACAAGCGCCCACTGGATCTACATCTCGCTCTAGAGTATCAACTGCAATTTTAGTCCGAGGTCCAACATGACGAGAAGGGGGATTGGCTTCCCTTGCTACTGCTACAATCCGGACTACTTCGTCTTCAATTTCTGGTACTTCATTGGCAAATAGATAGACAACTAAACCGGCAGCTGCCCTGGAAACCACTAACTGAGGGCCTCGATGATGTCCTTCTCGAACTTTTTTGAGGTAAACCTTAAATGTCGCGTTAATGCGATAGTTATCGTTAGGTAGCTGTTCCCGCTTGGGTAGTTCTGCTTCTACCTCGGGACGACCAAAACCACTCGAGAGAGCCATAATCACTGATTGTCTTTCAAAGCGCAGGGCTCTCGCTTGTAGAACAGTTCCTTCTAGATCGTTAAACTCTTCCTGAATCAGCTTGCGCTGCTGGTCTCGCAGTTTTTGCGATAACACCTGCTTGGTTTGAATCGCTGCCATTCTACCAAAATCACGCTGATCCGGGGTAACATCGAGAACTACTGAATCGCCCAATTGCGCCTCAGATGCTACTTCCTGAACTTCTTTAAGGGCAATGTGATGATCGTTATTGGCTACTTCTTCGACTATAGTTTTGGTAGACAAGATGCGGAAGCCTTCTTCTTCAATATCAAGATCGACTTCAAAGTTTTCAAAATAGTCTTCGTCAAAATGATATTTTTCTAAGCGTTGAGCGCGACGATAACGCTCATAGCCTTTGAGAAGTGCTTCTCGTAGAGCCTGTTGCACTGCCGACTTAGGTAAGTTGTGGCTTTGAGAAATTTCTTCGATCATCTTTTTTAGTCCAGGCAGATTAACTATTGACATAAGCAAATCTCCGTGATATAGAATACAAAGACCAAATTAAAATGTGTGTCTGAGCTTTAAAACGCTTCTTGGGGCTTAGTAGCAGCAATTGAGCTGCCAAATCAGCCTCTGGCTTGGCATAGGGCTTTAAGGAGGTAGTATATAGCTATCTATTTCTAAATGGATGTCTTTTCCCCCTTGTATGTTTCCACCAGCTCAATGTTTCTCTTTTAGGCTTGCCTGAGAGCAAGCAATTTTGTGGTTTTACCCATAAGGAGGAACCAAACGCAACTTTTAGATCTTGGAAGAGTTTACTCTAGTCTGCTGGTGACGGCTGCTGCAATCACTCCTGTTGCAGCATTGGTTGGTTGCCTTACGGGGGAACGAAATTTTGCGTGGGATTTGAGTTCTCCGCGTCTCCGCGTCTGCTTAATTATTTCCCCACACCTTTTTTCGCTCACCCTTGCCTTACCCCTTATCGTCCAACTGTATCCTAGTAACTAACTGACGAGGAATGGTGATGGTACGACCTTTTTGATTGAGGTAGATGTTGGAGTCATCTCGCTTGATCAACTTTCCCTGCCACTGTTTTTGACCTTGGTAAGTTTCAGAGGTTTTAACAATGACACAAAAGCCTTTGAATGAAATAAAATCCCGTTCTGTAGTTAGCTGGCGCGAGATACCAGGACTCGAAATTTCCAAAACATAGGTCTCTGGAATTATATCCATAGCATCTAATTTTTCTTCTAAGGCTCTACTCATCCGTTCACAATCATCCAAACTTGTGTTAGACAAACAGTTGCGAACATCTACGCGCAGCACTGGTGGACGTCTGTTAGTTTGAAAAACTGCCCCTACTACCTCCAATCCCAGGTTTTGGGCTACTGGTGTTGCCAAATCTATGAGTTTTGGTATCAGGGGATGAGTCATTGCCAAGCTCCAACAAAAAAAGTGGGTTTAACCCACTTCTAGGTAAAGTTACATCCAAGAAGAGCGACATTACCCCGACTTCTAGTCGGGGGATTATACAGAAATTTATTCTGTATATCCCTATTTCTAGGGTTCCCAGGCTCATCTCGTTTGCCTAAAATAGGCGGTAACGATATTTCCCAAGCGTCACTTTCCCCCAGCCTAGGGGTAGGTTTTAAAGTCTTGTACTGACTAAGGCTAGACTATTATGTTAACACAAGTTCTACGGGCGACTGAAGTCGCCTACTTGCGTTCATCCATAGTATGTATCACGTGATTCGGTCATTTCACACGCTTCAACTAACCCTAATTTGCTTGCTGCTTTTGCTGCCTCAGGCACTATAAATAGCTGAAATAACCAAATCTCCTATAGTACTAATGTACGATGCGTAAGTCCTATCATAGTAGATAAAATTAATTCTGAGAAATTTGACGGATCGCTCTAGTTTGATCCAAGATCTCCTCTAGGTCTTCTTCAGACAAGTGTTCTATGTAGTTGACTTTAATCTCTTCTAACCAAGCTGTGAGTAAGTACTGGATTTCCTGCAATCTTTTCTCTGCCTGTATCTCTGAACCTACTGCTTGGCCGAGATGTTCGAGTAGGTTTCCCAACAGCTGATTTCCAACATCATCTTCCTCTAGTAGGCTTTCAAGGCTATCGCTGACAACTTGGGTGAAATCTGTGATCAGTTTATTACTCAGCTGACTTTGTAATTCTCCAATTCCTGGTACTTGGCTTAGTCCCTGGGAAAGAGGAGACTGGTTGATCACTTTTTTGAGGTTATATTGCAGCAGTGCCTCTAGCTCTGGTCTGATTTTGGGGAGAATTTTATAAACCATCATCTGTAAAATAATGGTGGTTAGTTCTGCCAACTCATCAGTGTCATTGAGGTCAATGTAGGGACGAGCTTCCTGTTGCAATAGGAATTTGGCAACGTCTCCCTCATTAATTGATCTTTGAACCTCGTTAATTACTTTAATCACCACTATTTCCGTCATGTCTTCGGCAATTTCAGCAACGAATCCCTGACGAACTTGCTTTTCAATGCGACTGAGATCAATAATCCTAGCTTGTTCTAAGCGAATTGTTACCGGAATGATACGCAACCAGCGCCAAATGGGGATTAGGAACAAGATATCATACCACCGCCACAGCATGGCATCTAGCCAACTGACACCAGTACGACGCTGAGAGATCCACCAGGTTCGCGTCAGGAATTCTAAACTAATTACCACAAAAAATGGAAAATCAATCAACCCAAACAAGTCTACAAATTTGCCATTTTCACCAATTGGACGGAAGTAGTTGCTTTCAATTAGAGGTCGAATCTCAGTGTCGAAAAATTCAAGTTCTTGCGGCTGATTGATTAAGTTTTCTTGACTCCAGAACTGCCTAAATGCCTGTTTTGAAGAATCACTGTGATTGGGAAGATGATCCCGCATTTCATTTTTAATTTTCTCTAGAGTACCTGTCTTGTTTGCTATCTGAAACGGATTAGTATCAATCATTTCAATACTGCGACGACTCAAGTCTGCGAGAATTATTTCTATCTCTTTTGAGTGCACCTTGGGATCATCAAGCTTGTTTTCTAATTCGTCCACTTTTTGTAGGTACTGCTTGGTATCTCGGTAGGGGACAATTCCCTTAAACGGGTCATATAACTCAGTGACATTAGGGATTAACCAAGCAAAAGAGAGTGGAAAGCCTTCATATTCTAATGGACCGATTTTAAAGCTCAAAACCTGTACTTGGCGGTGTAGCCAAAAATCTCGCAGGGGGATGTAGCTGATGTCAAACAGCACCACAAGCAGATTCAGTAGTGCCAAAATCGCCATTAGTCTTTCAAACCAAAGGTTCTGGCGGCTTTTTCTTCTGTTTCTGATTAAGGCACTTTCTGTCTGGTTTTGCAAGGATGACATGGTTGAATCCCTCTTTTGTTACCCTCGTCAGAGAATATTTGAAACGTCGAGATTTTCTGGCAATGCTCCGGAATTGATGTACGAAAACAGTCTGAAAACTGATTTAATTTTTATTCTCTCTCCAAAGTGATTAAAGAGGGTTAATGACCTAACTTGTTGGGAATGCCTTGACAGCCACCGGGAATAGTTTTTCTGGACTTTTCGCCGCACCATTGACAGCAATAGCGGTGCTGTCGCTCATCCATCTTCTTGATGCCTGTAAAGTTAGCATTTTCCACAACAGCACCAGTATGAACTCCTGTGATATAGTCTGGTTCTTTTTCTCTACCTTTAGTGCGGCTGCGGGGGCTGGCAGTTTCTACTGAGCCGTAAAATAAACGGGTTCCTCTAAAATCTGCACTGGTAAGGTTGGCTTCATACAAGATACTTCGAGACAAATTTGCTTGCGCCAAGTTACAGTAAGAGAGATTAACTTTGAGCATATTTGCTTCACTCAGCTCACTCCAGCGCAAATCAGTCCCACTAAGATTTGCTCTCACCAACATAAGATCTAAGTCAATTACCCGCACTCCATCTTCCCTATCTTCTTGATAACCTCCATTTCCATCTAGTATTGGACGTCCCAAGTGACTATCCCGTTTCAGGGGTGTCAGCAAATTGGACTGGGACAAAAACCGCAGTACTTTTGCTTTGCCAATGGGGTCTACACTACTGAGAATAGCAGCAGTACGTCCTTCAGAAAATGACCGCTCTTGAGGCCAGTCTTCGAGCAATCCTTGATCATCTAAGGCTAATTCGGAAATTCCTTGAAAGTAAGCATCAATGGTTTGCTGTTGGGTGATTAGGTTTTGCTGAATTGTTAAGTCTTTAGAAATTACATATTGTCGCCAAGCAATATAGACGGCGAGAATAGCAATCATAATTTGCCCCAAAGCACCTACCCATTCTGCCCAAGAGCCAAATTCGTCCCATTTAGCTTGCTTTAACCAATTGCCTAGGGTTTGATAAACACCGACATATTTGAGTAAACCAGCGATCGCGCTAATAACACCAATAAAGGCAATGATTTGTAATCTATTTTGTTTAGGGAACAAATCCCCTGCCAATTTTTGCAGAATTGGCCATATGACTGGCAGCGACACCACCAGTGCTAAGGAGGCTCCTGCTATCCCCATCCAGAAGTTATCAATCATTAAACCTGCAATCATTAAAGCGATCGCAGCGAGAATAATTAAGGAGATTGGTGTTGTTGTGGGAGCTTGATGCTCATCACTGCTTTTGTAGGTTAAAGTAGGCGGAGGCTCTACGGAGGGTTGTGGCTCTGTGTGGCTCTGTGTCACTGAACCACTGAGGGAGTCGGGCTGATTTTTGCCGTTGAGAGTTTCTAAGGTTGGACTAGATTGAGGAGGATCCGAGGGAGTAGTCATTTTCCTTTAAATCAAGCAGGAGGGCAAGGCTATTTTAGTTGTACCTAGATAGGGTTTGCTGAGCAAATAGGGTTTTTTTGAACCTATATAGCGCTACGCGCTACGGTTAGGACATCTTTTTTTGGAGTCAATTGATGATTTATTCTGTCTTTACAGCTAATGGTAGTGTCCTAACCAAAATGCGTACTGGTATACCATATGTTGTTCCTCAAAACAACTATTTTTGGTCTTCTTTAAAGTTTTTTCTAACTGAAGTTCCCCTGGGCAATCGCTTAACCCAGAATACTAATTAAAATTTGGGTGAGTTGCTCAAGATCATCAGGAACACGATATAAAGTGATATCCTGTGTGATTCTACGTTTTTGGCTATCTAACTTGCCAAATCGCCATACATCTCCAATGGTCACAGCACCATACAGTATGTTTGGCTCTTCTACCTGTGCCAGCGCAATCATTTCCACTGCCAGTTGAGTAAATCCTCGGGAAAGATCATCCTTTTTCGCTTCTATTACTAATAGGCTGCTGTGATTGTGCAGGAAGTAATCTAGATTACCTTTGAGCCAGTTATTGACAGTAAGTGGGTACTCAATTCGGATCTGGCACTGACAAAATCTTGCTACTTCCAACAATATGGGAGCAACTAATGTTTCCCTTCTAGCTGTTTCACTTGATAATCTCACTAGCGGTAAGACATCTTCTATTTGTTGTTGTAGGTATGGTAATCGATCTGATTGTTTGGTAGATTTGGGCAGTTGTAATCGTGCGGTGGTAAAGGAGTAGTCAAACTCTGCCAAAATTTCGTCTGCTTCGTAGGACATCTCGAAATAGGAACGGAAGGTATAGGATTGTCCTTCTTGCAGAATTTTGGCTTTTGGCATTAGTTATCGTCTCTTTGCTGTGGCTAATGTCAAAAGTTTAGCGTAGCTTGCTTTCAGTAGCAGTGTAAAAGTCACATATCCTTTTTTCCTATAAACTTCAAATAGGTAGCCAGCGCTGTCACAATGAGGTTCACTTATTCACTCGGTAGTAGCATTATGACGAGACTTCCAAATTATTTCCTCCAATCGCTCGAAGACATGGTGAACTTCTCTTTGAGAGTAGATTTGGTAAAAAAGAAGTAAGAACATTGAAAAAAGGATTAATAATAACACTGTAAACTGCAAGTACTTTTTCCAGTTAGTACTTATAAACTTTAATACTTTGCTCCAAGTAGTATGGAGCAAGTGCTTAGTTCTTCGTCTCAATTTTGTACTACTGATACAGCTTACTAGAACTACAATCAGTAAAACTTTGAACAAGTTAGGAGCATTTACTGCTAAAAGGCAGAGAATAAGACCTGCAATATTTACTGAGATTACGATTCCTAATATCAGACTTCTCTTTAGGTATATTTGAAGCGCCTCATTCAAAGGACGTTCAAAAGGAAGTTTATTGCTTGCCATTGTTTCTAAAGTTTTGAATATCCAGCCAAGTTTTGATAATTAATCTTAATAAGTCCTTGATAATAAACGAGATAACAGTTATTAAAGTCGAGACTCCAAAAACCCACTGAAATACTCTCAAAATTAGTAAATCTAAGTCTTTAAGCTCAAGACGATCAATACATTTTGCTGTCACCCAGGTAAGGGCAACCCAAGCAACGAGAAATATTGAATCCATTAGGATTGTACTGATTATCTTCAGACGCTCTACTAAGGATTCCTTTAGTTCGCCTAAAATCTCCATAACTAGATATTTTAAATGGCAGTATCATCTAGTTGGCTATAAAGTATCAAAATTTAATAATATTTGTAGATTGGATTGAGGTAATAAAACCTCACACATATAACGCTTCGTGCTGGTGTGTTTACAAATCACAAATCGAGGCTTGATCAACAAGCATATAGAACATTTGTACTGTAAATAGACGAAAACGAACTACTATATATCCCACCTTCCGCACTTCACAATCTAATACCTAATGATTACGTATTTTGAGTAGCTTGGCAATCAGCTTCGCTGGTGCCGAAGGCAATCGCCAAAATCGAAAATCTTTAAGTATAAATACTCAAGGTGATCGCCAAGCTACCCAAGCTTAATGTACTACTTTTTATGTTATAAACTGAAGTACGGAAAGTGGAATATATTAGATCTCTCCAATAATTATGCTAGAACCCTTATGCTCCCGTTTCTAAATCGAGGTTTCTGGAGATGTCTATTGGAAACGAGTTGGGTTTCACTTCGTTCTACCCAACCTACAGTTGTTGAAGTTTATTGGTTGGACATGATATGATTTCTCGGCAACGAGAACTAAGAAATCAGATAAGCTACAACACATCAAGAACATTTATTACTTATTACTTATTACTTAACATTCAGGCAATCAATATTAAGCATTGGGACTATCAAAGTAATAAATTCCCCTACCGCCAGTACCGATAAATACCAATCCAAATTTCTGCTTACTAGCCTCCATGAACTTAGGATTGTTACCAATAGGATTTTCAGGATCACTAATGTATGTCCAAGTTTCTCCTTGATCTAGAGAACGAAAGATGCCCGAGGTTCTATCCTGGTTAGTGCGATCGCTATTACTAGCAATTTTCCCATATAAATAAAGCGCTGGAGTTGTACTTCCTCTTGGCGGCTTGCCGAAGGCAAATAGATAAGCTTGCTCTACCCCAGCAATCTGGGAGAAACTCTTGCCGCCGTTTGTTGAGTGGTAAAGTCCATTTTTATCAAGACTAATCCAGACTTCACCCTTTACTCCTGGCATGGTTTTGAGGGAGTGCCACTTGTTTTCACCAGAGAGGGATTTGTAGACAACCTCAAAAGATGCGCCCCCGTCAGTACTACGATAAACTTGGTCATTATAGTAATAGTAAAAAGTATTGCCTTCTACTGGATCTGCTGCTAGGGATTGAGACCAGTTCCAAGAGCCTTCTGGTCCAGGGGGCAAGCCAGAGACTCTTTGCCAAGAAGCACCGCCGTCAGTCGTGCGTATAGCTTGATCCTGACTAATAGTAACCACAAATAGATCTGGGTTGGTTGCCGACATCGCTACCCGCATCGGCATTTTCTGCTTGGGAAACGAGGCAAATTCCTGCCAGGTTTTGCCACCGTCTTGGGAAGTGGCTCCTGTGTAGGTGTTGTTCCACCGCCTGCCACCGACACGCACCATTCGTAATGGCTTAGTTTCACAGTAGGCAATACTGTAAGTATCCTGAAATGAGGGACCACTACTGCCAAATTCTCGGGATGGGTAAGCATTTAATCCCTTGTCGTGGTAGAAACCATCCACATCAGCCAAGGCACTCAATAACATTACTCCACTTGGCGGTGAAACTAGGGAAAAAACAACTGTTGCCTCATATCCCTGTATATAGTTACTCCAGACTACTTGCTTAGCCCTGATGTCCTCTGTGCGCCATACTCCGTACCAGTCGCTTAGCCAAACTCTGTCTGTAACTTTTGGGTCAAACTCAATAGCAGAGACTGATGGCTGCTTGAGCATAATGCCCTCCCACCAAGAAACCCTGTTATTTGTAGCTCGTCTTTTCTGTGTCCAAGTCTTGCCGCCATCTACAGACCAATAAATATTGGTGGCAGACTTTTCCCTAGTGCTGACTACTATTTCCTGAGGCGAATGGGGATTAACACTCAAACCATTAAAGGCTTTTTTAGAATTCTTGGGTGTAATCTGTCTCCAAACTCCGTTAGCATATGTACTAACGCCTGGTTTTTTGGCACTAGTCACATACAGTGTGCTGTCGCTGGCAACAACCAGGCGATTGGCAGCTTGTGGGCTTTGGTCTATTTTGTCCCAATTCAAACCAAGGTCCGTGGAGCGATAAATTCCCTCTCCGTAGGCATTAGCATAAACTAATCCAGGGATATTTTTGTCAAAGGCGATCGACAAGATGCCAATGTTATTGTTTGGCTGGCTGGGGAAGGAAGTTACCTGATTCCAAGTTACACCAGCATCTGATGATTTCCAGAGACCATCGAGTCGTGAACCAAAGAAAATTACTTTGGAATCAGAGGGATTAACAACTAGTCTCTCTCCTGCCCAGCGTTTGGGTTCATTACCACCCATTTTTAAGTCTAGATTAAGCTTGACCCAGGTTTCGCCTTGATCAGTGGATTTAAAGATAGTTCCTTTGTGGGGCCACCAGTTAGCACTGTAAGCACCTGCGGCGATATAGAGGATTTGTGAATTGTTTGGATCCAGCGCTAATCCTTCTCCTGAGTAGTAATTGAGCTGCTCAAGCCGAAAGTGATCTGTTAAGGGTTTCCAGCGCTGAGTCTTTCTATGCCAACGATAAAAACCGCTAACATCAGTTTTAAGGTAAACTAAGTCTTTTTGTAAGGGATGAAGGTAGATTCCTGTAACGTAACCGCCTCCACCAATTGAGACATTTGTCCAGGTGTTTTGTCGATGGTTCGGAGCAATTGCCAGTTTAGCAGTTCCAGCAATTAAATTTGTCAGGTTCCTAGTAATATTGATTGGCTGTAGATCGATTGTCCAAGGGGCAGCGTCAAAGGCAATTACCCCAAGGGGGTAGCGCAAAGTAATTGCAGCTACTAGGGCAATGGTCAACAGGCAAACTGATTGGCACCAAAGGCGGCGATAAATATGAGATTGAGAGTGAAGCACCCTGTTAGAGAATACTATAGATAAGTAAATCCCTGTCGCTAAAATAACTAAGCTAGCGATAGCTTTTGCTGTGATTCCAACTAGTTCGCCCATGACCAAATGCCACTATTTAGATTAGCTGATTAACTAGACTGCTCCTGGAGAATCTGGCGTCGCTGGTTTGTCCCTGTCTGCTTCAATGCTAAAGCTTCCACTTGTTGGTAAATGGACTGGGGTAAAAACGAGAGTAAATAGGCAGCTCCTCCAGTCAAAATTGTGCGACGTGGCTCCTCTAAGAGAATGCGCCAGTGAGTAGCTATAGCGCGGTGGAATAATTCCACTGCCTTTGAGCCATCTCGTGCACTTACTGCTCTTCTGGCAACATACCTTAGATAGTAAGCTTTAACTGGATTTTCCCACTTAGCTACAAATTTTGGCGCATAAGAACGGGTTTTTTCCAGGATCATCTCCACAGAATCTAATTTGTTCTGCAAGCTTGATGAGATTCCCTGTGAGTTGACTCGATACAGAGTTAAGGCTTCCGGAATACCTTCTATCTGCCAAGATGTCTGAAAGACTATGCGCAGCCAGCATTCAACATCCTGCGAAACACGGAAGTTTTCATCAAAATAGAAATCTTCCACATAACCATGAATATTGTCTTGATACTTAATTGCTGCAAACACCTCTTTGCGAAACACACCTGCTGAACCGTTTCCTATAGGATTACGGCAAATTACATGGTGTGGATCGATATTTTTGAGTCTTGGCATTTGGTAAATACCTAAGGATTTACCATCCTCATCAATGAAAGCAGAGCGGCTAAAGCTAATCCCTACATCTGGAGAACTATTCAGGTGTTGAACATGCTTTTCGAGTTTTTCTGGTAACCAGAGGTCATCAGGGTCTAAAAAAGCTAAATATTCTCCCTGAGCATGACGAATACCTGTATTTCTGGCTCCAGACAAGCCTCGATTTTGTTGTCGAAAAATCTTAATTCTTGAATCTTGGAACTGCTGGCAGATTTCGATACTCCTGTCAGGAGAATCATCATCAATAATCAGCAATTCAAAATTGTCATAGGTTTGCTCCAAAACTGAATTCACCGTCGCAGCTATAAATTTCTCAGCTCGATAAACTGGAACGATGATAGATACTTTATTCATTGTTATCAAACACCCTTACTCACAACTACACTTGTTAATTGAGTTATCTAGTACAACTAGCTGGTTAGAGATTGAAGAAAGAATGTAAGAGTTAACTTTCTCCAGGCTTGCAGCCTCGTACTATATTTAGTTTGCCGTAGAATATCACATCAGGCTACTATTAAAAGGAATATGTTAAAAAGAATATTAGAGAGAATGTATCTAATATTCAATCTCTCAGATTCCTGGTGATATTGGTTGACTCTAGAGCGATTGCCCTTTGGGCAATGGCAAAGCCAATCGCAGCTACTAGGACAATGGTCAACAGGCGAACTGTTTGGCACAAGAAGCGGCAGTGGTAAATATGAGAGTTAAGCACAATCTTAGATAAGACTCTAACAAAGGCGATGTGATCTTAGCTAACTAGACTGTTCTTGAAATATGCGACGTTGTTGGGTTGCCCCTGTCAGTTTTAATGCCATGGTTTCCACTTTTTTGTAGACAGAGTTTGGTAAAAACAAGAGCAGATAGGCAGCTCCTCCCGTCAAGATTGTACGGCGCGGCTCTTCTAGAAGTATGCGCCAGTATTTAGTTAAGGCTCGATGGAATAGTTTGATGGCAACTTTTGAATCTTTGAGAGTTACTGCCCTACGAGCTAAATGCCTCAGGTAATAGGCTGTAGCTGGTTTTTCCCACTTACTTATCAAGTCGGGGGCATAGCCACGAGTCTTTGTAATTAACTGCTCCCAAGATTCTTGTTTTTTAATCAAGTTGGCTGAAATCCCCACTGAATTGACTCGGTATAGAGTCAAAGATTCAGGGATACCCTCAATCTGCCAGTCAGTCTGAATTGCGATGCGAAACCAACAATCAAGATCCTGGCAGCCTTGTAAGCTTTCGTCCCAGTAAAAGTCCTGCGTGATGCCGTAAAGATTATCTTGGAATTTAATCTCTTCAAATACCTCTTTGCGAATTACAGCACAGGAGCCATTGCTAATTGGATTGCGGCATAGTATTTGACCAAGAGTAATTTTATGGAGCTTTGGTACTTGATAGATGCCTAAAGGATTTCCTGCTTCATCGATAAAAGCAGAACGGCTAAAACTAATTCCCAAGTTTGGATGTTTTTCCAGATGTTCAAGATGTTTTTCTAGCTTTTGTGGCAACCACAAGTCATCCCCATCCAAAAATGCTATATAGTCTCCTTTTGCCTCACGAATACCTGTATTTCTGGCTGCATTTGCTCCTCGATTTTTCTGACGAATGATTTTGATTCTAGGGTCAATAAATTGCTGACAAATTTCTACACTTCGATCAGGAGAACCATCGTCGATAATCAGTAACTCAAAATGTTTATAGGTTTGAGCCAAAACCGACTGAACTGCATCAGCAATATATTCTTCGACCCGATAGACTGGAATGATAATAGATACCTGGTTCATGATTACTGAACACCCTTACTCACAACTGCACTTGCGTTTTTGTATTGATTGGGTTCAACCAGCCGATTGCTGATTAATACCACTTCCGGTTAGATGATAATCATTTAAGAAAAGCTTGATGGTAATCAAAAATTCATTTTCTAATCTCCTCATCTGTTAGCCCTCATGACTAATTACCCAGATTGTTCTTGTAAAATACGTCGTTTTTGGGTAGCTCCTGTTAGCTTTGTCCCTAGCAATGCCACTTGAGAGTACCAGGAGCGAGGCAACAGGCGAAGTAGATAGGCCGCAATTAGAATCCGTAGTGTGCGGCGCGGCTCCTCTAGTAATAGTTGCCAGTGAGCAGCCAAAGAGCGATGGCACAGTTCCACGGCAATAGCACCATTTTGCATGCGTATCGCATTTCTGGCTAAGTACCTCAGCCGACAGCCTCTAGAAAGGTTGCCCCATTGGGCAATCAATTCTGGAGCATAGGAGTTGGTTTTGGCAAGTACTTGTTCCCAAGACTCAAATTGTTTGAGCAAATTAGCTGAAAGACCACCAGAATTAAGGCGATATAGTGTTAAAACTTCAGAAATTCCTTCAATTTTCCAGGGTGTTTGAAGGATAATCCGCAACCAACATTCAATGTCCTCTGAGCGTCGAAATTGCTCATCAAAATAACAATCTTCTACAGTTCCATGAAGATTATCCTGGAATTTAATCGCCTCAAACACTTCCCTCCTAATTACAGGAGCCGAACCATTGCCAACAGGGCTTTCTCGGAATAAATCATAGGCAGTGATTCCCTTAAGCTTGGGCATTAAATAGATACCTAAAGGATTTCCCTCCTCGTCAATCAAAGCGGAACGACTAAAACTAACTCCCACTTCTGGAGAGTTATTTAAATGTTCTACTTGCCTTTCTAGCTTTTGTGGCAACCAGAGGTCATCGCCATCTAAAAAAGCTAAGTATTCCCCTTGAGCCTGTCTGATTCCAGCGTTCCTTGCACCAGCAAGTCCTCGGTTTTTTTGATGAATGATTTTAATCCTGGAGTCTGAGAACTGCTGACAAATCTCAATACTTTGATCCGGGGATTCATCATCTACTAAAAGCAATTCAAAATTTTCGTAAGTTTGATTGAGAACCGATTGAACTGTGGCAGCTATATATTTTTCGACTCCATATATAGGAACAATTACAGAAATTTTAACCATGTTTATGTTACCTTCTAGTGAAAAAATCTTTTTTAAATTAGTTGATGGCTCTTAATCAAGATAAGAATTAAAGTGTTTTAATTCTAGATGTTGAAGGATAATTGCCCCTTTAACTAACTCAATTTTTCCAGGAACAAATTCACTTTTATTAATTGCTAGCAGATTCAACTATGGCTATAAGTTGTCTAACGGAAGCTTTGCTGGTAAAGATTCACTCTCATTAACTTCTGGTTTCTCCTCTTCTGGACTAGCTTCAACAGTAGACTCAGTTTGAGCAAATTGCAGTTTATTAAAAACAAATTTTGTTGACCACATAAAAAAACAAGGTACGTAGATGAAGTGAACTATCAACACAGACCAAGCTACACCCATCGCTCCCCACTGAACTCCTATGAGGAGACAAATTGTGAACATTAGTGTAAAAGCTAGGTTCCAAACTAAATTTAAATCGGTCTTGCCGATAACTATCAAAAGTTGACCGGGAGGGAGAGCGAAAGCACGAGGAATTGCTGACAGGCAAATCAAGACCAGAACTGGAATTGCGACTATCCATTTTTGTCCGAAAACAATTGGTACGTAAAACGGTGCTAAACTAGATTGGATTACAACAAAAGGAATAACGATAAAGCTGATGGTTTTGAGACTACTAAAATAGTGTTTCTTGAATTGAGACCACTGAGAGCGAAGAGAGCATAAATGCGGATATAGAGCGACAGCAATAGATTGAATGATACTCTGACTAATTCCCAATCCTGCATTGAAGGCGAAGAAATATATACCCAATTGTTCAATCCCAAGAAAACGGGCAATAATCAAGTAGTCCAGCTGGTCTCTTAGCTTTCCTAAGAGTGTAGCTCCTAGTATACCTCGACCAAAAGTAAATATTTCTCCCCAATGCTCTGTTGTAAATTTTTTGGATACACGCCAAGGGTGACATTTAAGAGATATAATAAAATCAATGGGAGATACTAGAATTTTCCCTAAGACTAAAGACCACATTCCCAGTCCAAAGACAGCAAAAACAGCAGCTATGGCATTGCTTAACACCATCTTCAAAGTGTTAATCGTGGCAGTTATTTTCATTCTGTTCTCTCTTTGAATAAGAGTAGCCTGAATTCTGCCAACTGGAGTGATTAAATAAACAGTTGCTAAAGCACAAACGGGGAGTACAAGTTCTGGAGCATTAGAGAACTTAGCAATGCCAAAGGAGGCAATGCACTGAATAACAAATAAACTTATAGATGTTACCCAGTTGAGCCAATAGGCAGAGTTACATAACTCGTCGAGTCTCTCTTCTTCAACCTGAATTAGCTTGCCAGCGATGCCGAATTTAGTGAATACTTGGGTAAATTCATAAGTTGTCATGATCATAGCTACTAAACCGTAGTCATACTTTGTTAAGTAGCGTGCGATAACAACCGTTGCTGCTAAACGTAAAACTTTCTCAATGAACTGCGAACCAGCCAACCAGCTGAGATTGCGAATAAACTGGTTATTTAGCTTCTTTTTTACTCTAACTTCAAGCTCTTTAACCAAGCTCACAATTTTACTCCCAGAGAATATAACCTCCTAGTTAACATCTTGTTAGACTCTCCAGTGGATTGGTTTTCATGCTTATTTGATGCCCCCTTGTTTTTATTGGTTTTAGAATACTAGTCAATTTAGCTAAGTATAGTTCACAGATGATCTTGACCAACCTTAGCACTTGGTATTGATACCATCGGCAAGTTCTTGCCGATAAATTGTATAAAACCCATGGCTAATTTATAGGGAATGAATTTTACCATCAGCAATTTGATCAACAACCGCTGAGTTTCTTTGTTCAACAGGATTCTTGGATATAAATGAATAGCTTTTTTGAGCTTTTGACTAGCTTGCCTCAATCCCTCTTGATCAGCAACCCCTGATCCATTGAATAAATTATTAAGGCACTGCTTAGCTAGATATCGATAAGCATTCGCCAAACTTCTTTTTTTAAGAAATTGTAATTCTGCTGGAGCAAGCTTAAAGGCACGCTCAATTACAATCAAGTTAGCCTGCTCCATAACCTCAACTTTGGAAGTCATCGACTGTGAAGAACGGCGGTAAAGAATTTGGTATTTAGGAACTAAAACAAAAGCACAACGGGCGGCTAGCCGCAGGTAATAATCCCAATCTTCAACAGATTTAAGTGAGGGGTCAAATTCTCCTGCTGACTCAATAAATTCCCTGCGTACAAGAATGTTAGAACCACTTGAAATAAAATTACGGACTAGTAATTGCGGGTAAACATTACCCTCAAAAAATAACGGTTCCCATGCATATAAAAAATCCCCCTTTTCATCGATAAATGCAGTCCAGCTATAAGCAACACCAGCCTCAGGATGCCGTTGCAAGGCTTCTAATTGTAGCTCTAGTTTATCTGGCTCCCATAAATCATCGGCGTCGATGAAGCTAATAAACTTGCCACTTGATTGTACAATACCACGATTACGAGCTACTGGCAATCCCCCGTTTTCATAGGAGAAAACTCTCAGACGAGGCTCAGAGATTTTACTTAACAAGTCTAAAGTTCCATCAGTCGAGCCATCATTGATTACAATTATCTCAAAATCAGAAAAAGTTTGTGCCTGGATAGATTGGAGCGTTGCTAATATGGTTTTTGAAGCATTGTAAGCGGGAATAATCACTGATATGGTAGGCATCGTGGGCATTGGGGTTTAGTGGTAGTTTAGACAAAAGTTGGTGAAAATTCCTCTTTGAAGGCGATCCCCAACATCATTAAACCAGGCCAGTAAAGGAAAGCTAGCCCCTCTAAATTCTCAGCCAAGGAAAAAATGAACATTACTAAGATTAATGCTAACCCTGTCTGAGCAATTTTACTTTGTTGGGCTTTGATCAACAGAGAGATCAAAGTATAGAGCATGGGAATGGCTAGAGCAATAAAGCCCACTAGTCCATGAAGATAGAGAGCACCAAACCAGGTGTGATGACTACCGATGGGCATTCTGGCAGCCACGTAAGGACCTTCTGGCGATTTAACTGCATGCCCCCAAATGGGAGCCTCATGCCATTTATCGATCGCAAGTCGCCCTAAGATGTTTCTAACTCGTGAAGAAGCAGCTCGTCTACTATCAAAATAATCTTTAAAATTCTTTGCCATAAGTAGCAGTTGGGAACCAAATAAACCAGCCAAAAAGCTACTTATGCCCAAGGCAATTTGCATACTTGGTCGAGCAAGATTTACCAAAACTAATCTAATTATTGGCAGGCTAATTAAACACAGTAAACCCAAACGTGAAGCTGAACCTAAAATAGCAGCAACATTACCAATTATAGCAAGATATCGTAATTTTTTATTTTGTTCTTGCTCTGCTAAAACTATGTGTATATTAGCTGCTAGTGCTAAGGCAGGAGACCAAGGAGCAAACAAACTGAGGCGAGTCGCGCCACCCTCTGATAGATATAAAGTTGCAGCATAGTAACGTGTAATATTGCCTCCAATTTTAGCAAAAATATGATTAGTAAATAGAGGCATAGGAACCCCTGCAATACTTAGCAAATAGCTCACTGGCACCAAGACTAGAGTCTGTATACCGAGTATGCAAATGGCTCGATAGATTAGTTGCGGTCTAATTTTGAGGCAACCAATTAGAGGAAATACAGCTAAAAGCGCCCATGTCCTTAAAAAAGCGTTGACAAAGGATTTGATAGTTTTGATTGTCCCCAAGTTAAACTCTAGATGACCAACCACTAAAGCTAGACCTATGGTTAACATTGAAACAATCCAGATCCAGACTCCCAAAGGGATCGATATCCTTTCTTCAACAGGGGTTTCCTCTGTTTGTTCCCAGAGCTTCTTGATTAGGTACAGAACTAAGAACCAAGCGAGCATAGGTGCAAAAATATACTGTGCACCTAGGAAAAGCAAGACATAGGTTCCGGTGATGTAATACCAAACTAATGTTTCTTCAAGATTTTGAGGTTTCATTAATGTTTAAATACTGAAGCCTTGTACTTTAAAGCTCCTAGTGCCGCTGCCCTGCAAGTCAAAACTCAAAAGCATGCAGTGAGCGAAACGAAGCTGTCAAAAGTCAAAAATCCTTTCAAAATAAGGGTTTCGACCGATGTGAAACTAGTGGGTTATTTCTGCCCTACTGTATTAACGACCAGTACACTTTCCTCAACAGCAGGCTCTAAAGCTAAATAGACGCAGTCGAATTTGACTTGATCAGTTTTTTTTGACCTTGCAAATGAGGGCGCAGCCAGAGGGAAAATAGCCCCAGGCTAATTAGCACTGAAGCTGCTGTCGCACCAAGGAAAGCCATTTTCCTCATTTGTGCCACTGGCGCAGATTCAGAAGGTAAACTTGGTTGTGCGATTAGCTCGAGTTTAGGATAAGAACCAGACTTAGCTAATTTAGCTGTATCCAATTGAGTAAAAGCAGTTGAAAAAACTGTTTCTGCAATGCGCACATCTCGCTCAAGAGTCTGTAGAGTCAAGGCATCCTGTGTCATGGTCTTGAATCTACTCTCAAGCTGAGCAATCTGCTTAGCCAATTCCTGAGAGCTAGCTTGCAACCCCTCTCTGGCTGCTTTAACTTCAACTATTTGTCGAAACAGGCTTTCTCGGGCTGTGCCATTGCGCTCACCATTATCAACAGCTAAGTCGGAAATCTTTGCTAAATCAGTAGGGCGGCCTAAAAGGGACTGACTGCGCTCTAGAATGGCAGCTCTAGCACCCTTTTGCTTAGCACTTTCTCGAATCACAGCTGGATGATTTGGTCCATAGGTAGGGCGCAAAATTTCTAGCTGTGAAGTTGCCTCACTGTAGTCTTGTAAATGCTGCTGAAATAATTGGTCAGACTTGAGAATAAAGGCATCTGAAACCTGCTGAGCTGAAGTATCTAAATTGCTAGAGAGTTGTTGGAGACTAGCAGTAGTTTCCTGCTTTTGAGCTAAAAGTTGAATCTCTTCTCTGCGCAGATTCTCTAGGTTCTCTGAAACCTGAGCAACTTGTTGTGTTGAAGACAATCCCGTCTTGGCTTTGTGTTGAGCAAGACGTCTTTCGGCAATTTCTAGATTTCTGCGCGCCGAGTCAACAGCCTGTTCGATTGGTTTGTTTTCCTCTTGGGTTTCTTGAATTCTCAGTTGCTCTAGCCTGTTCTCAAAAGCTTTCCTTATAGCAAAAGCCTTGTTCCGGGCTTCTTCAGGGCTAGTTCCTGAGATTTCAAAATTCATCATCGTGGTGTTATCAACCACCTGAATCTTCGGCTTACCAAACTCAGCGATGTCAATGTCGAGTTCAGTAGCCGATGTTTCCATAACTGACTTACTTCCGGCTATAAACTTGTACTTTTCTCTGGGATCTTGAGAGCGATCGCTATAAGGTGAACCTACCTCTGAGGAGGCAGCACCCAAGTTAGGAATATTAACTCTGGTGAATGAGCGAGCTCCTGGTAGCGAGTAGGTCCACTTACTGGTATAGGTAGGCTTAGAGACCTCTAAGTGTACTAAAGTTACACCCCAAACAGCCGCATTAAGAATTATGCCCAGAGATAAGTAGCGCATCCAGCGCCTCTGAGATTCGGCAGATTTTGAAGATGGGGAAGATGGATTAGATGCAGCAATAGACTCAGTCATTATCTTATAAGTAGGTTTTTGACTAAGGATCAATTTGAGAAGATGTCTCGCAATAATCTGACCGGATTAAGGACATCTCTAATGACGTTAAAGACGTTGTTAACGTTAGTGACAGTTGAATCGTAGCAAGCAACGCTATCTTCTGGCATCAGAAAAGGATTAACTTTGAGGTCTGCAGAATTTTTGACCAAATCTTCAACCTGACTCTCGAAGGTCTTAATTTCTCCAGTTTGGCGGTCAGTTTGCACTAAAAGGGCTCTGCGCTTAGCATTAACAGCTGATGAACCACCTAGACAATTGGCAGCCACCACAGCTTGAGAGAAGCGAGAACCATAGGGAAGTTCGTTGGTTTGAATGTTACGGGGATTGGGATTGGTCAGATTGGACAGATATACAGTAATTGTTTCAGGTGTGATCTGAGAAAGGCGTACTAGTTCATTGCGGCTGCTATCTAACTCAGGAACAATAATTTGGTCTCCAGCAATTAGGGGAACATCTTGAACTGGGGCACCTGTAAACTCGCCGGACAAATCCAGTACCTGCTCTTGTTTGCCCCTCAGTAAGCGCACTTGGGAAATGTTGGCATTGGGCGTCACACCTCCAGCCGCGAGAATGGCTGCGCTAAGATAGCGTTCTGGTGGATAGTCTCCAGATAAAGTGGCGATCTGCACTGGTAATTCTCTACCTTTTGACTCTGTTTCATTAATCAAGACGCGTCCTGGATAGAACACAGCTCCCCCCACGCTTACCTGAATCGGAGCCCATTCAAAAATTTCCAGGCTCAATAGCAGTGACTGTGAGCGGAAGAAGCCTCCTGTGATCAACGCTTGCTTAATCTGGTTCTCTACCACTGAAATTTCTTGACCTGCAGCTGAGAAAGGTTCAAGGTAGGGAATATTAAGCTTGCCATCCAGGTTAACTTCGTAGGTGGCGCTAAAGCGTTCATTGTTAGGTAAGTCTTCTTCGCCAGGAATAAACAGTCTGAGGCGATCGCCGGGAGACAGTGGCAGCGCCCAGACGCCAGGGGAGGTCAATATCAGTGCCGTAGTTGATATTGCCCCTAATATGAAATATTTTACTAATTTGAGCATCTACCTCGATGACCTCAACTATTAAGTAGATCTGGCTTGACCAGATGTATGTGGAGTTTACTTTAAAGTCTATCGTTGATGCCGAAACCCTGATTGTTACCTGATGCTTAGTCTGTATCAAGCAACTTTTTTAGTTATGTTTAAGAGCTTTCAGCTCTTGCTTAATACTTCACAATTGTCAGCATTTGTAATGCTATATCTCCGTCGCTATTTTCTGATCAACATCTGATTGTACACCCTCATTTAGACAATATTCTCGTTACAACGTAAAAAACATTATACACTATCGATGAATACGCACAATAAAGCTGTCAGGATGCCAGGTAGCAAAGATGCTTCCGAGGTCTAACTATTTCGAGTTAATTATCTGTGAGCCTGCTGCAACCAATAGAAACAGGCAGATGTGCTGCGAATAAGCTGCTAAAAATAGTCGTATTCACCACTAATGAGATCACAAAAATATTGGTGCGGCGGCAAATTACAATCAAGTCTTTGAGTTGTCCCATTGAGCGACTGTAAGTATTTCGCGATGCTAGACAAGCACTGTTTGTTTCCAGATTATATTATTTGTGAACTGCTTTGCAGGTAGCAAAAGTTTCTTCAACTACCTGCTTGTACATCTTGGCAATATCCCACCATCTTATTAAAATTCTTTGCTCCCTTAAGGTGAAATCTTCCATATCCTTAACAATAGCCTGCTCAATTATAGAGAGTTGCTCCTTACTGGGTAAATTTCTAAAAAACTCTCTGTAGCTATCTACCTGATTCTTCACTAAAAACCCGTACTTTTGACCAGCGAGTAGATGCTCCATACGCTCACAGGGAATGGTAAGAACAGCTCTACCACAGGATAAATATTCAGGAACCTTCAAACTGGCACAGGTAAACTTATCTTGGAGATAAAGGTATTTATTGTAAGGAGCCACACAAAGATTAGCCGCACTGATATAAAGTGCTGCCTGCTTCTGGGGTAGCCTTCCTGTAAAGATAACAGGGGCGGAGAGTTTTCTGGTAAGTGCTTCTAACTCTTGGCGTTTGGAGCCATCGCCAACTATGTACAAAACCACACCCTGGGGTTTTTGACGCCCCAAAGCTTCAATAATTGGTCCTGGTTCCTGGATAAAGCGGTTAAGTGAACCGACATAGGTTAAAACCAAAGCATCTTGACTAATGCCTAATTGCTCTCGACAGGAGCGACGCTCTCGAAGGCTGAAAGTATTGGCATCGACGCCATAGGGAATGGGGTAAATGGGCTGGTTAGGGCTAACATAACCATTTTCTAACAGAAAAGACTTCATCTGCTCCGTTTCCACTACAATACTGTCGGTGCGATCGATCCATCGCTTCCTCAGGTGAGGTCGTAATTGCTCTAGCCCAAAGCCTGCCAAGCGCTTGAGTAAATTAGACTGCTGCAATTTTGGATACTTATACATTGCTTCAATAAGAATTACTGTCGGCACTTGGTAGCGAGAGAAAGCACTAGCAAAAGCTCCCAGCATTGGCCATTCTTTCTCAATAATTAAATCGAAGTTTTTAGCATGCTCTTCGGCAAATTTATCTATAACTCGCTTATAGTTCCAAAAAGACAGGTAGTGCTTAGGCAGATAGTAAGGACATCTATTGCGCTTTTCCCGCTCTGACATCTGAGTTTGATCAATAAGAGTCAAGTATTTGTGATCAATATGGTCAGCTTCGTTGATGTTGAGAATCTTTCTGTAAACTAGAGTGATATCAAAGTCTTTTGCTAAATAGGGTACCATAGGCAAGGTACTTAGAATGTAAGGCGAGTGGGGTTGGTATTGAACACCAGGTAGGGCAATACAAATCCTTGGTTTTCGCGCTATCGATTTCATTTGTTATGCTGCTAATGTAAAAATAAAAGTTTAACAGTTCCTCCCACTGGAGGAGCTAGACTAGGGTAGGTTTTCAAAAGAACAAAATAAGAAAAATAAACAACTAGCAGTTGCACTAATTTCAGTCGAATATTTGATGCGTGTAGTGAAGATATTTCCAGTAGATCAAGAACGATTTCGACTCAATCCAAGGAGCCGAACTTCTTAATCGACAACTCTAATCAGGGGATAATTGAGTGACTTTCTCCCCCGGTAAATCTGCATGTTATACCGGAGGCTTCTCAAGATTACTCTTCGTCCCTTACTGTGGCAGAAGTTCAGAAGATGATACAGTTTGTCGAACTTCAGCTTCTACAGGGTGTTGAGCCTTGCTATCTCGCTTAGCAATTACCTTAGCAGGCACGCCGACAGCAATTGAGTAAGGTGGTATATCCTTGGTGACAACAGCTCCAGTACCAATCACACTACCTTGACCAATAGTGATGCCATCGACAACTTTGACGCCACTGCCTAACCAGCAATCATCCTCAATCACAATTCCCTTGTAACTGTTACCTTGTTCGACAATCGGGCGTGTAGAGTCCTCAAAGATGTGGTTGTTGGCATAGAGACCTGAATGGGAAGCAATCAAACAATAATTACCAACTTTGATATAGTTACCAGACAGACAAGTGTAGGGACCAATATAAGTGTGTTCACCGATTTCAATCTCGCCAGACCAATGAGTTTTAATATCAACACCGCGATCAATATGAGCCCAATCTTTGAGTCGAATTTTGCTATTGTTACCAAGGCATCGAATGCGAACATCGCGATAAAGCCTAACCCAATCCCCAATTTCAATACTGCCAGTATAAGCAAATTCGACACCAGTTTGAATCTCAACACAGGTACCTATGTGGGCGAAGATAGTGCGGTATGCTAGTCTTCGTAAACCCCTACCAACGCTCAAGGGAATCCATTCCAAGAAAGCGATCAGTAAAGATTCCATAGAAGTAGACTTCTGTATAGAAGATAGATTTTTTTGGTTTTCGGTGATAGTTGACATGACTGTAAGTCGGGTTAGCTTGATTGCCAAAGGAATTATGGACGCAAGAAAATCCTGCTGTCGGAACTCCCCTGCCTCTTTTTATTAGCAATGTCGGGCTGAAAACTGATGCACCTTATACCTGAAAATGAAAGCCCTAAGCGATAACGCATTTAACTTGTATCTTTAAGATAGAGGAGGGGAGGAGGAAAGGTAAAGCGATTTTTCCTGAAACGGTCGAAAGTACAATTTATAGCGCTGCCCGCAGGGAACAGGGAATAGGGAATAGGGAACAGGGAACAGGGAATTAAAAAGCTTGTACAATAAGGGTTTTAACAATTCTTCGTCCCTTGAATTTGTCAACACCTGAGCGCGCATTGCTATAGATGCACAACAGCTTACCAGCAAAAACAAGGAGCGATAGTGATATCCGCTTAAATCAAGATCTTGACTGGTGTGGGCATAATCTGAAATTATAACCAATAGCAAGGATAGTAGTTTTCATAATTTAGTTGGAATTAGAGGCTGTAATTGTTAGTAATGAACTTTTTATACTACATGTGGTGTAGTTGCCTAAGTCCTGCATTATTTAGTTTTAATTATGAAGGTGTAATGGTTAAATAGGCAACTATATAGGTAACTAAAGATGGAAAAATATAATTTTTTCCAGAGTTCTAGTCATGGGAAATTTTAGGGCTAGAGTTTAAGCAAACTTGATATAAATAACCCCAACTCCGCGCAATTTTCATCTGTGCTGTAGTTTTGAGTTTGGGATTAGACCATGCCCTCAGCAAAGACCAGAGCATCAGAAAAGGTCTTCTCTGTTTGAGGAGTCCCACTAAAATTTGCTTCCATTCTTCCTGGAGAGTTTTACCCAGTATGAACCTTACCACCGCCGATGACCTGCCTTGCCAGTAACTCCGCCAGAGCATCCAATTGAGGTTAACTCGCTTTTGAGCAATCCAATGTTGAACTGATACTTGGGGATGGTAGTAAAAAAGTCCTTTTCCTTGTGCTACTAGCATTTGATAAGCTAGGTACTCTTCACAGGAAAGCAGGTTTTTGGAGCCTTGGCGACCGAGATTTTCAGAGAAACCTCCTACTAGCTGAAGAGCTTCTCGCTGGTAGGTCATATTTGCTCCAAATAGGTGTTTGGGCAGCTTCAACCATTGAGGCTTTTCACCTAAGTCGAGGATACTAAAGAGATATTCTACTTCTTTGCTTATCCAGTCAGGTTTGCTAGAGTCCCACAGGGGATAAATTGGTCCTCCTACACAGACAGGTGTGGGTTTAATAGTCTGGTAAGTCTCGATAATTTTTTCCAGCCAAATTGGGCAAGGAATAGCATCATCATCGAGAAAGGCAAGGTATTCGCCCCTTGCCTTTTCTATAGCTGTATTGCGGGCTTTTGAGAGTCCTATAATTGGCTCATAGATATAGCGCAAATTAGGTAAGTGTTGTTGGTAGCGGGTGCAGATTTTCTTGGTGTCGTCCGTTGAACAGTTATCAATCACCACAATCTCAAAGTACTCAATGGGTAGAGACTGACAGCAAAGACTATCGAGAGCAAAAACTAGACGATCTGCCCGATTGTAAGTACAGATGGCGACTGAAATCAGAGGACACGGTTTATTATGTTCGTCGGCTTTAGGGGTTGCTATAGTCAAGTCGTTCATTCTCAATCTTATAGGCTATTCTCAACTTTTAGAGATTTTAGAAGGTACTGTAGTAAGATTATGTGATAAATTTTCTCGAATTACCTGCTTGTACATCTGGGCAATCTCCTGCCAGGTTAGCACAATGCCTTGAGATCTAAGGACGGAACCCTGAAGATCAGTAATTAGGCAATTTTCCATTTGGGATAGTTCTTCTGGACTAGGTAAATTCCTCAAGAATTCCCTGTAATTATCTACTTGATTTTCTACAAAAAAGCCGTACTTGCCGCCAGCGAGTAAATACTCCATCCTTTGACAAGGAATTGTCAACACTGGGCGACCACAAGCTAGATATTCGCACACTTTAAGGCTGGCACTGGTAAACTTACCACCTGGAAACAAGTTTTTATTATAGGGAGCTAGACAAAGATCGGCAGCTCCGATATAAAGAGCTGCTTCTTGTTGCGATCGCCTGCCGTGAAAAATGACTGGTGCCTCAAATTTTTGAGCAATATCCTCTAGTTCCTGTTGCTTGTGACCATCACCGATCATATGCAAGACAACATCTCTATATTTTTGCTTACCTAATGCCTCAATAATCGGTCCTGGTTCCTGGATAAAACGCCTCAAGGAACCGACATAAGTTAAGACCAATGCCTCTTGACTAATACCTAAGTGTTGGCGACAAAGCTTGCGGTCTTGAGGAAAGAAAATTTTGGGGTCAATACCATTAGGAATGGTAGTAACTGACTTATTTTGAAGAGGATAATTGTTCTCTGACAGAAAAGATTTAGTTTGCTCAGTTTCTACAATAATCCCGTTAACACTGCGCATCCATCTCCTTCTCAGGTGAGGGAGGAACTGATTGAGCGTAAACCTCAAGGCTTTATCTTTCCAGTTTTTAAAGAAAATTTGGTTGTAAAATTCAGCTTCGAGAACAAATACGCTTGGTACTCCATAGCGAATAAAAGCACTAGATAGTCCTCCCACTAAAGACCATTGTTTTTCAATTATCAGATCAAAGTTTCCCGCCTGATCTTGGGCAAATTTATCTATGATTTTCAGGTACTTCCAAGCTCCCAAGGGACCACGGGGATTAAAATAACCCTTCTGACCTGCTGTCTTTGTTTCTGAAAACTTACTTGAATCGAAGATACTCAGATAGTGACAATTTAACTTTGGAGCCTCTGGAGTATCGCAGAAGGCAAGAGTAACATCAAATTCTGGTTCTAGATAGGGAAGTAGGGGCAGAGTATTAAGAACATAAGCTCCAAAAGGTGGGCAAGTAATCGCTGGTAGAGCGATGCAAATCCGGGGTTTTGGGTATATTTCCTTCATTGTAATTCCGATGAGACCCCATCCGTAAATCTGTAATCCAAGCTAGAGAGTAAACCCTTCCCTAAACTAATATCGACTAATTAAATTTTGGCTACAAATATTGAAGCAAGTAATAAGTTTTTCTTAAAAATAAATAAATATTATTCTTCTCACTTATTACCTATTACTTATTACTTATTACTTAAAGAAGGACTCCTGTTTCCAGCAAAATCTTACCCTCAAAATATTCAGGAATTGGAGCACCCATCAAGCTCAAAATTGTGGGAGTAAGATCGAGTGAATGACCAGGTTCCAAGCTGGAATTCGGCTCAATTGCTGGTCCAGATGCGAGTAAAAATCCTTGAGAGCGATGACTACCGGTGCGAAAATGGGGAACAGGACCAATGCGTCCCAACTCAGGACTATCTACAACATCAGTGGCGTACTCCTCCTGCCAGATCACCACGAGGTCAGCATCAGGCAGTTTGGGTTGATTGTCAGTTGGCGATTGCCGTGTCCGGATAATCTCTTTAACCATGGGTATCCCAGTGCGGGCATCTTTGAGACGGTAAAGTTTTTGGCTGATTTCCTGGCAAAGGGCATCGTACTCAGAAGGTGCTACAATTCCCTGGGATTCTCTTCCTTGGAGATTAATGCGGATGTAACCTTCTGAGAAACTGGGCAGTGCAAAGGCCTTCATGTCTTTCCAGCAGGGTTTGTACCACTCAGTAGGTTGAAAGCTCAACGGGTTTTTTTGTTCATTCAACTGGTGAGGAGAGATCAGATCCGGTTGCTCAGAAATACCCAGAAAGGGTTCTATACGCTTAAACAACTTGTATGGGGCTTCTCGTCTCAAAAATCTTTTCAGAGGATTAGTTTCATACTTCCTTGACCAAGTTTCCCAGGGCCAAGACTGTTTCTTTAAACTAGTGATCGGGGAATCTGGCGATATTCCCAACTCACCATGAGCCAGCCCAAATTTACCCGGAAAACTAAAGCGGTAAAGAAACTCAGGCAAGAAGGTACCGCTGGGTAAGTCCATAACATTAACGCCCATGCCATGAACGGAAAAAACTATGATTTGAGCATCTTCGGGCGCTTTAGTGAGAATCTCACCAATAGCTTGGTCTATGGTCTTAAAGACTTCGAGCATGCTGTCACTTGATGCCCTAGAGCCTAACACCTCATACAGAGGATGGTTACGTTGACCAAGGTGCCACATGAAATGACCTGCGGCGTGAGTTTCACCAAAGATCGTCAAAAATAGATCCCAACGCTCTTGTTGGAGCAGCTCCTGACAAATGGCACAACGGCGAGAGATGCCAGTCTTGAGGATATCTTCTAAGCGACTGATTGCATCCAAATTGAAACAGCCTACATGATCTTTGTGTAGTCCTGGATGTACGCCGTGTTTATTAACGATTTCCTCAAACAGTGATGCTGGAAGGGAATGACTGGGAGTTTGGGGAGAATGAGCTCCCCATGCCAGTACTTGTATGCCATTAACTCGCTGTGAGAGCGTGGACTGGGGCATATCAAAAACTGCTACCCGATAATCCTCACCTAGGGCATAAAATGGCTGATATTCAGCAAAATCATAGGCTTCAACCAGTTCAGCTTTGTAGGTATCTGGGTGAAAACTGATTGGTGACCAGTACCCAGTCTGTTTGGGCGAACAACCAGTTAAGAAAGTTGTCCACGGCGTTTCTGCTCTGTAGTAGTCTAAGTTTTGCAGGCGTCCGTAAGTTCCTTGTTGCCGCAGACGACTCAAGGTGGGCAGATGTCCCTGAGACATCCATTGCTCGATCAAGGTTGGTTCAGCTGCATCGAGACCAATGGCAATAACTGGCTGATTCATAGCTTGGTGTGACTCTGATGATATCTAGACTCAAATCGAGTAGTTCTCAATAAAACTCTAGTTTTGTCAGTTAACCTTAACTGGCGTTTTAATTAGTGGCTTACCTGCAAAGGATTCAGGAATCTCTGCTCCCAGCAAATTCAAAATTGTCGGGGCTAAATCTAGAGAATGACCAGTCGGCAAGCTGGAACCATCAGGAATATCAGGACCTTTAGCTAGCAAAAAGCCGTCAGAGCGATGACTACCTGTACGATTAAAGGGAACAGGTCCAATGCGTCCAATGTCGGGGCTATCGACAACATCGGAGGCATATTTCTCTTGCCACATCACTACCAAGTCAGCATCAGGTAGTTTCGGATTGCTATCGGTTGCTTCTTGGCGGGTTCGGATAATCTCTTTTACCATGGGTTCGCCGGTGCGAGCATCTTGCAGGCGATAAAGTTTAGCTGTCAATTCATCACACACAGCGTTGTACTCTTGAGGGGAAACAATTCCCTGAGATTCTCGCCCCTGAAGATTGAGGCGAATATACCCTTCTGAAAAACTAGGCAAGGCAAAAGCTTTCATTTGAGGCCAAAACTTTTGATACCAGAGTGCTGGTTGATAGTAGAAGGGTTCTGACTGGGCAATTAACTCGAAGGGGGAAATCAGATCTATTTGGGGACGAGGTCCAAAGATTGGCTCTAGGAGATTAAAGATTTTAGTTGGCAGCTTTTGTCTTAACAATCCTTTGAGCGGATTAGATTCATGCTTAAGACTCCAAGTCGTACCCAGCCAACCTCTTTTAGCGCGTTCCCCAATCATCGGCGAACCAGGTTGCTGCCCTGGTTTACCTCTAGCAATACCAAATTTGCCAGGGAAATTCCAGCGGTAGAGAAATTCGGGTAGAAATAGCATGCTGGGGAGGTCCATAACGTTGGTTCCCATACCATGGGCAGCCAGCACTAGGACATTAGCATTTTCTGGGGCTTTGCTTAGAATCTCGCCAATTGCTTGGTCTACAGCTTCAAAAATTTCGAGTAGGGCATCTCCTGAAGAATATGCTTTCATAGCTTCGTAGAGGGGATGATCAGCCTGACTCGTGTGCCAGAAGTAGTGACCTGCTGAATGGGTTTCACCAAAAATTGTCAGAAAGAAGTCCCAGGGTTCTCTTTGCAGGAGTTCTTGACAAATGGTGGAGCGACGACCTATTCCTATTTCCAGTGCTTGTTGCAACTGCTTGAGGGCAGCTAGATTCTGACAACTGGCAAAATCCTTGTTGAATGCAGGATGTTCGCCGAATTTTTCAGTTAGTTCTGGCAGGAGTTGTGCTGGCCTTGAATGACTTGGAGTTAGAGCTGCATGGGCTCCCCAACCCAGAACTTGCAAGCCATTGACCTGCTCAGACAGGGTAGAATGGGGCATGTCAAAGACCCCTACTCGGTAGTCATCTCCCAATAATGCATAAAAAGGTGGATGTTCAATGAAATCATATGCCTCAATATCTTCGTTTCCGTAGTTATCTGGGCGAAACTTCACGGGAGCCCAATACCCAGTCTGTTGAGGAGAACAACCAGTCAAAAATGTTTCCCAAGGCGTCTCTGCCCGATAATAGTTAAATGTTTTCAAACGTCCGTAAGCACCATGCTGGCGTAAGCTACTCAAATTTTTGAGATGCCCTTGAGAGATCCACTTCTCAATCAGCGAGGGATCGGCTGCATCAAGCCCGATAGCTATTACAGGGTTATTCATAATTTTCTGCATTTGAGGTAGCGCCCATTAAAAATATAAATACCAGAGACTCACTGCGGCTGAGGTTAAATTTTAGCTTGTCTGGCGAAAAACCCCAGGTTTGTACCCTAAGGACCAGCGTGCCGAGCCGTCACTCTGACCAGGCTACTGCTAAGCTTGGCGACACTGGTATCTGCATTGCTAAGCGCCAACCATAAGCCTCTCTTAAACAATAATCCTGATCTTGGTCCAATGATGGTGAAGAATCGATAAAGCTCTAAAAATTCTTCATGAAGTTTTGATGAAGTCCCCCATAACTAGTACAGCACTGCGTAAATAAAGCTACCATTCCCAATTAACTCCAAGCCTCTTAGAGCAGTTTTTTGACACATTCGCTTTGCCCAGTGCGTGCTTTTGAGTTTTGAAGGCATAAGTTCTGCACAGCGGTACTAGCCAATTACCCCTCAATTATATTTAGCAAGTCCTGATGTTGTTGGTTTTACAGCTTAGTTTATGTATCTTAATACAATTAAGTAAAGATTAACACTATAATGGCGACTACTATCTTGACAACCTGGAAAAACTCTAGATGAGCTGCTGTGCATAGTTTTTAGGGCTAAGCCAAGACTACGAACAATAGCAATTACCAAGTGAGCTTCCAGCTATAAAACTGCCGTGTAGAGCAACTTGCCTTGAAGAAATTCCTCAGATTAGTTGTAAAATGTGAAAAATACAAAAAATATCCATTTTTACCTGACAAGCTTCCTGAACTGGTGTTTGTTTATTGTCCCTAGATAGTTGATAGGTACATTGCTAATTAGACTACCACAGGCAAGAGAGCGCCTTTGAGTTTTACAAGTAAACTGATTTACCCCGAGGCAACATCTAGTTTTCTTCTCATACCAGCAGATTGAGTTTGTTAAAGTGTTAAACAACGTTTCTTAAAGATTTCATGAAGCTACCTAAAAAAACTAGCGATGATTACAAAGGTTATGTAAATATTTTCTTTATAGAGATTTTTGCTGAATTTTTTTATGTAAAGCGACTCAAGATTTTTTATAGCAACTTTTACCTGAATCAATTAGGTAAATTTTAGTTTGAAAACAGGAGTTGGAGCGGTCACAATCAAGATCATAATTGCTATATCTAGTGCGCTCAGAAGCATTCTCAGCAATAGAATTCCAGGGTTAATCAAAATTATTTTTGTTATGGGCAGGGGGAACGGTGATGAAAAAGGTTAATATCTTAAACATATATATTGACAATATGTTACAATCGGAGGTTCTCAAACGCCTCAAATCAGGTGTGGTCTTTACCCCCAATGTCGATCACCTAGTCAAACTACAAAAAGATACAGAGTTCTTTAGAGCTTACGAAACTGCTGATTATATACTGTGCGATAGCAAGATAGTTTACTATATTTCCAGATTTTTAGGTACGCCGATCAAAGCCAAGATTTCTGGTTCTGATTTTTTTCCAGCTTTCTACAAATATCACGAAAATAACCAAGATATTAAAATTTTCCTTTTAGGGTCTCGGCCAGGAGTTGCCCAAAAAGCCCAGGAAATAATCAATGACAAGATTGGTAGGCAAATTGTTGTTGGTTCTCATTCTCCTTCCTTTGGTTTTGAGAAAAACGAAGCAGAATGCTCAGAAATTATTAATCTGATTAACAACTCAGGGGCAACAGTACTAGCAGTAGGAGTTGGTGCTCCTAAACAAGAAAAGTGGATATACAAGTTTAAGAGTAAGTTACCCCATATCAAAATATTTCTGGCAATAGGTGCAACTATAGATTTTGAGGCAGGTCATGTCGAGAGATCACCAAAATGGGTTAGTGAAGTAGGTATGGAGTGGCTATACAGGCTTTTATCAGAACCGCAAAGACTGTGGAAGAGATATCTAGTGGACGATCCTCTCTTCTTCTGGTTGATTTTGAAACAAAAGTTAAAATTATATAAGTTTTCAGCTACTAAAGTTCATCCGAGTTTAAGGCAGCTCACTGAGCGTTAGAGATTTTATCGTTCTTTATTTGAGGCAGTGGGAATAAAGCTTGTGTTTGGTAGGATAGGTGCCCAAATTATCTTATTTTTAGGCACTCTCTTGATCGGTGTGCTGGCTTTTACGCAGTGTTATACAGCTTTGAGTTCAGCACAATCGACAGCCATTGCCAAAGATACATTCATAGAGATTGTAGATCAATGGGAATACCGCTGGGGTGACTTTTCTGTGGAGGAGGCAGATGCCCCCTGTTACCAAGAAAATGAGATTTCACATTCTTGTTGGCAGCCCTTTCAGTTTCCCAGGAGGTTACGAAAGCCTGAAGATGAAAAAATTATTTGGTTGCGCGTTCCCTTACCGAGGGATAAATGGAAATCTCCAGCGCTTTATCTGAGAGGGGTACCTGACATCATAGGAGCTTATCTTAATAAAAGATTAATCTATACAGAATTTTCGCTAAACTCATCAGGCAAAGCTAATTTTAATTACCAATGGCCGATTATTCCTCTAACCTCTGATTTTCAGGATGAAATTCTTCAGGGTGCAATGCTGTTATTTAGAGTTTATGTTGGCGATTCTCCTTCTGTTTATGTAGGCTTGTATGATCGGGTTGCCATTGGTTCACACACAGCCTTGCTGAAAAGATTATTTGAACTGGAAATCGAGGCAGTATTTGGCTTTTTACTTACCTGTCTGGGTTTAAGTGCAATATTCTTATCTTTAATTAGAAAAGAAACAAAATCCTATTTTAGTTTCGCTTCCTTTGCTCTTAGCGTAGGACTTTATATTATCAGCATCTCTGATTTTATTACTTTATTTCTGAATAAATTAGTAATTTTAGAATACCTAGAATATATATCTTTACATCTAATACCAGTTAGCACTTGTCTTCTATTTGAAGAAATATTTGGAGTTGGATACAAGTCAATTATCCGGCATTTATGGAAAATTAATTTAGTTTATACAATTATAGCTATTCTATTATTTGTCACTGAAACTGATGCGTGGATTTCAAACATATATCTCAATAAATTTTTACTACTAGCAACCGCCTTAATCCTGTTGGTAACTGCTGTCCAAATGTCAATGAAGGGCAATTTGGAGGCCAAGTTATTTACCTTAGGGTTTATCATTCTAGCTTCCTCTGCTGTTCACGATATTTTGATTTATATTCTACAGCCTTTAGGTTGGTATCACAGAATGCACCCTTGGGGAACATATATTTTTATCATCCTCGTGGGATTAATTTTTGAGCGTAGATTTAGTAAAGCACGCCATCGTCTTCAAGCTTATGCCAGAGAGTTAGAAGCAAAAAACTCTGATTTACAGGAAATGGATCAGCTCAAAGATGAATTTTTAGCTAATACTTCCCATGAACTAAAAACTCCTTTAAATGGTATTATCGGCATTGCTGAATCACTAATTGATGGTGCAACTGGCAAATTATCTCAGCCAACTGTATCTAACCTGGAGCTGATTGTATCCAGTGGTCAAAGACTAAGCCAACTAGTAAATGATCTGCTTGATTTTTCTCAACTCAAGCATAAACAGCTTGAGCTAAACACTAAACCAGTGGGAATGCGGGAAATTACCAATGTTGTCTTAACACTGTGTCAACCACTTGTTGGCAATAAACCCTTACAACTAATTAATAAAATTGGACGTGAGCTTCCCCCTGTAGATGCAGATGAAAACCGAGTGCAACAAATTCTGTACAATTTGGTCGGCAATGCAATTAAATTTACTGCCAGCGGTACTGTTGAGGTTTCTGCAACAGTTATAGATTCTTCCTTAACTAACTCAACCCCTTCAGTTTCTCCTTCTTCCCAAAACCAGGAAGTTAGGAAGAAAGCCAAGACAAAACAATTGCTTACTAATTCACATTATCTAGAAATTACTGTTGCTGATACAGGTATTGGTATCGAGGCAGATAAATTAGAGCGAATTTTTCAATCTTTTGAACAAGCCGATGGTTCAATTTCTAGAGAATATGGTGGTGCAGGCCTTGGTTTGGCAGTAACCAAGCAGCTAGTAAAGCTACACGGAGGCAATATTCACGCCGAATCCACTCCAGGAGTAGGTTCACGCTTCATTTTCACCTTGCCCTTATCGGCAGGGAAAGTAGAGAGGAAACATTCAGAAGCAGTTGCTAAGGTTCGCAATTTCTCGACAATGACAACAATCCCGGAGCAACTCTGGCAAGATAGGGAGGTATCAGCACCCACTGAAGGGGCTTTTAAAATCTTGGTTGTAGATGATGAATTGGTAAATCTTCAGGTTCTCGTCAACCATCTTTCACTACAAAATTATGCCATCACTCAAGCTGCCAATGGGATTGAAGGCTTAGAAATAATTCAGCATGGTTTCCAACCAGACTTAATTTTGCTTGATATCATGATGCCGAAAATGACTGGTTATGAATTCTGTAAAAAGATTCGTGAACAGTTTCCCGCTAACGAATTGCCAGTAGTGCTATTGACGGCCAAAAATCAGGTATCAGATCTGGTAGAAGGTTTTGGGGTGGGGGCAAATGATTATCTAAGTAAACCAGTATCAAAATACGAATTACTAGCACGAATTAAAACTCATATTCGTTTAGCTAAAATTAATGCTGCCTATGGTCGTTTTGTCCCTCACGAATTCCTTAATTTTTTAGATAGAGAAAGTATTGTTGACGTGCAATTAGGGGATCAGACACTCAAAGAAATGACAATTCTGTTTGCTGATATTCGCTCGTTTACTACTCTCTCAGAACAGATGTCACCAAAAGAAAATTTTGACTTTCTCAATGCCTACTTGAGCCGGGTAAGTCCAGTTATTCGCAATCATCATGGCTTTATTGATAAGTATATTGGTGATGCGATTATGGCACTGTTTCCTCAGGAAGCTGATGATGCTCTACAAGCGGGGATTAATATGCAAAAGCAAGTATCACTATTTAACTCCTATCGGCAAGATAGGGGCAAGGAACCTATCGCCATTGGGATTGGCATGCATACAGGAAGCTTGATTCTCGGTACCGTTGGGGAGTCACAGCGCATGGAAAATACAGTAATTGCTGATGCGGTTAATTTGGCATCTCGTTTGGAAGGGCTAACCAAGGTTTATGGAGCAGATATCTTGATTAGTGAACAAACTCTCAGTCTACTGGATAACCAGCAAAAATACAGATGTAGATTTCTTGGTCGAGTTAAAGTAAAGGGTAAAAGTCAAGCAGTAGGAGTTTTTGAAGTTTGTGATGCTAATCCCCAGCAGTTGATTGAACTCAAGATGCAAACTCTGACTGAATTTGAGAAGGGAGTAGAACTTTATGTCGAGAAAAAATTTACTCAAGCGCAGCAAATTTTTGAGCAAGTTTTGCAAATTAATCAGCAAGACCTAGTTGCTAAGCTTTATATAGAACGCTGTCAGAAAGCTAAAAGATTTGGAGTATCAGAATTTGATGTTGTAATTGACTAGAGATTCGATTAGTAAATAGTAAGCTGTTTTGCATCTAAATTGCACTTTTGATCGTTTGAGGAAAACTCTAACCACAAAGGCTCCGAGAAAGATGGCTACAGGGCTAATGGTTGATCAAAATCATCTCCCCATCTGCCCATCTCCCCATCTCCCCATCTCCCCCTCTCCCATTCTAGGTATTCTCGCGTTGCGATTTCCACATATCCCTGTCCATGTCTAAACTCTGCGCCCTAGGTTCTTCTATTTCTATAAACAGTTTGCAATTCTTATCTTTTGCCCTAGCTTTCCCCCAGCGAATCCCCAGCCTTTCCACACGGTAATTCCACATTTTCCACAGTTTACAGGTAGTTTTCCACAGGTATGAACGACGGGATCAACTCTTGCCATTTGATTGGGGATTTTCTCCATAGAGTATCTGGTAGCAGCTAAGGATAGCCTCGATGTAAAGTTTTGTAACAAAAATTGACCTTAAACGCTTATTGTTTCGTCAAAATTTCCGGTGTTCGAGGATGGTTGTAACATTTCGCAGCATTGACAACACCACCCCATCTCAGATGAAAATGAAACGACTAACCAATTAACTGTTTTGATTTGAAAAAAGATGATCTATACCATAAATACGTACTTATTTCAAGTCAATTGGTTATTACCTTCAGCTGTAAAGCCGATTTCTAGAGGCGCTGAAAGCAAGGTGGCTTTGCCCCAAAATAAATAGTAAGGATAGGTCAATATGAACGCAACCGTAAGCATTCTGGCAGAAATACCCGAAGATCTGCACGAGTCCCTCAAGCGCTACTTGGAAAACCATCCCAGCTGGGATCAAGATCGAGTTTTCGCTGCCGCCCTGTCTCTGTTTTTGCTACAAAATGCACATAGTAAAACACCAGAAGCCTCCCAGAGCTATCGAGCCTGCGCTCGCGTCTACCTAGAGTCCCTATTTCAGTATCCTGCCTGATAGAGCAACTTAGAGCGGTGTATTGGCAAAGGGGTAGGGAGTGGGGAGTATTCAGTATTAGGATTCAACCCCACCTGAATGCTTGCCACTTGAGGCAAGGTAATGATGGCAGAAGGGGAATAGTTCATCAAAATCCTCTCCCTCTCTCCCGCTTCCCCACTTTCCCCCTCTATCTAAACATGCAAGTTAAATGTGTCAGAGCTTATCTACTTTGGTAATTCCTCAACTGATTGTGGGTTTGGGAAATCCAGAACCCAAGTACGACAGAACAAGACATAACATTGGTTTTGAAGTTGTTGATGTCCTAGCAAGTCGCTGGCAGATTTCTTGGAACGAAAATCGCCGCTTCCAAGGGCTGTTTGGAGAAGGGCCCAGCCCCAAAAGAGACAAGCTACGTTTGCTTAAGCCTCTAACCTATATGAATCGCTCTGGGCAGGCAATTCGCGCGGCGACAGACTGGTATAAGCTTGCGCCTGAATCAGTACTGGTAATTTATGATGATATGGATTTACCTGTGGGACGTTTGCGACTGCGCCTATCTGGTTCAGCAGGAGGACATAATGGTATGAAGTCCGCCATTGCCCATCTCGGTACGCAAAATTTCCCTCGTCTGCGCATTGGCATTGGTAAATCTAGCGGTGGCAAAGAGAATGTCTCTCACGTACTGGGAAAATTTTCCCCCCAAGAAACTAAGTTGATCTCTGAGGTTGTGCAACTTACAACTGAAGCGGTGGAACTTGCCCTCAAACAAGGGGTTGAAAAGGCAATGAGTCTCTACAATAGTCGCAGTGTGGAGATTGCCGACTTGAAGTGAATTGGTATTGTTATCGCTGCAGGGCAGAAGGCTCCAAGAGTTATTATTGCTATCTAGTTGTTTCAAGCATTTAATTTGTCCTAATTTATATTAGTTAGCTTAAAGTTGGTTGTAGATGTCAGTTCTGGCAGCTCAATTTACCGGGGAAGGATGTCACTTGGCTAATTGGTATTACATAATTTGATTTAGGCAGGAAACATCAGCAGAGCCAAAGTGGACGCTCAAAGCAATATTCATGTTTTCCAGAGATTTGACTAACCAAGGTACGCCTTCTCGATGTGAAGACTCATAGTGATTAAACAGAATCGACAATCGCTTTTCTAAGGAAGGCTTAACATTATAGCACACCAGGACAATCTTGAGTAACAAACCAGTGGTAACAGTTTCCCCCAGGTTGGTAGTCAGATCTACAAAGGTAAAATGGTTAGGTCGCACAGGACTATCCACTACTAAGAAGTTCAACAAACGGCTACAGGTTCGTATAATCAGAAATTCATTAGGCTTCTCGAAATCGTGGTGCGGGTACATATTTTTGAGATATTGGTAGAGTTGCTCATTAAAATGACGTTTACCATAGGCTGGATCAATCGAAGCGGTCAGATATTCATACAAATCTTCCTTAAACTCCTTATAGGAAGGCGTATAGCTACTGTGAACCAGAAAGCTTTGAGCGAAATCCCTGTAAGTTTTTCTGTATTGAACTTTGCCCACAAAATGCTTGAGAACAGCACCTAACTCTCTATCGCTTAAGAGAGTAGGATTCTTCACTGACTGGAGAATTTTTTCTGACGCTGTATAGGAGTGCCGACGGAGTACTTGGGCATATCGCACCTGATGAGTGACGTAATGAGATAGATCTAGTTCAAAGCGTTGCTGGATCCGAGAGCGAATTTGCTGCACCGTCTGCTGATGCTCATAACTGCTGTCTTCACTAAGTAGGCAATGTTCATACAAATAAGGATATCTTTGAATCAGAGTTGCCACTTGCTTGGAACCACTGCCACTAGCTAGTGGCGTTTGAGTCATCACCCGAGATAAGCGTCGCAACGTCAGATATTGCTCTGTCTGCCTGAAACTATGCAGCAGTTCCCAGATGCGTTTAGCACTTTGTGAGCCAGCTCTGCCGGGATGAGGTAAATTCTCAAATAGCTCAATCAACTTTGGAGCAGCCCATTGCAATTGGGGGTTTAAATGCCAACGATTTATTAAGATGTGGCAACAACGGTTGAGTATAAACTTAAAATGCGAGTCTGCATGTTTGTTCATTGCTAGCTTCTCTAAGGCAAACCAGATTTGTCGATCTTTATACCTTCCCCCATCCAGAAAGAGGCTACGGAAGCGGTCAATCATTTGAGTAGGGGACTCAATCTGTACAAAATGAAGCAGATGATTGTACAGTTGCCGCTCTTCTAATAGAGTAGGTCGTATGTCTGAGTCTGTCCAAGTAGTCACTTTCAGTGAACTCTCCTAGATGCAAGCGCTAGGGTCAATCAAGGTCAGTTGTGCCTTTGAAGATTTAAAGTGGAATTTGACTTGTCCTCTACATTTATAGCGCTGCCCGCTGGTGTGTTTACAAATCATAAATAGAGCCTTGATGAGCAAAGGTTTAGAACGTTTGTACTGTAAGCAGACCAGAGCGCACTGCTATAGATACAGATACCAACAATTTAGGGTTAACCTGCCATTATGCAGCTTGAGACAGACAAATCATTAGCTGCCAGAAAGAGGGGAAGAAGATTAAGGGCTAAAAGTTAAAATTTCCCTATTGGTCACTCATCCTTTCTGTTTGCTAATTACAAACCATGAGAGCAGTTTGATTCTCCTCGCACCTGAACAAAGTGATTTTCCTCTTTGCCTTTTTGGCAATTGAGACCTGTATACATAAAACTTCTAGGTGGTAAAGTTTTGTTTCAAATAAAATCATAACATCCCTAGATCATTGACTTCATAACCTTAAGACTACTCAGAGCAATCCTATCAAACTCAAGCAAATAGCCTTATGTTTTGTAAAATTTCTTTAAGTCAATTAGTTGACATTATTGCTGCAGAGCCAGTAAATCTATCAAGTGAAGCTGCATGCTCGCTCTTGACTGGAATAACTACCGATACACGCACTCTCAAGTCGGGTAATATTTTCTTGGCTCTACGGGGAGAAAAATTTGATGGTCACAATTTTGCAGCAGTTGCGATCGCACAAGGAGCGGTGGCAGTTATTATTGAACGTACCCAAGCATCTAGGCTGCAACGAATTCCGCAGCTGTTGGTAGAAGACACCCTCAAGGCATATCAGCAGATTGCTAGGTGGTGGCGTGAGCAATTCCCCATCCCAGTGATTGCTGTAACTGGCTCTGTAGGAAAAACTACTACTAAGGAGTTAATTGCGGCAGTTCTCTCCACTAAGGGAAATGTCCTTAAAACCCAGGCAAATTTTAACAATGAAATCGGTGTCCCTAAAACTTTGCTGGAATTAGGGCCACAGCATGATTATGCCGTGATTGAAATGGCGATGCGTGGCACAGGGCAAATTGCCGAGTTGACCAAGATAGCGCATCCTACAATGGGTGTGATTACTAATGTTGGTACAGCTCACATTGGTATTTTGGGTTCGGTTGAAGCGATCGCTCAAGCTAAGTGCGAGTTACTAGCCCAAATGCCTGATCACAGTATTGGTATACTAAATCAAGATGACCGGCGTTTAATGGAAACTGCTGCTACTGTTTGGCAGGGAAAAACCTTTACCTATGGACTAGAAGCTGGTGATTTCAAGGGGCAGTTGATTGACCAAAACACGGTAGTAGTTGAGGAAATGCAGCTACCTCTGCCTCTAGCGGGTAGTCATAATGCCCTCAACTATCTGGCGGCGCTGGCAGTAGCTAAAGTCCTTGAAATTGACTTAGCCCCCTTGAGCCAGGGTATAGAAGTTAAGATGCCAGCTGGGCGATCGCAACGCTATGATTTGCCTAATGATATCGTGATTCTTGATGAAACTTACAATGCTGGACTTGAATCCATGCTGGCAGCCCTAGAGTTGCTTTCCCAAACGGCAGGAACACGGCACCTTGCAGTCTTGGGGACGATGAAGGAATTGGGGGAACACTCCTGTGAACTTCACCAGCAAGTGGGCAAGAGGGTAGAGCAACTGCATCTCGATGCTTTGCTGATTATGATAGATGATCCAGAAGCAGCAGAAATTGCTACTGGTTCTGGTGCGGTACCAGTTGACTGTTTTTCGAGCAAGGAAGCTTTGCTTAAGCGTTTACAGGAAATGATACAACCAGGCGATCGTATTCTCTTCAAAGCGTCGCATTCGGTGGGTTTGGATCAGGTTGTAGCTCAATTGCGCGAGTCAATTCTTGTTTTTTAAGAAAGTAATATGAGTGAAGCACAAGCAAAATGGAGTACCGATGGTATTTATATTCCTTATATAGATCCTCATACAAAAGCTAAACATCAAATACTAGAAGAATATATCAAAAATCTTATTTTTACACTTTATGGTAAGGGGAGATATGGAGTAACAAAATTTACTTTCATTGACGGTTTTTGTGGGGGTGGCATTTATAATGACAAAGACAATAATAACCATTGGTATGGTTCTCCTATTAAAATCATTAAAGCTGTTCGAGAAGGCTATGTTAAATCAAGGCGACAGTTTCGATTAGATGTCAAATTCATCTTTATAGAGAAAAAGCAAGACCATTTAGATTGCCTCAAAAATTATGCAATGCCCAATGCAGGTTTAGAGGAGTTAGTTGATGAACATATCCATGAGTTTAACAGTGAATTTGGTACACGACTAGAGCAATGTGAATTCAGGTGCGGCGAATTTGAGGATTTAGTAAATGAGTGTTTGTTTAAAGTAGATATTCGCAAGGGACATTCATTTTTTTTGCTAGATCCATTTGGTTGGACTGATGTTTCGATGGAAAGTATTAGGAAAATAAATTCTCTGGCAGGTTCAGAAATACTCTATACATATATGATTGATTTCATAAAAAGATTTTTAAGCGAGAGATATGGAAAACAGAAGCATGGATTTCAAGAAATTTTGGAAGCTGATGGATACTATGAATCAGCTAATCTCGCCAATCTGGATAGGACTGGACAACAATGGTACCTTAGAAATGAATCTATGAAGTTGTTCAGAGAACGAGGTCAAGCAAAATATGTATTTACTTTTTCACTAATTCCTAGAGGAGAAGTTATAGTCCTGTATTATCTAATGCATCTTTCTAAGAATTTGACAGCCTTGGAAGTAATAAAAGAAAGTTTTTGGGAAGAAAACAATTTAGACTATCAATATTGCTTTGAAGTATACGGTCATGGATTTAGAACTGCTGATTTTTTATAAATATTATTTTTTTTTAATTTTGTGATAATTAGTCAAAATAAAACTGGAAACACATAGCATGTCTACTGTCAAAGGCACCGAAAAAATTGTTAATCCACTCCAAGAAAGTGCCCTCAACAAAAAAGGGCTGTGCGACTATGTGATTAACGTAGCATCAGGATGCCTACATGGATGCAGTTTCTGTTATGTACCTTCAACCCCTGCAATTCGGACAAAGCAAGCGCAACTACTCCGAAAAGGAGTAAGCAATCCTCAGATGGATTGGGGACAGTATCTCTTTGTTCGTGAAGATATACCTGAGCAACTAGAGAAAAAACTAAGCCGTAAAAAAACCTGGCGTGAAACAGATGCAGGTAGAGGTGTTGTTTTACTTTGTTCTGGAACCGATCCCTATCAAAATAAGCAAACGGCAAGTGTTACCCGTGTTGCTGTTGAGATTCTATCGAAATATAACAAAAGAGTTAGAATTCTTACTCGTGGTTTGTTGTGGGTTAATGATTTTGATGTTCTTAATCAAAGCAATGTGATAGTTGGCATGAGTCTGCCACATCTCGATGATGAACTCAGTCGTAAAATTGAACCCCAAGCACCTCCACCTACTAAACGCTATCAAGCCTTGCTGAAAGGTTCTCAAGCTGGGTGTCGCTTGTACGTTGCGGTAGCTCCGACTCATCCCACTATGAATTTAGACGATTTCAAAAGACATCTGGAGAAAATTATGCATGTCAATCCAGAGGTTATCTTTTGGGAACCAATCAATGCTCGTGGGACTAATGGTAAAAGGATGATAGCTGCAGGTTTGAATTTTGCCAGTGCTATTATGACTAAAAGCTCATGGGTAAAGTGCTTTATCAGACAGTGGGAACAAATTGAACTTGCTGCCAAAGAAATGGGATGTGAGGACCGGCTTCATATTTGGCCTGATCCTGAACTGAGAGGGTATGTTGAGGATGCGAAATTGGAAAAGTGGCTGTATCAACCGACAGTAGAAAAGTGGGAAAGCCTCGCAACCTCACAGGGCCAGAAGAAAACTACTCAGGCTATTAGCAAGAAATCCTAGATAGCTACAGTTGCTCGTTTCTTCAATCGCCAGGATGCAGAAGACCATCTTAGAATGTTGCATCGGTTTATGCCAAAGGCTGTATTTGAGATTGTCTTCGATTCTCCCGAACAAACTTCAACCAGATGTCAAATTGATCCTTAAATTCCTTTAAAACCGACGGGCGTATGGCTATACGCCCCTACTTTCCCTATTCTGATAATATGATTCCACTACGTCGCCGCATCAACCCCCAAACCTTCGTTATTACCTGCCGCCAAATCGCCAAGCTCCTCAAGATTGACCCCAAGCGCATCCTAAACTGGGAGAAATGGCATAACGTTCTTTGGGTGCATATCCAAGGCATCGGAGGTTACTTCATCAGCTACCGCAAACTTGAACAAATGAAGGGATGGGGAATTCCACAAGATGAGTTAATTCTTTTAGGGAACTCCAAGAAATAAACTATCCAATTCACTTAAAACACGACGTAAAGATTCATCTCCCCATCTCCCCATCTCCCCATCCCCCCATCTCCCCATCTCCCCATCCCCCCATCTCCCCATCCTCCCATCTCTCCTGCTGCTCAATGGAATATTTTTTTATTTGGAAGTCCCTTAGCGCCATCGCGCTCCACTCCTTCCACCAAAGGTGAGTAAGGACTAGAACACTAAGCCCAATATTGATTAATCTGGAGAAGATAAGCAATCGCCTTTGGCGCTGGCACTACCACGCCAATCGCAAACAACACCTGACAGACTGGGGTAATCCTGATGAAGCGCATGAATCAAGATGTGTTAACCTTAATCTCGCGAAGCAGTATCATCCTTTCGGTGCTACTGCTGTCTGTTGGTGTTGTTAAGGCTCAACCTCCTGGCTCGAATACTCCACAACTAATTATTGCCCAGGAACTATCTATTCGGGAGCGAGAAGAACTAGAGCAATTGCGAGTCCAAAAGCAAGTGCAAGAGCAGGTTCAAGCTGAAGCTAATCGCGTCTTCTCGGAGACAACAACCCTGTTCAATGTCTTGTTAGCTGCCCTAGTCATACTTCTAGCAGCAGCGATTGTTGCCCTGCTGCTGCTAAGAAGGGCTGTGATTCGAGAAGTTGCAGAAATTGTCACAGCCCACCTCAAGCAATTAGGAGACTTGGAAAGCCAGATTGTCAGTGCTAACCAAAAAGTCAATAACATTATTGAGCAAGCTCAAAACATCGCCGATGATCAAGGTAATAGAGCCCAAGCTTTCCAAACCGAGATTGGAAACCACAGAGAAACCCTATCGGGGCTTTTATCTGAAATCTCTCAATTCAAAACCCAGACAGTCGAAGACTTAGAACTCCAGCTAGAAGCAGCTCAACAAAAGCTAGAACAGTTGAATTTAGATTTTGTTGATCAAATCTCCCAGTTACAGCAATCTGCTCAGACGCAACAAGACTTAACCCTACAACAACTAGAACAATCTCAACTAGAGTTTACAGATGAACTCTCAGAACTCCAAGGGACTGTTCAAGGGCAGAAAAATCAAGTCTTTGAGCATCTGAGCAAACTAGAGTCTGAGCTTAATCCTCAGCTGGCCCAAATCCGCGCTGATGCCCAGCAGCAGGCTCAGCAACAGCAAGAACTTATCCTGGAAAACCTCAACAAACTAGAGGCAGAGTTTGCTACCCAAATCTCTCAGTTGCACTCAGGTGCTGATGGGCGCAAGCATGAGCTCCTGGAAAACTTAGAGATTATGAAGTCAGAGTTTGCCGACAGGCTTTCTGATTTACTCTCGGATGCTAGTGGGCGCAAAGAGCTAATTTTTCAAGAGCTACAGACATTGCAGTCTGAGCTGAGTGCTCAAATTTCTCAGCTACAGTCGGATATCCACACTAATCAAACTGCTTTGGGCGAGGAGCTCGAGCGCTGGCAAATTGAGCTGGCGGCGCAGAAGGCGCAGTTATTCTCAGATGCTCAAGTTCAAAAGGATGGAATTCACCAAAATCTACAGAAACTAGAATCAGACTTTGCTGCCCAACTCTCTGTGTTACAAACAGGGGCTGATAGCCGTCAGCAGCAACTGCTGGAAAACCTCAAGCAGTTGGAAACTGAGCTAGCAGCGCAGAAGGCGCAGTTATTCTCAGATGCTCAAGTTCAAAAGGATGGAATCCTCCAAAATCTACAGAAACTACAGTCAGACTTTGCTGCCCAATTATCCCAGTTGCAAACGGGGGGCCACAAGCGTCAGCAGCAACTGCTGGAAAACCTCAAGCAATTGGAAACTGAACTTACCACTCAAAGGGCGCAACTACTTTCAGATGCTCAAACCAAAGACGATAGCATCCGTCAAAATCTGCAAAAATTAGAGTCAGAGTTTGCTGCCCAATTATCCCAGTTGCAAGCAGGGAATGATAGCCATCAGCAACGATTGGAAACTGAACTTGCTGCCCAGAAGGCGCAGATAGTCTCAGATGCTCAAGCCTACAAAGAAGGGATTAGCCAAAATCTAAAGAAACTAGAGTCAGAGTTTGCCGCCCAACTCTCTGTGTTGCAAACAAGTGCTGATGGGCGCAGGCAACTAGTCATGGAAAATCTAGAGCAATCGCAGGCTGAGCTGACTCAACAAGTCTCTGGCTTCAACTCAGATTTGCAAGCTCAACAACAGAGGATTCTTCAGAATCTGGAGAAATTCGAGAGCCAGTTGGCTGGGCAACTCTCACAACTGCAATCAGATGCTCAAGGGCAGAAGGATTTAACCTTTGGGAATCTGCACAAACTAGAGACTGAGCTTACCACTGAACTCTCAAAATTGCAGTCGGATGCTCAAGCCCAAAAGGATGCCATCCTCGAAAAACTTTCCGAAATGACACCTCAATTGCTTGCGGATGCATTCATGGCTGAAGTTGAGGCAAAAATTCAGGCAGTGACAGCACCCCTCGATTTCCTCAAATCTAACCATCCCAAGTTGTTCTTGAGTGCTGATGACTACATTCAACAGGGAAATACTCTCTTGTCTGAGCAACGCTATGAAGAGGCAATCGCTCGTTATAATCAAGCCCTTGATATCCAGCCCGACAGCCCTACTATCTGGCATCAGCGAGGCATTGCTCTGAGGGAATTAGGAAGCCATGAGCAAGCAATTGCCTCCTTTGACAAAGCCCTCGATATTAATCCTGATGCCCCTGATATTTGGTACAACCGAGGCATTGCTTTGATGGAGTTAAGGCGCTATGAAGGGGCAACCTCTGCTTTTGATAAGGTTATTCGTATCCAGCCAGAGCATAACAAAGCTTTACTAAACCGAGGTATTGCCTTGGCAAGGTTGAAGCGATATGAAGATGCAATCACTTCCTATGACAAAGCCCTTGAGGTGAAAGCCGATTATCGCGAAGCTTGGGTTAATCGAGGAGTGGCTTTCGGGATTTTGCAGCGACATGAGGATGCTTTTAATTCTTTTGATCAAGCTACTAAATGCCAGCCTGATGATGCTGTCGCCTGGCTGAATCGGGGGCTAGCCCTAGAAACGTTAAAGCGATATGAAGATGCAATCGCATCTTTTGAAAAAACTCTTGAGTTCAAGCCTGACTCTCATAAAGCTTGGAACCACCGAGGTTATATGTTAGTTCAGTTAGAGCGAGATGAAGACGCTCTTGCTAGCTTCGATAAAGCCCTACAAGTTAAACCTGACTATGCTGAGGCTTATTACAACAAAGCTGTCTGTCATGTTCTACAGGGCCAAGATGACTCAGCACTCGATTCTCTGCAACTAGCGATTGAGATTAATCCTAGGTACAAGCAAGAGGCGAAAACAGATGTCAATTTTGAGGTGATTCGAGAGGATGGGTGGTTTAGGCAGTTAGTTAGTAGTTGAATGCCAGATGTTCAAAGGTGTTCTTTATCTGATTTTGAAGTCCAAATTTAGCTTTGTAAAGACTAATTAACTTTAGTAAAAAGCGTATGCTCAGTCATAGCGGCTGTGATAGTTTTAATTCATGGAGATTGTCCTCCAGGTGAAAACCGGAGAAAAACCAAGTTGATGGGCATGGGCATGGCAATCTTCTCGGTCTGTGACCCATCTACAGTAGAGACCAACCAAGCATAGCTAGTAAGTGGCTAGGTGTCGGTATTAACCGAAACAAGCCAAACCAAAGTCAGGAAAGACTCGACTGTGTTGGTAGATGAATGGTTGAGCTGTAGGAATTGTAAACCTTAGTTAGTCGCGATTGGTAGTCGGACAGTCTACTTGTTGAAAACAAACTCAGTCTTTTGCACTCTCGAGGATCTAGCCGCCAGTGGCTGGGTCCTTTGGGTTTTTGCCAGATTTTGAACAAAGCTGCTGTTGGAGGGAGAGGGGGAGATGGGGAGATGGGGAGACGCGGAGACGCGGAGACGCGGAGATGGGGAGATGGGGAGATGGGGAGACGCGGAGACGCGGAGACGCGGAGATGGGGAGATGGGGAGACGCGGAGACGCGGAGACGCGGAGATGGGGAGACGGGGAGATTTTTTATGAACCTTCTGCCTCCTGCCTTCTGCCTCCTGCCTCCTGCCTTCTGCCTTTCCTGGGGAGATGGGGAGAAATTATTCTTCTGGGCTGAGTTTTATCGGAGAATTAAGGGGCGTTGTACTTCATCAAGCGTAGAAAACTGCTATGGAGAAGCGCTATATTTTAAAAATTTAACGATGCTAGTAAATCTTAAACAAATATTTATTCCTCCTGGTAATATCCTACAACTAAAAGATGTAAACTGGCAGCTGTTTGAAAGCATTTTGGAGGAATTGGGAGAAAGCCGCGTCACTCGTTTGACTTACAATAAAGGGTTATTAGAAATAATGAATCCCTTGCCAGAACATGAAGATGATAAGGAAATTATCGGTGATTTGGTTAAGATAATTTTGGAAGCACTCAATCTTGAGTATAGAAGTTTGGGTTCAACAACTTTTAAAAAGGAGCAAGAGAGCGGTATAGAACCGGCTCAATGTTTTTATATTCAAAATGAAGCTAAGGTAAGGGGTAAGAAACGGTTAAATCTAATGGTAGATCCACCTCCAGATTTAGTAATAGAAATTGATATTACTTCCCGCACACAGTTAAATGTCTATGAAACTTTAAAGGTGCCGGAAATCTGGCGGTACAATGGAGAGTATTTGCAAATCAGTATCCTACAGGAGGATAAGTATATTGATTCACAAACTAGTCTAATTTTCCCTAATTTACTGCTGACTAATGTGATTCCTGAATATGTGGAACGATGCCAAGTTATGGGAAGATTGGCAACTCTGAAGTCATTTAAGAATTGGTTAAGAGAGCAGTTGTCGAGTACTAGTAAATCCTGAACATTTAAATTTAACAAAATACGATATCATTTCTTTTGTGTTGGTAAGGGTATCAGGATTTTATTTGTCTTAGAGTTGGTATAGTAGTGGCGTTGACATCCTCCCATCGCGGGACGCGAGGGATTCCTAAGCCTCACAACTTAGATTTCTGCTTCCTTCCCCTTCGACTACGCTCAGGGGTTTTTCGCAACTGCCCTTTAACACCATGGTTATCAGGTCTTATGTCCGCTCCACAGACTGACACCCCAAAGGGGTTCGGCAGTCGCTCATGGGGGAAACCCCCAAGACCGCGCTGCCTCACCGCAAGCCCTGCGGCCAAAATATTTTTCCCAGCATTGATATCCCGGTCAATACCCTTTGTTCCGCACTCAGGGCAATCCCAACTGCGAATATTCAAAGGCAATCTTTCGACAACGAAACCACAGTTGTTGCACCGTTTGCTGCTGGGGAAAAATCGGTCAATCTTGACCAGTTCTCGCCCGTACCACTGGCATTTATACTCAAGCTGTCGGAAGAATTCCCCCCAAGCTGCATCAGAGATAGCTCTAGCTAGCTTGCGGTTTTTCACCATGTTTCTCACTCCCAAGTCTTCAATAGCAATCAAGCTATTTTCAAAGACTAGTCGAGTTGTTAGCTTGTGTAAAAAGTCGGTACGGGTATCTTTGATTTTGGCGTGTACTTTAGCTACTTTTAGACGCGCTTTGTATCGGTTATTTGAGCCTTTGGTTTTCCGACTCAATTGCCTTTGCGCCATCAATAGCTTCTTATGCAGTCGATTAAATTGCTTAGGGTTAGCTACTTTTTCTCCATCACTGGTACTAATCAAGCTAGAAATACCAACATCAATGCCAACCTGCTTGTTAGTTGGAGGATGGGACTTGATGGTTGGGTCATCTACCAGCAAAGAGACAAACCAGCGTCCTGATCGGTCTAATCGAACCGTGACTGTCGAAGGTGATACCCCCAATGGCAAAGTCCGACTCCAGCGAATGGGTAAAGGTTCTCTATTTTTGGCTAGGTACAACTGTCGATCTTTCCACTGGAAAGCGGACTTAGTGAACTCAGCTGAACCCCCATTGCGCTTTTTCTTAAACCTTGGATACTTGGCTTGTTTTCCCCAGAAATTAGTAAAGGCTTTCTGCAAATGTCTTAGGCATTGTTGTAGTGGCACACAACTAACTTCATTGAGAAAGTCCAAGTCTTGCTGTTTTTTCCATTGGGTTAGGAGGTTGGAGCTTTGTTTGTAATCGATTCGTTCCTGTCTTGAGTACCAAGCTTCGATTCTCAAGCCAAGAGCTTTGTTGTAGACCAAGCGCACACAACCGAGTGTCCGTCGCAAGAGACTCTCTTGTTCGGTGGTTGGGTAAAAACGGTACTTGTAGGCGCGTTGTGTCATGCCTCACATTCTAACACATTCGGTGTCAAACCCTTAATTGGAGGCGGCGTTTCCTCTCATCACTGAAAGTGAGAGTCTCCACGCCGGAATTAGATGAAAAGTGATAATCGACTGTCCTTGTCTTTGTTTCTGCTGCGTTTGAGTGTATTTCTGGTAATGTTGATGTGGACGCTCGATAAATTTGTGCGCCCAGAGCATGCAGCTGCTGTCTATGAGAAATTTTATTTTATCAGTGGATTCAATAACAGTATTTTTTATTTAATTGGCTTGGTGCAATTAGCAATTATTATCGGTTTTCTATTGGGCTTTAAGAAAACTTGGACTTATGGTGCTGTGTTGGTATTTCATGCGATATCAACCTTCTCGACTTTTCAACAATATCTAGCACCATTCACTGATAATAATTTACTATTTTATGCAGCTTTGCCTATGCTAGCGGCTTGTTTTGCACTTTATTATCTCAGAGATTTAGATACAAAATGGGTTATTGATAATCGTTGAAGAAGGGATGGGGAGATGGGGAGAGGGGGAGATGGGGGGAGGGGGAGATGGGGAGATGGGGAGATGGGGAGACGCGGAGACGCGGAGACGCGGAGACGCGGAGATGGGGAGATGGGGAGATGGGGAGACGCGGAGACGCGGAGACACGGAGACACGGAGACACGGAGACGCGGAGACGCGGGGAGGGTTTTGATTAATCTTCTGATTGCTGATTCTTGAATCCTGTTTCCTTGTTCATGGTTTTCTGCGATGTTGCCATATTCTTATTATTCCCCAGGCAATGATGGCAACTAAGCTACTGAGGATGAGGGATATTAGGAAGGGATGGGGATAGGGTGAACTTTTGGGAGAACCTGGTAATGACCATTTTTGGGTGATTAGTCCAGAGCTAGAAGCGACAAACGCGCCCGCAGCAATACCAACGCCGATGGCTTCGATGTCGTTTTGGATTTTCTTCTCTGTTTCTTGCCGTTGGCGTTCGATTCTGGTTTGTTCTATTTCTACTATACCTCGAATGGAAGCGATCGCTTTGTCAATGAGGTCATTACCTGGTAAAAAGTAGTTGAGGTCTCTTTGGATTTGTTCTTGGAAGGTTAGGGCATTTTTGGCGATAAATTCTTCTAGGAAGCTGAGGTTGGTTTCTGAGGTGTCTCTCTGGATTTGTTCTAGTTTTTCTTGGTAGTTATGGATGTTGATGGCAATGGTATTTTGGTAGTCTTCTAGTAAACGCAGCCAGTATGTGTAGTTTAATGCCATGTTGGGCATGGTTTTGAGTTGGCTTTGAAGTTGTTCTAATTCTGATTCGTTTAATTTTTGATTCGGATTGTATTTTTCCAGTTGGGTTAGTTGTTGTTCGATGTTTTTGTATTGACTTTCTAATTCTTTATAGACTTCTCTACTATTATGGAAAGCTTTGGTAATTTTATTCCTATAGAAGAATAGATCTAGTAACTGTTGATAAGAAAGGTTAAATTTTTTATCGGTTTCTGGTGTGCGGACTAGCCAGACGAGAAGATGACGGTAGTTTGTACTTTGGGTAATCAGTCCGTATTCAAAAATTGGACTGCCAAATAGTTCTCCTTGGCGGTAGAATGAGGGACGAAGGGATTGATCCAGAATCAGATGCTCTAGGCATTGATCGGCAAGTTTTCTGGTACAATCAGGGTGTCGATGTTCTAGTTGTTTGTGTTCTAGGGTTAGCCAAGCGGTAATTAGTAAGGTTTGTCCTAGAAAGTAATCGCTTTGTTTAAATAGTAGACAGTTTTTTCGATTAAACTCTTTCAGAAATTCAGTACTGACAGGTGCTGTTGGTTGGTTATTTTCTTTTTCTGGCCGTCGGATATTTAACCATAAAGCATAGCTATCATCTATCCGTAGGGGATAGGCAAAGCCTTCGCTGTGCAGGGGGGATTGGTTGAGGTAAATTTGACCAGAAAAAGGAAGAAAGGTTTGGTTGTTGGTGAGTAATTCGGTGCGGCGGAGGTGAGGTTGTCTCTGTAAGTCGAGGTAGTTGGTTAATTTTAAAGGTGTGTTAGTTGGTTCTTTAATATCTAGTTGGCCAAAGATTTGGTTGCACTGTTGCCAAAGGAAGTTTTCTTCCTCAGAATTTGAGCCATTTCTAAGATGGAAGGCAAAGAGATGAATGTTCGGTGCATAGATGCGGTTAGTCACTTGTTAGGATTTTTGAGATTTAGATTGCTCGGAGTTAGGCTGGGAAGTGGGAAGGTTTTCTTGCATACATTTTTTTATCGGTAGGGCAGGAAATTGATTGCTTAGGATTGGTTCCATGTCACGATGATTGCTAGGTTGGGGAAATTTAATTTCCATCCTCTTGGCGTTATTAACGGCGTTGCCGATATCGGGATAATCTCCGCACCATTCTTGGATGGCTTTTAGTACTACTTCTGTGCCTTGATGTTCTAGTTGATCTAGTTTCCGGTAAAGTACTGGTAATTGATTTGAAGCTTCAGCAAAAGCGGTGGGTTGATTGGTCACAACTTGCAGAAAAGCTCCGAGTTCTTGGATATTTGAATTGATATTCATGATTTAAACCTTATTGTCAATAATTGCTAAATCCTTGTAGTGTGACTATATTGGTCACTACTTATTCCTAATTTAAATACATAACAGCTTATTGTCCAATGGCGCAGAATGCCGCCCAGTATTCAGGTTTATTATAGAGTTTGGTCTGTGGCTTATACCAATTCCATGTATTTTTAAGCTCCTGTTTAGTTTCTCTCCTCAAAGGTAAGTTACTCATCCACTCTACTAGCTTTTGTTTAGTAACATCCCTGAGCCAGGTTTGGGCTTGGTTGAGAGCTAGTGCGACAGGTAAATGCTGCTGCAAGTTCTGATAAAATTTAATCATTAATAATGCTGTCGTTAGGTCATTTACTTTCCAGAGGCTGGCAACTACACTGGTGCTACCTGCCACTAAGAAGCCACTGGGTAAACCGATATATTCATCGCTAGTGCTTCTCAAATCAACTAAGCCAGTTTCGCAGGCGGAGAGAGTAACAAGGCGACAGTTTTCTAAGTCTAGTTCTAAAACTGCATTTAGGCTGAGGCAGTTTTCTAAGTTGTAATTTGTGCCGTCTCGCAGAGTGACAAGTTGTGAGTCTTTTGTTGCTGCTGTTTCTGAACCTGCGAGGATAAGGGCAGATTGGCGAGGGTTTTGAAAATCAAATAATCCGTGGCAGCTAAAGTGAGCGCAATGGCTGTCTTTGAGGTTAGTGTTATCAATGGCACTTTTGGTTGCTTCTGTTTGTGGAAGAATTTTGGCTGAATCGAAGTAACTTTGAATTATTTCTACTTCCATGTCAGTGTATTTAAGGTCTCTTGTTGGATTTTGGATGGCAAAAAGATGAGTAAAATCCGGGCGTTGTCGGTTTTGGACTAGTTGCAGTAGTTGGCAACTGGGAGCATAACGAACACCTTGGGAGTATTTATCGAGTAGGCATTTACCTGGATTTTCAGGAAGGGGTAAGGCGTGCAAGGGGAATAGATGTAGATACTGATGGGGTATAAGGATGAGTTGATTGCAGTCTTTGGGTAGTTCCTGGAGAATTTCCTTAAGATTCAGAATTTCTGCTAACTTCTGGAGTCGTGAGCTTAGTTGATTACTCCAGTCTTGTGGTTGTTGGTAATAATCTTTCAGATAAGCATTTGTCCAATCTATTAACTCATCTAAGTCATCACTAGAAGAGGACAAAACTAGAGGCTGTTGGCTGTGGCGAGTAAAAATGAAGGTGAAAAAGCGGCTGCGACCAATATAAAATTCAACAATAGCAGTGTTTTCCTCTAGAGTTGCCTGGAATTGCTCAAACTTGAATCTAGAACCGATGGCTAAATGTTTGTCTTGTAAACTATTGCGCTGCTGTCTTAGTTCCTTCAGATGCTGGGCAAGGTTAGTAGGATTATCAGCAGTACCAGTTTGGAGTAGTTTCTGATTACTAGCTATTTCTATTTGCAATTCTCTCAGTTGATTAACAACTTCGCTGGGAAAGAGTTGGGCAAACTCACGGATGAGTATTAGTTCAATTAAGTTACGGTTTTTGCTGCGTTCGAGGTATTCTAGGGCTTGGGTGTAATCCTCTAACTCTAAGCAAACTTCAACGATACCTAGATAGAGTCTGTTCCATTGCTCAGCTAGTTTAGTCTTGTATTCTTCTATTCCAGAACCAGAGATAATTTCATCTCGCAGGTATTCAACTGTTTCAATGGCAGATTGGAAGCAAGCGATGGCAGTTTCCAGGTTTTGTTCCTTCTCCCCTCTGATTCTGTTACGGTAAGTAATACCAAGATTGTGTTGAGTCGTTGCCCAATCAGCGGGAAAAGCCTGTTGGGTGCGAACTTCTAAAGCACATTGGTAGCAATTGATAGCAGTTTCGAGGTTATCTGCCTTCTCCCCTCTGATTCTGTCAGAGTAAGCAATACCAAGATTGTGTTGAGTCGTTGCCCAATCATAAGGAAAAGCCTGTTGGGTGCGAACTTCTAAAGCTGATTGGAAGCAAGCGATGGCAGTTTCGAGGTTATCTGCCTTCTCTCCTGTGATTCTGTCAGAGTAAGCAGCACCAAGATTGTTTTGAGTCATTGCCCAATCAGTGGGAAAAGCCTGTTGGGTGCAAACTTCTAAAGCTGATTGGAAGCAAGCGATAGCAGTTTCGAGGTTATCTGCCTTCTCCCCTGTGATTCTGTCAGAGTAAGCAGCACCAAGATTGTTTTGAGTCATTGCCCAATCAGTGGGAAAAGCCTGTTGGGTGCAAACTTCTAAAGCTGATTGGAAGCAAGCGATAGCAGTTTCGAGGTTATCTGCCTTCTCCCCTGTGATTCTGTCAGAGTAAGCAGCACCAAGATTGTTTTGAGTCATTGCCCAAGCAGTGGGAAAAGCCTGTTGGGTGTAAACTTCTAAAGCCGATTGGTAGCAAGCGATGGCAGTTTCGAGGTTATCTGCCTTCTCTCCTGTGATTCTGTTAGAGTAAGCAGCACCAAGATTGTTTTGAGTCATTGCCCAATTATAGGGAAAAGCCTGTTGGGTGTAAACTTCTAAAGCTGATTGGAAGCAAGCGATGGCAGTTTCGAGGTTATCTGCCTTCTCCCCTGTGATTCTGTCAGAGTAAGCAGCACCAAGATTGTTTTGAGTCGATGCCCAACCAGAGGGAAAAGCCTGTTGGGTGCGAACTTCTAAAGCACATTGGAAGCAAGCGATAGCAGTTTCGAGGTTATCTGCCTTCTCCCCTCTGATTCTGTCAGAGTAAGCAAGACCAAGATTGTTTTGAGTACTTGCCCAATCAGAGGGAAAAGCCTGTTGGGTGCGAACTTCTAAAGCACATTGGAAGCAAGCGATAGCAGTTTCGAGGTTATCTGCCTTCTCCCCTCTGATTCTGTTAGAGTAAGCATTACCAAGATTGTATTGAGTCATTGCCCAATCAGTGGGAAAAGCCTGTTGGGTGCGAACTTTTAAAGCACATTGGAAGCAAGCGATAGCAGTTTCGAGGTTATCTGCCTTCTCCCCTGTGATTCTGTATAAGTAAGTATTACCAAGATTGTTTTGAGTCGATGCCCAACCAGAGGGAAAAGCCTGTTGGGTGTAAACTTCTAAGGCAGATTCGTAGC
>JAAHGS010000270.1 GCA_010692645.1 Symploca sp. SIO2E9
TTGAGGGTATTGGTGTCGAGGAGAATTTCTTTGAGCTTGGGGGGCATTCTTTGTTGGCGACTCAGGTTATTTCTCGTTTGGGGGAGGTGTTTTCTGTGGAGTTGTCTTTACAGAATTTTCTGGAGTACCCGAGTGTGGCTAGTTTGGCGAAAACTATTGAGGTTCTTTCTGTGGTACAAGATACTCAACCATCTATAACCGAAACACTACTAGATTATGAGGAAGGGGAATTATAGGATTTCGAGCAAAACCCCAGTCTTTCAAGCGGGGGATGTAGCGATCGCACTTTTAAGTGCGCGAAACACTTAAAAATTTAGGAGCCTCTATTGTAAAATATAGCAGTTCGCTATCGGCTATTTACAGTACAAATGTTCTAAGTCATTGATAATCAAGCATCGATTTGTGATTTGTAAATACACCAGCGCGCAGCGCTATAGAACCAGAATAAATTAACAAGTAATCCTAGTATTCGAGGCGAAATTGATCAGAAAAAATGAACAGTACCGGAGGCTTTATGAAGCCATCCGAACTGGTCAGTTTATCCGCAATAAATGCCTCGCTTATTGGATAGAAGCATCCAGAGAAAAAATGATAGGATATCCGTTTTTCCCCTTACCAAACCCGATTTTTCGATGATTGCTCAACTTGACACTCCCAAAATCTCACCCCAGGAATATTTAGCCTGGGAATCAGAGCAACACAACCGCCACGGCTATATTGACGGTTATATCTATGCCATGACTGTGGGCACTATCCCCCATAATCAAGTTGCTGTAAATCTAGTGGCTTTAATTAAACCCCACCTGCGCGGTAAACAATGTAAAACCTTGAGCAGCGACGCCAAAGTTAGCATTACAGAGCAAGGTCCTTTTCACTATCCAGACGTATCGGTTACTTGTGATCAGCGTGATCGTACTGCCCGAGAATATATCCGTTATCCCTGTCTAATTGTAGAAGTACTCTCTAGCACGACAGAAGCATTTGACCGTGGCCAAAAATTTAGACATTATCGCTGCATTGAAACATTACGAGAATATGTCTTGATCGACCCCGATCAAATGATCGTAGAATGCTATCGCCTCAACGAAAACAAAAGATGGGAACTATACCATTATGCTAGTAGTTCTGAGAGCTCAGAAAATTGTCAGGTTGAACTTACGAGCATTGAGTTATCATTTCCCATTAACTTACTCTACGAGGACATTGACCTGCTCGATCAGGAAAACTCCTCCCGGCTTCTTTGATGGAGGATATCTTGATTTTACTTAGGGTTTGCTGAATAAGTCTGGTGGTAAGGAGAGGGAGCTCTTAGCAGGGAGTAGGGAAAAGCCGATAGTTCTAAGCTTGATTATCCATGAGCAGCTCCGAGATTTTCCTATTAAGTGCAAGGATTTTGAGCCATTGGATGCTATAATAAAGCACTTGAAAGGGTCAAAAAAGGCTCAAAACTCTTGTTTGGTATGCATTCTATATTAATTTAGCAAGTCCTACTTAAACTCAGATGATCAGCCAAGCAGCAAGTCCCCAGAAGGGAATATAACTAAGCCAGCGCCTCTTGCTCTGTGAGGAATTAACTGCTCTGAGGAGTACAGCCTGAAAGATAGATAACAGCACTAGATCAATACAGAAAGCCAAAGTTACCCGATTTGTCAATAGCTGCTCCCCAAAGTATTGTCCCCTCTGTGCCAAATCTCCAAATTCTGGTCTTCCGACAAAACCCCAAGCTAAAGCAATAGTTCCTACTATCAGCCCTATCCACCCGAATACACGAGCCAGCAGGCCTTTTTGAGTTTCATCCTGGGCCTGAGGTAGTGGTTTACCTTGGCGTAGCGCCATGTAAGGGCAAATAATAGCATTAGTGAGGAACATTGCCATGCTCCAAATAGGAAGTTTGGGGAGATTGCTTACCCTGCAATCCAGTAGCATCAGAGGTAAGAACATAAAAATCCAGGCTTCAGCAAAATTGAAGAGCGCTTCTAGTACAGGATGAAGTGTTGGAGAGTTAATGTAATTAATACCGACTGCATTCAAAACAGGCAAGATGAAGAAAAAGTTGAGCGACTCATCGAAAATTTCCTTTAGTGTTTCCGGTTGAATGGCCCAAGCGGGTTCCCCTGGAACTATTTGTCCTGGTGGAGAAAGTAGGAGGATGTAAATGTAGGCTGCTGAAAGCATCCACAGCCAGACTGAGAGTCGGCGCTCACTTAATTCAACCTCTGTTGATTGCGGTGAAGATACTATTGATTTCTTGCTCTTAGACTTCTGGGATTTCAGCAGTTGCCTTACCAGTGGAGTTACCAGCCGGATGAGCAAGAATGCTGCCTTGCCTAATTTAATTGGAGGTTCTACAATGTCCCGTGCGAAGCTCAACCTCCCAGTCTTTTCCGATAGGCGATAGAAACTAACCCCTCGTCCATTGGGAAAAGGAATGCCATCGAGTTCAACATGCCAGAGCACACCAGCTGCTAAAGGATCCCCTACAGTAATCTCGTCAATTACGAATTGCAAATCATCTGGTACACCTTGACATGATTCCTCAAAAAGTCGTTTAACTGCCTCCTTGCCCCGAAAAGGTTGGGGAAAGTTGAGATCCTCGTATATGCAGTCGTCGTCTACAAAATCGATGGCGGCGGAAATGTCCCTGCGGTTGATTGCCTTATACATGGACTCAACGAGCAAGTGAGCTGGCATGGTCATAATTGAATTGAGCTATGAATGTTCACAAAAAAATCCTACCCCTCGAAAAATTATGAACTATGAACTATGAACTATGAACCATTAACCATTAACCATTAACCATGAACTATAGATTCAACCGACACATCAACCAACAGAAGCCAACTACTAATCCTTGTCGATTCTGTTTAGCATTAACCTTGACCATAACTGTGAAAGGATCACTTTTGTGAGGTTTGAGGTTAAGTTGACAATTATGTATTTGCTGTAGAGGTATTTCCTGCCACTTCTCCTGATGCAGTTGTTTCAAGTGGTTGATAAATGCTCGACGTTCTGGAGAAGGGATCAATAACCTCAATGGCTTGCCAATTAAAAACTCTCGCTTACAACATAGCATAGCAGCTGCTGCTTGGTTGGCTTCCTGAATAACTCCCTGGGTATCAGTTACCAGATAGCTAACAGGAGCCAAGTTAACTAAATCTTGGTAATAAGAGAGTTGTATTTGTATTTCCTGGTAATCCTTTACTATTTCTTGGTTGTTTATACGAAGTTCTTCCTCTGTAACCTTTAACTCTTCCAAAGTCTGCTGTAATTGCTCGTTAACTCTCATCAACTCGCTTTGAGAGCGTTTTTCCAATTCGGCATGAGTTTGGCGTAACTTCTTCTCTATCTGTTTACGCTCAGAGGTATCTTGCCCAATGCCGATAGATGTACCATCCGAAAGCTTAATTTTTGCCCAAGATGTATCTATGATTTTCCCATCCCGAGTTTTCGTTTGAAAGTCATTCCATCCTGAAGCTTCACCCCGCATCCATTCGATCACCATCTGGTGGTACTCTGGATGGGGATAGCACTCCACCAAAAGATCGATGTTTAAAATTTCTGCAAAAGACCAACCGAGAGTACGTTCCATCTCTTGATTAGTCAATTGGATCTTACCATCAGCATCCCAGAAACAGATCATAATTGGGATGTGGTCAAAGATAGTTTGTAGAATTTCCTGGTGCCTTTTGAACTGAACCTCTGCCTGCTTGCGTTCAGAAATGTCACGCAGGAAACATTGATAGGCTAAACTACCCTCATATTCAATCACCTGAGCACTTATTTCAACTGGTACTTCTGTGCCGTTTTTGTGGCAATAAGCATGCTCAAAGATTATATTTCCATTGCTCTGTAACTCGTGCAAAATAGCTTGTTTGCGATTATCAGCTATGGGCACACTGATGTCTTCTATTGAAAACTCGAGGAGTTCAGCACGAGTATAACCCAGTCTCCGCGCCGCATTCCAGTTAGCGTTGAGTAAACGGTGGCTCTCGCTATCAACAATTAAGATCGAGTCATTAGTAAGTTCGAATAAGTTGCGGTATTTTTTCTCTAACTCCCACAGCTCTTTTTGTCTCTGCTGATTTTCTATCAGCTGCATGGCTGTGATAGCAAATGTATCAATATTGCTGCCGATATTCTGAATAGAACTGAAGTTATCCCAGTTTGCAGCAGTTTGACTAGGTGCCCTGGCTTTTTGATCATTGACTACCGCCACTTTTCCTAATTCTTCCTTGATTTTGTTTACAAACACAACTTCATTCGACCTGGAAGAATTTGAGTCCTGTGATATCTGTAATCTGGTAATCAACTTTTTAAACAACTCAATAAACGCATTGGCACCTAAACTGTAGCCTTTTCCATTATTTTCTTGACAGAGTTTAGTTAGTGTTTCTAACAGGAGTGTTCCCTGTGCTTCAAATTGATGTAGCCGTTGCTCTAGTTTTTCTTTTTTACTGAGTACTAGTGACGGAGTCGAAACTTCAAAGGCTGAAGCTAGAACCTCAGTAACTAAAGTGTTTTCGTCAATACCAGCTGCTTGAGATTTTTTTTCAATAGCTTGAGCTAGGGCTTCTGAGCAGTGAAATGTTATTAGTTTGCTGGTCATTAGTTAAAATCGCAATCATCTAATATTTATTGAGCATTCTCCAATAATTTATTTTGTTTTAAAGTCAAAAAACTGATGTTTTGACTGCATTTGAAAATTTTATCGAGGGAATTAAATAATTTTCGACTAAGCGTATATTAACTTCTCAATTAAACCTAACAAATTAACTAAATTTAGGGTTTGATATAGAAGAAAGCTTTATCAAATCTTTAAAAGATTAACTTTTATAAAACAACTATGCTATTAATTAAAAGATTGTAGAAAAAATCTATTATCAATAAATTGCGATTATCTGGCTTATTGAAATTTAAACCACATTAAAAATATTTTTGCTTAATTAATCAGATTTAAGCTGCTGCGCTTCTTGGGCAGACCTACCCTCTCCCTGAGAACCAAAATACCAAAGTGCAGCAGCAGCCTCAGCACGAGTCACAGGTTTCTGAGGCTGAAAAATGGTAGTATAACCTAACATCCGACGAATATTAGCAAACTCTCCATTCTGAAAATCTGCCAACACTGCACCCAAAGCCTTCGGGTCAATTTTAGCAGCGTCTTGGAAGCCCCAAGTCTCCCTGACAGCATCAATAGAAGCTGATGGCAAAGTTTGGCGGCTATCTAGAGGCACTTTCCACAACAGGAGATTTTCCCGCGTCAGCGGAGCATCTGGGCGAAATAACACTGCTGTGGCATTACCACTCAGAGGGCTAGGAATTAACCCAGCTTCGGCTAATCCTTGAATTGCTGGAAAATTTGGATTGCTTGGGGAAAGATCTTGAAAAGCTGGTGGGGCTTGTTCTGATGCTAAGCGAATTTTCAGTCCTGGGCGATTAGCATAGAAACGATTATTAGTTTCAACCAGCCAGCGAGCATACTCGCTGCGGCTGATGATTTTATTGGGTTCAAACTTTTGTGGAGTAATATTTTGGTTCTTTGTATCTGTAGATGAATTGACGACTAAGACTCCTAAAGCTACTAAGTCTTCAATATATTGACGTGACTGTGGAACCAGTTGATCGAGTTCGCCAGAGTCTTCTGAAAGTGCCGAGGATTTCTCTGTCTTCTGAGTAGCTACATCTGTCGGTTCCGATGGTGTGGCAGACTCTGGTTGTTCTGAAGGCTTGGAAACCTGCTGAGTGCGATTAGCCCCTTGGGTTACGCCGAAGGCATCGCGGATATACTCAATTTCAAATTTAGTATTATTATTGTCAACTTCCGCTACTGGCTGTTGGGATGAAGATGTTTTCCCAGAAGTATGGTTAACAGCACTAGAGGGAATCGACAAAGTAACCTTGAGTTCATCCTTTTGCACCACAAAAGAGCCAATGGCTTCCTCCTCTGGTTGAGAGATAACTTGCCAGTTGTCGGCATCAAATTTCTGTTGGTAAAAATTTCCAATAACATTAATAGGGTCAGAGGATGACCAAACCGTTAGCTTACCTTGAGTCTCTGCTGCTTGTAGCGGTTTGACTTGTTGTAGTTTAGCCTCTGGATAAATAGGAATCTCAGCAGGGAAATCCTCTGGTAATTTTAATGAGGTCTGCTTCTGGGGATTGTCCTGAGATGAGCTGCCGACAAGATTGGGGCTATTGTTGAGTTTAGGGTCTGCACTCAAGGATTGTTCAAGCGTCTTACCAGTGGAACTATTGGCGCAAGAGTTCAACAAGCCCAGTAGGCAAGCAGCTAAACCAATAAATAGGATCGGGCGTTGATTAAAATACACGGTACTCTAGAGGGAGAATCTCGCCAATTTAGGGATTATGGAGTTTAGATGCTCCTCTGATTTGAGGAAGTGTAGTTGTGCCGACAGCTGAATCAATTCCAATGATGAGGTTTACTTAAACTAGGCTAGCGCAAATGTAAAAGTGCATATTTCCCAAGTACTTAGGGTTTGCTCAATAAGTCTGGTGGTAAGGAGAGGGAGCTCTTAGCAGGGAGTAGGGAAAAGCCGATAGTTCTAAGCTTGATTATCCATGATCAGCTCCGAGATTTTCCTATTAAGTGCAAGGATTTTGAGCCATTGGATGCTATAACAAAGCACTTGAAAGGGTCAAAA
>JAAHGS010000271.1 GCA_010692645.1 Symploca sp. SIO2E9
ATCTTTACCTGCTTGATATTGCTCCGAGTGGCACCATTGTTAATGGTTTGACGGAGCTGATAACCTTGGATAATGCAGGTAAAGATTTTCACTCACCAGCAATGTTGGAGTTGCCTCACCAATTAAATACTGCATCATCCGGATTCTAGTTGGCTGCTGCAACTCCTCTTCTGAGGCTGCTGGCAGAATGTCTTGTAACAGAGCAGATTCAGTGGCAGTAAATAGGCGAAAAGGATCACCATTGGCAGCTGCCAAACTTAATGGTTCTAGAGTCAATGACTCAAACCCTAAATTATTCTGAATTCCGCGAGGAGATTGCTCTTCATCGCTGGCATCATTAGCTAGATAGCGCTGTGGAATTGGCAAGCTTTGTAGCTGCTTTCCTGTGTTTAGCTCGAATTCTCGAATAAAAGGAGCAATTCCATCCTTGGTAGAACCTTCACTAGAGATAAACACAGTTCCTTGAGAAGACAGGGCAATACCTTCAGGGTCAATACTACCTTGGGCAAAGGTTTCCCCTTGCCCATTAGTAATCAAAGTAACCTCTTCAACTTCTACTTTTTTAATACCAATTTCCCCAGTACTACTATTATTAAGAATTAGCTTCAGGGTATAAAATCTGGCTGGAGCTAACTGAGAGCGGTCATCGGAAATTGCATAGAAGCGGTCACGCTGTTTATCATAACTCAATCCTGATAATCCCCCAACTTTTGTATTCTTAAACTCCATCTTAGGTAGTTGATACTCCCCTAAGTATTTGAGAGAAATATCGAGGAAGGTTCGCTGTTCAGCTGTTATTGCTTCAGAAGGCACACAGGCACTCATTAGGAAACTTAGTAGTGCAGCTGCCACAATCAATAACCGAGATAACCATTTGCTAGAGCTTTGTAACCTGGAAGTTCGAGAGTTTACCAGTAGAGTCATGAGTGGTTATGAGTGTGTTGGGATTAAGTACACTTTGGAAAGTGGTTGGTAGCTACTAAGAAAATATCCGAAAATTCGATATAACATAGAAAACCTACAGACCGATTTCGTTCATTGTTGATTTTTCATTGTTGATTGCTCATTGCTCATTGGCTTGTATACCTTAGCTGTCGAATACTTTCCTCAATGAGCCCTGAAGCATAAACCATGAACCATGAACCATAAACCATGAGCTATGAACCATGAGCTATGAACCATGAACGACGAATCTCCTCACCTAGAGCATGATGTTCTTCAATATAATATATAGCTTGGAAAACTATGGCTAGAGTAATATTAAATCCTTTAAAGTTGCTAGGGACAGCCTTGTCGATCGCAATGTTACTGTTGCATAGTAGTTCTGTGGCATGGGCAAAAGCTGCTAATGTTGATCAACAACCGCCCAATCCCCTAGAATTAACAGAACCTGATCCCCTTGTCCCTAAGCTGCCTGTAGAACGTCCTTTAACTAGGGGAGAGCTTAAAGAACTTAGAGAAGCTTTAGAGCAACTCGATGTGCAGGCAAAGACTCAATTAGCAGCTGGTAATCCTGAGAAAGCTTTTGAAATCTGGTACCGAGAAATCAGACTGCGGCGAGTGGCAGGCGGAAACCTCGAAGAAGTGCAAACTTTGGGTAGAGTGGGAGCCATTGCTTGGGAAGGCAATCATAAGCCTCAGGTGCAGCTAATTACTAAGCGCCTAGAAACAATCGAGCAGGAAGCCCAGACAGAAGGGAGTTTAGACCAGAACCTGCTAATTGCTTTGGGTCAGGCTTATCAACAAGTAAGAGTGCCTCGACAAGCTTTGGCAATCTATGATCAGATTCTAGCTGATCTGCGCCAGCGCGGCGACCTTGAAGCGATTGAGACGACTCTCAAAACTATGGCAGGTTTACACATGTCCTGGTTTGATTATCCCAAAGCGATCGCCTCCTATGAAGAATTACTCTCTTTAGCTCAACAACGGGGTGATCGTGTGCAGGAATTTGTTTATCTACAAGAGATTGCTTACATCTATGATCAAGCCAAGGAACCGGAAAATGCCTTGCGGATGAAACAAAAACTGGCTGCAAGTTACCCCCCTAATGATATCAGATTGCCGGCACTAAAAATTGCGATCGCCTCCGACTATGAAGCCCTTGAGCAATTAGATGAGGCGAGTCAAACTTACCAACAAGCCTATACTTTAGCTTTTGCTCTACAGCAGTATGCTTATGCAGGGGAAGCACTACAAAAACTAGCAAAACTATACCGTTCCCATAATCAGCCGGAGTTTGCTTTACAGGTTTATAATGTGCTGCTACAAGTAGAGCAACAGTCCTACAATTATTATGGTTTGATGGATGCTTATGATCAAATTGGTCAGATTAATCTAGAACTCAAAAACTATAATCAAGCCCTAGCAGCCTTTGAAAAGGGGCTGGAATTTGCCAGATTTTTGAAATATCAGGAGACCTATTTTGCTACTCAGATTCAGCAGGTTAATCAGCAGAGTCAGCAGTAGTAATACCAAATATAAAAAAGGATGCTCAACCTAGTCTGAATTTAAGTAATAAGTAATAAGTAATAAGTAATAAGTAATAAGTAATATAGCAATCGCCAAGGCGGTTAAGATTTTAAAAAAGTCTCAAACTCAGATAGAACTTGGCTTTTCCTCCTGCCTCCTGCTATAAGTGAACACAAAGAATATTTATTGTTCCTTATTAGGACTTATTACTTCAAAAGTATTTGTGGCAAACATTTAGTTAAGCGATATTAGCATTTCAAACTGGCTTGAGCTTCCTTTGCCACTTGCTCGAAACTATCATGGGCTAGAATTTCCAGTGTTGAGTGAGCTTGTGCCCCTCCCAACTGTCTCAGCGCCTGCACTACCCGGTAGCGAACCTGCCAATCTGGATCTGTGGCAAAAGGAACTAATAGGGGCACAGCGCGGGCATCGCCTAATTCTCCTAAGGAACTAATCGCGGAGGTTTTTACCAGCTCAATATCTGAATTGAGGGCTTCGGTTAGGAATTCAAAAGAACGAGGATCGCCTAATTCTCCTAAAACCGCAACAATACTAAACTTAACTAGCCATTCAGAAGTCTGGTTATACAGCTGCTGCAAATCTTCAAAGGCTTCTGTCAACTTCAGTGCACCTAAGGCGTCAGCTGCAGCAGCTTGGACATCGGCTTCTGAATCCTTGAGGCCCTCACGCAACATAACCAATGTTGCTTTTAAGTCCTGATGCCCTAGTGTATCCATTTGGCTAACAGCAGCATATCGAACACGAGTATTGCTATCTGTTAAGAGAGGCACAATTAACTCAAATGCCACTGATGGTTCTAGTTGTCGTAGTTGGTTAAGTCCGCTGAGGCGCTTGCCGTAGTCGTCTGAATTTAGCAGCGGTTGAACAGACTCCCGAGTAACACTCATTATTCCTTGGTCAAAAAGGATCATAGGTTACAGATTAACAGGTTGTCTGTTCAACTCAAAGCGGTCCCATTATTCTTCCAGCTCCGCTGCCATTGCCCGTACAATATCCCCGGAGCTAAGGATGCCAATCACCTTACCCCCATCGCCAGTTACTGCAACGCGCCGGATCGATTTTTCCTGCATCAACTTAGCCGCTTTGCGCAAAGATAAATCAGGCTTGACGCTAACAGGATGACCACTCATCACCTCTTCAACAGTTTGCCCAAGCGCCTTGTGGAGTTCATGATCATAACGGGCAGGATTTTCCAAGTAAATAACGCTGTCGAGAAACATGATATAGACAGGAGGCTCTACTCCCGCCTCCTGCCACAATAAGTCTGTTTCTGAAATGATGCCCACCAATTTACCTGCATTATCCACTACTGGCAAGCCGCTGATGCGTTGTTCGGCGATAATTTTGATTACTTCCCTTATTGAAGTTTGAGGCCCTACCATAATGGGGTCAGGGGTCATGACTTCGGCAACAGTTTTGACCATCCTCAGGCTTTATACTCTTTAGTGGATATCAACTTAATTGTAGGCAATTGCGGGGGCAATTACACGCTATCTTAGCTTGAGATTATTTTTTTGTGGTGAAACAATGCTAAGTAGGTTGGGGATTTTCCAGGCTCAGTCGCCTCGAGTTACACTCGGAAGTAAGGAGTTAATTGAGTAAAAGCATAGATGCTGTAGCTAAGTAGAACTAAAATAGCGAGTACCGACACTGAACGCTGACGGGATGAGGGAGCCATCAGCTCTCTTACTAGCATTGACATTGCTGCCCCTAGAGCAAAGCTGGCACTGAGCACTAAGTGCGGCCAATCAGGTAAAAATCCCCACCACAAACCCAAAATCAGTGTCCACAAAATCATCAAATGCTCAATAAATTCAGGTGGATTGTATTGGCTCGAGAGTACCAAAGTTCGCCACCAAAATTGCCAAATTCTCATAACTAAGCGTTAGTAAGCTGTCATGCCTTAACAATGCACAACAGCAAGGCAGAAGGCAGAAGGCTCCAAGACAGAAGGAACAAGAGTTTCACTCATAAACAGATAACAAACGAATATACAAGTTATAGCAGTCGCCACAGCTGTTAGGACACTTTCTTGTTCCCTGTTAAGAGTTCCCTGTTCCCTTTGAATCAAAATACGATGTCCTAACCGACATGTCGGTTGCTATAAATGCGTAACAGTTTAGTTAGTTGCTATAACTCCTTTGTTCAATTCTTGCTGTAAGTAAACGAGAGCTTCACTAGTTTTAACTTGAGGAAATTCTGCGTAAAAGCGGCTGACACTGATAAAGGGTTCAGGTGTGTGCAAGACAACAACACGATCACCCCATTGTTCAAGCCACCTCATCAATCCTCCAGGTGCTACTGGTGCACAAATCCAGATCTCTGCTGGCTCGTACTCTCTCAAAGCGCTCGTTGCTGCTGCCATCGTCATACCGGTGGCAATGCCGTCATCAATCACCAGCGCCAAGGCACCTCGGGGATTAACGCTGCTACAAGCAACTTTGAGTTGTTCTAGCTGTTGTTGAGCTTTTTTTTGTGCTTGGTGTAGCGCCGTCTGCCGGGAGCTAGAAATTCTTTTTCCCCTGTGTTTTAATCGTGACCACAGAACATGACCATCTGAGGTCACCGCACCAATTGCCAATTCTGGGTTATGGGCTGTTGTGATTTTTTTTGCCACCACGATGTCTAGGGGACAATTGAGTTGGCGCACCACAGGTACTGCTACTGGAATACCACCGCGAGGTAGTGCATACACAATCGGTTGCGCTGAAACGCCCTCACTCTCCTGCAATTGCTGCACGAGAGTAAATAGCAATTGAGCCAGCTGTTGACCGGCATCGAGGCGATCGCTAAACAGCGGGGCTGATGACATTTGTTCCTCCGGAACTGAACAGCTTGCTACACCAATAATGACTGATTTTTTTGCAGCTACACAGTGCTAGAGGGATAATTCTTTACAAAGATTTGGTGAGGATGATTTCGCCATACTATGGTTTTTATACCCCAGTGGTGATATTAGGAATCTCCACCCTCAAAGCAAGTAAGTAGTCGGACATAAATAAAAGCAACTGTGTAAACAATTATGAAATCGCCCGGAATTCCCTTACACCCTACACCCCACACCCCACACCCTGCCTTAACCAGCAAACTTTATTTTTGTCCAGGTACTTACCGTGGGGAAGAGGTCAATCGGGCCCTGATTAGGAACCAAGAAATTCATGTCTAACGGAGAACAACTCAATCTCTTTCAACAGCCAAACTCACAGCCGCCAACCCCGGCTGAGGTAGACATTGAACTAATACCTACTGATGCCAAAGTTCCTATTCCTCCAGGCTCCTACAAGACAATGGAGGTGCTAGCCAAACAGTGCCAATCTTGCCAAAGATGCGAATTAGGAGCAACTCGCATCAATGCTGTAGTGGGAAGGGGAAATCTCCAAGCCCCGATTGTAGTTATTGGGGAAGGTCCTGGTCAAAATGAAGATGAGACAGGTTTGCCCTTTGTGGGCAAGGCAGGGCAGCTGCTAGAGAAAATTCTGGCTGCCGTTAAACTAGACAGCGAAAAAGATGTATACATTTGTAATATTGTCAAGTGCCGACCACCAGGTAATCGGGTTCCTGCAGCTGAAGAAATTGCTGCTTGTAAACCTTATTTACTAGAGCAAATTCGCCTAATAGACCCGAAAATAATTCTGCTTACCGGTGCTACAGCTGTCAAAGCTTTGACTGGTGATAAGCGCGGTATTAGTAAGATTCGCGGTACTTGGATGGAGTGGGAAGGTTGTCTGTGCATGCCGATTTTCCACCCTGCTTATCTTCTGCGCAATCCTTCACGGGATCAGGGTAGCCCAAAGTGGTTGATGTGGCAGGATATCCAAGCTGTTCGCGCTAAATTGGATGAGTTGATCAATTGACATCCTCCCAGCGCTAAAAGCGCGGGATTCCTAAACCTCGCGATTTAGGTTTCTGCTTCTTCCACATCTGCGTACACCACCAACTCGCGTTAGTTATGTCCCCGTCTTACGTTGTGTCCACAGACTTTCGACCCATTGCAGAGTCGCGATTCCGCAAGCCCTGCGGTACGGAGTCTTACAAGACTTGGTACTTGTTGCTTAGAGTTTTTACCAAGCCTTGCTTTCCTGGTTGGAACCTCCTAACTCTAGTTTTCAAGGTGCTGATACCTACTG
>JAAHGS010000272.1 GCA_010692645.1 Symploca sp. SIO2E9
CGGAAGGGTTGAACCTATCGATTCTAGCTGATGTCGCCATTTATAGAGGGTAGTTCTGCTAATATCTAGCGTTCGACTAACTTTACTTATCGACATACCGCTAGTGATTAAATAGAGGGCACGTAGGCGCAAATCCTGAGAGTAAGGGTGAGCCATAAATAAATCTAGTTTTAGGTGACTCTAGATATATCCTAACTTGTAAGTACCCCAGCGCGCAGCGCTATAGATGTATATGCTGGCTTAAATGTGATGATTTTGCTCTTGGAACTGCACCGCTATGCCCAAAAAAGTAAAAAACTTAAGGGTGAAATAGCCTTCCATCCCTGTGGTCAAAAAGGCACTGAAGATTTTAAGGAATCTCGATTGCTTCAGATCATCCACTACAGTGAGGGTGTTGACTTGGGTTCTTTCCAAGAAACAGTTAGAAAATTCCTCAGCCGCGCAGACCTCAGCGGCGCAAACCTCAGCCGCGCAGACCTCAGCCGCGCAGACCTCAGCGGCGCAGACCTCAGCCGCGCAAACCTCATCGGCGCAAACCTCATCGGTGCAAACCTCATCGGTGCAAATCTCAACGGCGCATACCTCAGCGGCGCAAACCTCGGCGGAGCAAAATTCATCGACGCATACCTCATCAGCGCATACCTCATCATTGCAGACCTCAGCGACGCAGACCTCAGCGACGCAAATCTCCGCTACGCAGACCTTAGTGGCGCATACCTCAGCGGCGCATACCTCAGCGGTGCAAACCTCAGCGGCGCATACCTCAGCGGCGCCAACCTCGAAAACATCACCTGGAATGAAAAGACAAACTGGTCACAGGTGGAAGGGTTGAAAGAAGCGATTAATGTACCAGAAGGCTTACCTTAGAAAACCACAAGCTCTTACACCGGGAAACTAAACTTTTCCTCTCTAACCCCCTCTCTCCCCCTCTACTCCGTTGTTTTTTGCCCCGTGAACTAACTTGAGAGGCGAATCCGGCTGTTTATAGACAATTATTGGCAATAAATACGGTGTAAATTGATGAAACCTACAGCAGCTTACTCCTCTGCCAGCAGCTGCTGCTTTAGGGCTTCTGGCACATTAATCGCTTCCTCCAGCCCCCTTACGTTATCCCATTTCGTGTACTCATCCCAGGTAATATTTTCGAGGTCTGCGCCGCTGAGGTCTGCGAAGCTGAAATTTGAGTCGCTGAGGTCTGCGCCTGAAAATTCTTCGTCGCTGAGGTCTGCGCCTAAAATTTCTTTGTCGCTGAGGTCTACGCCGCTGAGGGCTTCGTCTAAAAGGATTGGTTTTCCAAAGTCTGCGCCGCTGAGGTCTGCGCCGCTGAGGTTTGCACCGCTGAGTTTTGCACCGCGAAATTTTGCGCCTCTAAGGTTTGTATTGCTAAAATCTGCGCCGCTGAGGTCTGCAATACTGAGGTCTGCGCCGCTGAGGTCTGCGCCGATAAGGTTTGCTCCGCTAAGATTTGCGCCGAAAAGGGCGGAAGGGCTAAGTTTTGCGCCTAGAAGGTTTGCTCCACTGAGGTTTGCGCCTAGAAGGTTTGCTTCTCTGAAGTCTGCGCCGCTGAGGTGTGCGCCGCTGAGGTCTGCGCCGAAAAGATCTGTTTTTTTCAGTTTAGCTTTTGTTAAAGGGATACAGCTACCAAACACAAAGTCCCTTAATGGTTTTGGCATTATCTTTTTTTCTTTTTGATCGCAGCCTGCCACAAGGTATTCAACTTTTCTTTTAATTCCTGTCTTTTGATCCTCACCTTTTTCCATAACAACATCTATATACCGCCCAGTCGTCCCTCTTCTTAAAATAGGCTCAACTATAGCCAAGAGTATAAATACTGGAATTACAAGCCAACTACTCATCTTGAGTAAACTGAGCCGTCTCTGCTTTCTACTTGCCCTAACAAATTCTTCTGCCAAATTAGAAAGAGGAAACCCTTCTGCCTGCTCTTTTTGAAACTCCCTTGCCTCTCTCAACCGTTTTCCCTGCAAGAGATAGTCTTTTCCCCGTTTGTGGTTACGCCACTCTTCGGATGCCAATTCAATTTTTCGCTTCTCTCTAAGATGCTCTCGACTCTCGGCTAACCACTTTCGTAACAAACTCCAGTGACGGATTAAGGCTTCGTGAGGTACATCTACTACTGCAAGGAGCTGTGTTTCTGTTCCCTTCCCAGTCAAGGAACTGGTAACAACTAACTTCTCGTCAGCTAGTTTCTGAACCACTCCCTCAATGAGAGCTTCTGGGTGAACAGAAGTAATCAGATCTGTTTTCAATACACGCCTACGGGTATCTTCTGTACCTTCCCCCAATTGAGTTAAACATAGAAAAATGTGTTTGGCAGCTTCCTGCTGTTGAGGCGATAATTCTTCATAAACTTTATTGGCCCGTTGGTCAAGAGTACCAGCCATCCCTCCTGACTGAGTGTAGGTTGCCAGCTCCAAACCCTTGTCACTTCTAGTCTTCCACAATTGTGTCAGAGTATCTTGGAGTAGGGGTAAGCTTCCTGGTGAACCTTCCACATCCAATAGCATCTGTTCGACTAATTCTGGTTCAATCTCCAGCTTGACTCTTTGAGCAGGAAGGGTAATTGCTCGTCTCAACTCCCCTTGATTCATGGGTGTGACTGTAATCAGATTCTCCTGGATTTTCTTAGCCAAGCCGCTGTAGTTTTCCTCAACACATTTACCAAAGAAGTCAGCCCTCATGGCTATGATTAAGCAGAATTTATCTGTTACTTTCTCACCTGCTCCCAGCAAGCAAGAGATAAAATTCTGCCGCTCTGTCTTCTCCTGGCAGAGAGTGAAAACTTCCTCAAACTGGTCTACAACCAAGACGACACGAGGTGCATCAGAAGACTGTACCAATCGGCGTAAACCATCAGCCCCTTCTCTAAGTAACCCTTCAGCTCTGCCTAACTGCTCAGCTCTCTCTAGTGAGGAGAGCTTAGGGTCTAAGAAAGCTTGAGCTAAACTCTGAAGAGGGTGTTGTCCAGGAAGCATGAGGTGAAATTGCCATTGCTGACTTCCTCCCAATCTCTGTCCTAACTTCAATTGGTGCAATAACCCAGCTCTGAGTACAGAAGATTTACCGCTACCAGAAGCCCCTAGAATGGCGAGGAAATTCCCTTGTCTAACCCTGTCTATTAATTGGTCAGTCAGTTTCTCTCGTCCAAAGAAGTATTTAGGGTCTTCCTCGTTGCAGTCAAAGAATTCCAAACTCTTGTAGGGACAGATAGCAGAGCTTGTTTCTGAAGTAGATTTGGCGGCTAGTACTTCCCAGGTACGAGTTAAATTAATTGGTTCACCAAAATTGGTAAAGGTAGGGCGTTGGGGTACACCCAATAGATCTTGGTTTAGGTAATCGACGAGGCTGTAGTTAGTCACCCAACGTTGAGGATATTTGCTGGGGTCAAGTCCTTCTAATAAGCTTTTGGTTAGAATGCTGTAGGGTTCACTAATATCTTCATAAGCTGGCTCAAACTCTCTAGAAGCCGTGATGAAACAGCGATCGCGCGCTTGACCCTGCTCTCCTGGGTCAGCTTCGCTCATGTTGAGCAGTTCTCCACTGTGACAGCAGTCTAACCAGATAATCTGCTGCTTTATAGGACTTTCTTGCAATAATTTCCGTAGCCACTGTAAAGACAGACCATTGAACCCAACATCTGGATAAACATCGCTGGTAGCCAAGAAACCTTCGGAAATTCCCAGAGTTGTGCGTAGTCCATGTCCTGAGAAGTAGAGCAGTGCTGTATCTGGGATATTTTTTCCTTCAGGTTTTAAAAGTTGTACTAAAGCTTTTTTCAGTTGATTCAAGGTTACTTGTATTTCTTTGCCCACATAGGAGGAACCCCCATCTGGATTAATCGCCTCTGGTAGCCGCCACACCTTGAAATCCCCATGCCTTTCTAGGAGTTTGGCGATAGCTTCTGCATCTTCTGCCGGAGCTTGGAGGTGGGGCAGATCTTCATACTTATAGGTATTTATGCCAACTACTAGAGCATCTCGACTCATAATCTCGAAAATGGTTGACGGTTGTGATAATAGTTAGCTTAGTCTGGAAAACAATTTTTGGCTACCAAGGAAAAATTTATGAGTCAATTGACTCCCCTCCAACTCGAAGACGGAACTGTCATTTATCTGGAAACCAAAGAAGATATTCAAGTGACTGAAGATAATGTTGAGGTTCCATCTAATTCTAAGGAAGTCACCAGGGCGGATTTGGGCAAAGAATCTAAGGGATTAAGGGAATTTTTAACAGGAAATCAAGGAAGTAATTCGACAGCCACATCTCCTCAAGAACAGGCCTTGCAAAGCTTTAAGGCAATAGAGGGGACAATAAAAGCTTACACTAACTACACCTTAAATGCTTTCCGGAAAGTGGCAGTTGCTAACATCGATAAAGTCACTCTAGAGTTTGGTATAAAAGTGGGGGGCAAAGCTGGGATTCCTTATGTCACAGAGGGAACGGCTGAAAGTAACCTGAAGATAACAGTAGAGTGTTCTTTCCCCGAAAGTGAAGATTTAAAATAAATGTACTACCCTTCCCTCAGCTCTTACCGGGAGGGGTGATTCATATTTGAGAAATCCAGGTGGCTAAACATCGAGAGTAGCAATGCTGATTAATCGTCTACTTTTAGAAATATCAGCCACCAAATTAGCTCCAGGGCATAGGTTTTTTTTGTTGTGGTACAATTTTTTGTTGTGGTACAATGGGAAGTAGATTAATCGACTTCCCATCCAGTATTTATCTTCTGGTTTGGTAGAAAAGCCAATTAACTCACCCTGTTATAGTGTCTAGTGGACACAGTAGACTCGTCTAGTGTGCACAGGTGAGGAATTATGACAGAGATAGATCCTTATTCCGTCGCCGAGCTTCAAAATCGCTACAAGCTAGGCAAACAAGCAGTTTGCCACCAACTCGATGCTCTCACTCATCCCACTTAAAAATTGGTACTCAAACTCCTATAAGCTAGAGTAATCAAATAAATGTTAATCGACACACTCTCTTTCTAACTTCTCCTCGATCGCCTCTAGGAGCCAAGTATGGCGGGAGACCTTGACTTTTCTTTTATTGAGTACTGAGTCAATCTGATTGAGCTTACCTTTCCAGAGGCGAAGCTGTACCCGTGCAGCTTGCTGTTCATCTGAGATACTTTCCTCTGGCGTCGGGCTTGATTGCAACTCCGCTTTGATAAAGGAATCTATCTCTTCAGGTAATGATTTACGAGCGATAGCCGATTGCTTATTCATGGAAAATATAATTGTAAAGATTATTGATTTCAGTAATTGCTCGTTCGTCCTTGGGCTTGTATTCCGTCACAGCTAGACCAGCAGATGCAGCTTTGCCAAAAACTTGGCGATACCCCAAGGGAGTTTGGTCATCGGCATCAATGAGTAGGACATCCTTACCCTTTTGAGAGCGCACAATTACGAGATTGGTGGCGATGGGACTTTTGCCGACACCTCATGATTGTTCCTCCAGCCAAAACAATTATGACCTCACCCGATAACCTCAGACTAACGTTCAGCGTCAACTTAGCCTAAGTTGATTATGAAGTTATTTTCACGCCAGACTAACATTATAGTAACGTTAGAGTCAGGCTCAACAGGGGAGTGTCAAAGCAGGTGTGCGATGAAAAATGAAAATCGACCGTCACGGGAAAGCAAAGATTCTGACTCTTGCCGAGATTCAGTTACTCTTTAGCCAAGGGCTAACCAACACCCGTGACCGCACCCTATTTGGGATCTGTCTCTTCTGCGCCTGCCGTATCAAGGAAGCTTGCACATTGAGAACCAGGGATGCCTACGACAGCAAAGGTCAGGTACTCAGAGAATTGATAATTCGCAAGGGGAACACCAAAGGGAAACTGGCGACGAGAACCATCCCCATCATTGATGAGTTACACTCACTGCTAAAGGTTTACCAACCGGAAGCGGGTGCTCTCTATCTTTTTCCTGGGCGTTTAAAAGGGCATCTACTTCCCGACTCAGCAACAAAAGCCTTGAGAAAAGCCTGCTCTAGAGTGGGGATAATCGGGGCAAGCTCTCATTCCTTTAGGAGAACAGCCTTGACCCAGATGAGTGATAATAATACCCCCTTGAGAGTGATTCAGGAAGTATCAGGACATCGAAATTTGCAACATTTACAATCTTATATTGAAGTAAGAGATGAACAAGTGCGTGGTGCAGTAACAGGATTGAGCATGCTCTCACCAGTGGGAGGCGAGTTCGGGAAAATAGCATATGACGAACTTGAGAAGACTCAGCCTAATCAAGATAAGCTCTTTGACAGCTAGACAATAGACAAAATCAGAGGGGTGAGCGAAAAAAGAGTGGGGGAACGACTAAGCAGACGCTCCAGACGCGGAGAATTGAAATTCCAACCAAAATGGAGCTCACCCTTAACACCCCATCGCCAAATACCGTTCAATCCTACTCACTCAGGGGCAAGGGACATTTGTCTCAATTCCACCAATTGTTGTGGGGACAAAATCCTCAAAAATTCACTCAGCAGTGTTATCGCTGCCGACTCGGGGATGGAAGCAAGAATAATCTCGGTGCCCCAGCGCCCAAACTTCTGGATGTAATCCCCTATTTCGCCAATAACTTTACTCGTTTGCG
>JAAHGS010000273.1 GCA_010692645.1 Symploca sp. SIO2E9
GGAGAGGGGGAGATGGGGAGAGGGGGAGACGGGGAGAGGGGGAGATGGGGAGACGGGGAGAGGGGGAGATGGGGAGAGGGGGAGATGGGGAGAAATAATGAAATGAACAAGTAATAAGCAATAAATGTTCTTGTTTTCACTTATTACTTATTACTTATTACTTATTACTTATTCTTCCTCGGTAAATCCCAGATGACTTCAAACTTGGTGTCGGGTACATTTTCTCGCCACCATTTGAGATGTCCCTCTGCGTCTGATTTGGTGCGATAGCGATCGATAATTGACCATTGCAGCTTGTTGTGCAATAGACGGGCAATAGCCCATGGCTTGAGTCTGTCTCGATAGGACATAATTTAATTGTCTCCTTGATGAATGGGGAGCCAGAGCCAGCCTGGGATCTTTCAACTTCGTCAGGCTGGCTTTTTTTCTGGGTTACAGTTGCAACAATATTAAGCTACCACATTAAGCTTATTAAGACAACCCTTTTACCCAAAAAAATTGGGGCATAGAATCTTACTTAATAATCTGAGTTTTGCCTCAGAAAAATGGCAACAATGCAGGGAATTGAATATAGTTTTTCTGAATGACAATAGATTGATTTAACCTGATCATATTAAGTTTGATATTGCCCAGTGTATTGGGAAAATGATAGCAGCTCAACTATTTAATGAACGGAAGCAGAAGCAAATTACTTTTCAAGATTAGAGGTATTTCTTTTATACGAAAGTAACATTATGATTGTGATTTTGTTTAATCCGCATTGATCGCGCGGCTTCAAAGGAGGGATCTATTTCCAAAGCCTGATCAAACCTTTGGCTCGCTTCATCTAACTGCCCAAGGCGATGGTGACACATTCCCAGATGGTAGAGCCTATTGGCATTAGTACCGTACAGCATCAGAGAATATTGAAGATAGAGTGAGGCTTCCTGATAGCATTTCATTTTATAGAGTAACTTTGCTAGATGAAATGCTAAATCTTTCTGTTCGCCAATGGGATAGTAGGTTTCCCAAATGCGCTCGATCGCTCGATAAAGTTCTTGTTTAAGGGATTCGGATGCGGTGTTTAGATGTTGCATCAAAGTGGGAAAACTGCCGAGAAAGATGTTGGCATCCCAGCCGCTTGCTCGCAGCCAAGCTAAAATTTGGGGAAGTGTGAGTGTATCGTAATGTTTCTCGATCGCCTTTTTCAAGGTAAAAAAATCGTCGGGTCCTAGTTGTTCGATATGTTCGGCAAATGCTAGTCGCGTTTCCACACAGTCTTTGGAGGCATAGCCTAACAAGAAAGCACAAACATTGAGGCTGTGATGGCGATGAACCACATTGAGAAATTGACCGCCGACATGGAGAAAGTACTGCCCAATGGCATGGTAGTTTACCATCAGTGAAAAACAATTTCCATGTCGTGTTAGAGATGGATTGCCGCGATTGAGGAGTGCTTGTTCGTGGCTATGACCTTTGTCTGCCGAAATCAACAGTAAACGATCGCCTGAGAGGTAGCGTAAGTTGCGAATACAGTTGAGGGCGACGCTAGGAAATAAAACGGTGGTGTCTTGCAGGCGTTGGCGGTAGCTCTCGAGGATTGTGTTGAAGTTGGGTTCGTTATAGTAGTTGGATGTGATCGGATGTTCTTCAAAGTTAATCTCAATTTGATCGATTAGTTCGGGATGGTTGAGATCGAATGCTTGTTGAGAGGGAATTAGGGTAACTAAGTTTTCGTATAACTGTCGGTTGCGAATTGAAAATGCATCTGAAGGGATGCTATCAAAAACGTAATTGGCAATAACAATGAGGGGATTTTTAAGGGTTGCGGCTGAGAGAATATAGCCACCGTGATCGAGGGTGAGTTGGCGGTCATTCTCCAAATCGAAGCGGGCAAAATCCAGAACACCACTGCGGACAAAAGGGTAGAGAAAGGGATGGGAACGCCAAAATTCTAAGTTGCGATCGGTAAAATCTGTCAGCAGGTATTTGACAGAAATGTGTTTGAGAGGAGAGCGATCGAAGAAGCCGAAGAATTTCTTGAGAAAATGATAGGCAAAGCGACCAGAGCCAGCTCCCAGTTCCATAATATAGAAGGGCTGATCCCTATTGAGGCCCTGAGCATGGCAATCTCGCAGAAAACCGAAAATGACCCTAGCGTAGGCGTTGGCGATGAAGGGGTTGCTGGTAATGTAATGGGGAACGATACCTTGGTTCCAAGCTTCGACCCCTTGGCGATCGAAAAAGTTACGTTGGAACCTCCACAGCAGCGATTTTGAGAGCCTTTGATTCTGCTCTAAGATGTCCCTAGGCTGATTGCGGATCGTTCTCATGCTTTTGTTCTTTTGACCATAATTGGGTTTTGTTAAAGAAAGAGACTCCGAGTCAGAATCAATATTGCGTAGGTTGGGTTGAGGTAACGAAACCCAACACCAGCTTAGGCTTTGTTAGGTTATGCTATCGCTAACCCAACCTACGGAAAAATCTGCGCGATCGCTCTGTTGTCCCTTGGGTTGAGCTACGAAACCCAACCCATTTAATTTTTAATTCACCCCATTTATTGTCCATACTAATAATGGTATCTACATATTGGGCAATTTCATGCAATATCGTCGTGCTACAACACCAGGAGCAACCTACTTCTTCACCGTTGTCACCTATCAGCGGCAAAAGTTATTTCTTACCTCTGATACCATTGCTCATTTACGCTACGCTTTCCAAGCGGTCAAAACAAACCATCCGTTTACCATAGATGCGATCATTGTTTTACCCGATCATCTGCATTGTCTGTGGACACTCCCACCCGGTGATGCCAATTTTTCCACAGGATGGCGATTAATCAAAACAACCTTTAGTCGTGTTTGCCCCAATCAATATAAACGCGATCGAAACTCATCTCGGCAGTACAAAAAAGAACAGGCAATTTGGCAGCGCCGTTTTTGGGAACATCAAATTAGAGATGAATACGATTTGAAGCAACATATCGATTATATTCATTACAATCCTGTACATCATAACCTTGTAAGACGACCAAGAGATTGGCAATATTCAAGTTTTCATCCATATGTGGAAAGAGGAGATTATGATATTAATTGGGGTGCCGAAGATGCCGTTTCTTTGGAAGAAAATATTGGACATCAATAGTGGGATAAATGTTGGGTTTCGTTGCCTCAACCCAACCTACAGCTACAGCAAGCGGTCGCACTTGCTACTCGGGCTGCCACGTCCACCATTCAGAAGGTTCCTTGATCTGGCGCAACGTATTAGTTGCACAGTGGACTTCTCCATCCGATTTGTGATAAAGCCAAGCATCAATTGAATTGCCTTTAAGTCCAAAGTGTTTGAGTACGGCTAGCGTATATGCTTCAAATATATCTTGACCTTTGGTTACTGGAAGGTTAATAGTGATTGGGCTTGAGTTCTGGTCAGACGGATAATCAATCCTGACGTTTGTAAGGGTGCTGGGTTTCGTGGCGATCGGCCCGTAAGGCTTGGGAAAAATACAACACTTATCGACAATCAACATATTTACTATGTTGGAAGTCAGAGCGATAAACGGCGTCTTTGATGTGACACTCATTATTGGACGTTTATGGAAAAGGACAGGAACCTCTATTATGAGCATAGATTTGCTCACCTGCTCTCGTAGCGTATTTGCCACGTTTCCAATCTTTTCTACAGCATCTACCTTGTTCCAAGTAAGGTAGTTTTTATCTCCATCAAAGATTGAAAAACCTCCCGCCAAATATTCCTTCACAGACATGAATTGGCTTGAACCCTGATTTTGCAACTTATAAATCTGACTCTTGTCTATAAAATCAGTCTTTGTTTTCTCTTCTGTCAAATCTTGCTCCGTCTCTTCTGACCAGGTATCAAGCGACGGCTGAAACTTCGATTTTTGTTTCTTTTGTGGTTCCTTCAAATCAGTCTTTGTTTCCTCATCTGTCCAATCTTGCTCCGCCTCTTCTGACAAGATATTAAGCGACGGCTGAAACTTCGATTTTTGTTTCTCTTTATGCGCCGAAATCTGGTCTATATTGAATCCTTTAAATTCAAATGGTAACCCCTTAGTCAAGAATTCTTCTGAATCGAAAACTCTTAAAGCTATTTCTAATAGTTCGATAGCCTTTTTCGAACTGGGAATGAGCGCAACCAATGGATACTCATCGGATGGTGGCAGAAAGCACACTACTTCATCAACATGACCGGTTTCTAACCAGCTTGCATCTAGGATAAACGGTTTCTGCACTTTTTGTGCCTGCAAAAAGTCTTCGCACTCGGGATAAAATCCATGACCCCGGGAGTGTTCTTTTGAATAATAAATCCTTCCCCAGGGATACTCAGAAGTTAATGGAGGGGTCACTTCGAGGTTTCCAAAACCCATCGGGGGATTATCCTGAGCAGCCCTTACTCCGCTTATCCCCAAATCAGTAGGTATCTCATTCGGAAAATCAAACTCAACTTTTTCTCTGCTATAGCGCATCATTGGCGAACGCAAGCTTGCCACCAGTTTTTTACCGGGCCGAGCATGGTAGCCGAATTCCACACAATCCTGAAGAAACATCTGATTGCTGCTTTTGACGGGAACTGGGACAATAACAGTATTCAGTTCGTTCTCTACAAATATTGTTTGTAAATCACTCTTGAATTTGTTTGCCTCATGTGCTGATTGCTCTTTCAACTTAGCGAGATACACTTTATCTGTCGGGTAGCCAACATGAGGCATCATCCAGGGGGCGACGCGAAGCTCTGCGGTGTACCCAAATGCTTCTTCCTCCAACATAAAATCGAAGTGAATGTCAATCGTGCCATCAAAATCTTTGTTTGGATACTCGACTGCCTCTATCCACATTAAAACAGCAGAATGGTCTTCTAAGGACTTAAGAGCAAGCTGATTTTTATGAAACTCGAATTTATTTCCTTTTTGGGGGCCAATAACAGGCTCGACTCCTTCCCTATTTCCCAAATGATTTTTTTCTTTAGTTTCTTGTTGCGTCAAATCGTCTATATAAATTCGGACTTTTCCCGGTGGATTGACCGATAAAGTAGCTTGCCAACCTTTGTATTTCTTTTCATTGTATCCTTCGTCTCCCCATTCAAATAATAATGGTGATCGCTCTGGGACGATTTCCCCTTGGTCAATTGTTTGGGATATACGGGGCATGATAATCGCGCCAATTCCTTTGTCCTTACCCCACTCCCAAGAACCATACTCAGCCTTTTCCTCTCTTTCTATCTTTCCATCCCGATCAAAATCCAGGTACATATTGAGGAATGCATTCGAATTGTTTTTGTGTTCTTTGTCGTCTTTTAAATACTCCTTCAGTGCTGTATTTATCTCCTCCAATCCGAATTGCTCGACATAGTTGCCGTTGTCCGTAGCCAAATTTTTAGAAAATTCCATTGGTGCAGCTTGATCGCTACTCTCTTCCTCATCCATCATCCGGTCAAACTCAGCAAACTGCTCAGCGAGTTCCACTTCCATCACTTTTGCCTGCGGGTGCGGTGCTTTGGAGGGAAGCACTTCCACAGGAACATGCTGGGCAGTTTCTGACAGTGAGGGTGAGTGTTCCTCGTCCATTTTCTGGTCAAAGTCTTGGAAAGTCGGCTCTAATTCCAACGCTTCCCAGTATTCGTGGTTGAGGGCTTCAGCTTCCCTACTATTGCGCAGCGATCGCAGTTCGTCACGAAGGGCTTCCATTTGAGCGGCAAGAGCTTCTGTTTGTTGTGGTGGCTGCTGCTGTTTCTGCCATTGCAATTGCTTAACTTCGTTACGAATCTCCTGAAGTCGAGCCCCTAAGGCATCAGAGTGAGGGGAAGATTGCGCTGTTGAGGCTGGTGGTTGCTGAAGCGATTGGCGCGGTAGCGCCAGCGCCTTAAGCGATCGCATTTCGTGGCGGAGGGCTTCTACTTCCCTAGCAATATCGTTGGAGTCAGATGAAGTGGCGTTGGTGAACTCGGCTGCATGGGAAATCTCTTCTTCTTCCGGCTCAAAGGAGGATGCCTGGAATGGCACATCCCCTGTTGCCATTTCGTCAGGGTAGTTATCGTCCCAGGGACTAGCTTCGGCATAGTCATCATCCCAGGAACTAGCTTTAGCGTAGTCTTGTTGTTGGACAGTAATGTCTTCGTTGAAATCGAAAGCCTGGGCAGTCATTAGAGAATCATCGCCTTCAGGGGTGATAATTTCAATCGGCTTGCCGTCGTCGAAGGAACGAACTTGCCGACGGTAATTTTGGGGCTGTGGTTGTTTCTTGGGTTTTTCAACTGCTTTTTCCAGATTGAATAAGGAACCAGAACCCGATGGCGAGGGTGGAGGAGGAGGTAATGGACGATCACCGTCCATTTGTTGTTCAAGTTCGGAGAGTCGGTTTGTGGGGTGTTTTTTTTTCATGTTTTTTCCTTTACTGTCTAAATTACTAAAACGTTTGGCAATGGGCTGTTTCTTAGGGAACTCCAAGAAATAAATTATCCAATTTACTTAGAAATATGATCTAAAGAATCATCTCCCCCTCTCCCCCTCTCCCCCTCTCCCTCTCTCCCCATCCCCCCCTCTCCCCCTCCCCCCCCCCCCCCCCCTCCCCCC
>JAAHGS010000274.1 GCA_010692645.1 Symploca sp. SIO2E9
TACTGAAACCGTTAAGAAGTATATAGAAAGCCAAAAAAACAAGTAACGACGGGATAAATCCCGCCTCCCTCCACTGCCAGCTATTAAAATAGGCTGGCTAACTCTCGCTCGAAGTATTTTATTGTTTATACTAGATGTGCAAACAATCAATATTATGCTATAAACCTAATGCAGAAGTACAAAAAGGAGATAATGAAACGATAATTAATGGAGTATGCGTTTCCAGAAATAGCTACGCAAAAATTAAAAGAAAGCAAATGCGAAGTATATGAGAAAGCAAGTGCAGTATCGCAGGAGGAGGCGGTATTAAAGAAAAAAATACTCAAAAGTGATGATATCGGTCGAATAAATAGTTTGATATCACAAAGCAGCAGATATAACTACAGAGACATAATATCAACGGATGAATTAGTGAGATTAAAGACAGCCAAAATTTCAGACTACACGTTCATATAAGTTGATCCTGTTTGACAAAGCCCAGCGCTGAATTAACATTGCCTAAAAGCAGACAACCCGACAGCCGTGAGGCCTATTTGTCGGGTGTCTGGGAAATTGGGATCTGTTTTCTCGGGATATAGCAGATGTGAGTTAACTAGAATCACCGTTTTTTTAAAAGGTGGAGTGTCAAACACCAAAACTCATCGCCAAACACGACAAAACCAAAACACCATTAATCAGATAGAATGCAGCCACAATCTGTGTTTCTGACCAACCACTAAGTTCGAGATGATTGTGAAACGGTGACATCTTCAACAAACGCTTACCAATACCGTTGGCATCTTTCGTGGCTTTGTAGTAACCAACTTGAGCAATTACTGAAATCGATTCCACAAAGAAAATTCCAGACAGGATAAATAAGCCCCAGAGATTCTGACTCAATAACCCTACTGCTGCCAGCGCCGCTCCCAGTGCCAGAGAACCCGTATCCCCCATAAATACTGCTGCCGGATTGCGATTATGGGCGACGAAACCTAGGCAAGAGCCGCTCAGACAGGCACAGAAAACCATTAAACCTGGTGAAGTTGGGGCAACCAGCGCTCCCAATCCCAGCAAGGCAACAGCACAGGTGCCTGCAGCTAATCCATCTACACCATCCGTCAGATTAGTAGCATTACTTTCTGCTGCTAACACAAACACAGCCAAGGGCCAAAATAACATTCCCAAGGGTAAGACCAAACCTAAAGGCAAGCTAATCGAGGTAATACTTACTGGCTGGCTCCAAGCTAACCAAAGGCAAAATAGCACCCCGCAACTAGTTTGGAGTGCCAGTTTCATTCGCGGCGAAATTCCCTTATTCGATTTTCGTCTAACTATCTGCCAATCATCGAGCCAGCCAATTACTCCATAGGCAAGGGTGACGGCTGACACTGCTAAGACATCAATAAAGTCTTGCGACCTAATTATCAAACCCGACCAAACCAGAGCAACTATAATCGCCACTGGCACGAAAAATACCCCTCCCATCGTCGGAGTTCCCGCCTTTTGCAAATGGGTTTGGGGACCATCTTCACGAATAATCTGACCGATTTTGAGTGCTTGCAAAAGAGGAATAGCCTTGAATCCTAGCACAGCAGTAAGTAGGGCAGACAGCACTAGAGGTAAAACCATCGAGTTGCCAGCCAATAATGCTCGTCCCCCGATCCAATCTAGGAATAGAGCTCCTGTAACTAATCCGACTGCTAGAGAAGCCAACAGACCTAGTCCAGTTGGATTTAGCGATCGCCGATAAGATAACCTTACATCTACCACAGACCTTCAGTTCCTTCGTCTAAACTTCCTCACACCGATGTAATCCATCGCTTCTGGATGATTCCCGTGCCACCCACGGAACTGATGGGAATCCTAACATCTGTGGGGCGTTATCACTAGACCTTGCCAATGAATTTAGCTAGTAAGTTACTAAATCAGAGTAACCCTTGGTCGAGCTTTAAGAGCAATTTGCGGCGGTCAATAGCTTCCTCTTTCGATTCAGCCACCAGATGACTAGTTATCTATAGCCAAGGCAGTTGGGCAGTCTATAATATGTTGATGAACATATGTTTATGAACCGCTCTAATCTTCCATTGTCTTCTTTACCAGTCTGCTCTGTTCTAGAATTATGCACCGTGTTGCTCTGTGGGTCAAAGCTACCCCACAGTTGAGAGCCTACCCTAACAAATAACAATACATCATAGTAGGCTGACTTCACTATATTTGAGTATTTCAAGAAGAACAACTGCCTGACAGGAAAATTGAGTCTTATAAATTTTCGATCACTACCTGGCTGTAGCTTTTTGGCAAGGTAGGATGTCAATTTGTGCAATGTGTCTTTACCTAGAGGCAGTGTGATCAGAGCCTCTTTGCCTTACTCTCAGAATAATTGCCAGAGTGACCTGCTTGATCAACCAGTAGAAAACAGTAAGTATCACAAAAGTTACTGCTATAACTAGTACTGGACGTTTAGTAGTTAAATCATCTAAGACTCCTATTGCCACATCCTCAGGTTTAGTGATTAAGTCCCAGCTATTGAAGCGTCGAAATCGTCCTAAATAGACACCGACAGCACACAGAGCATGGGTAATCAACTCAGCCCAGAGAACCATCTTGCCCACACCTTGCACTCGTAAGTAGTGACCTAGGTTGATCAATGAGAGAACATATGCTTCAAAACCAGTTAGGATCGCCAGTAAATGCTGGGGGATCAACACTAGAGTAATTACCCACACCGAAAATCCCTCCCTAGTGGCGTTAATCAGGTGAATAATGTCTGTCAACAGATAAGGTGCATTAGGCAAAAAGGCAGCAAATACCAGAAACCCTAACCACCACAAGACAGGGCGTAGTCGAGATGTAGTGCGGAATAGCCAAAAACTCAAAGCCAAAGGTATAAAAGCCAGAAATAGATTCCAAACAATCCAGCCACTGTGAATATTTAAAGCCTTCATGGCTTCAGCAAGTAGATATCTCATAGGCATTTATCATCGGCTAATCTTAAGTTTTGACACTCCCGTGGCGCATTTAGCCTCGGATTCTTAGTTATTGTATGAAGCTAGGGAAAATATAGAAACTTCTTTCTCTCCTCCCCGCTAAAATAACAAATTTCACCAGATGTTCTCTCAACCCAACTTCATTACTCTCTTAACTGATTTTGGCTTAAGCGATATTTATGTGGGTGTACTCAAGGGTGTAATTGCACAAATCAACCCAGCGCTTAGGGTAGTGGATTTGACCCATCAAATTCCTCCTCAAGACATTGTAGCTGCAAGATTTTGCCTGATGAGTTCCTATGCTTACTTTCCCAAAGGAACAGTACATGTAGCGGTGGTTGATCCGGGAGTTGGCAGCCAGCGCCGAGGTATTGCCCTAAAAATAGAACTCGGTTTTTTGATTGGTCCAGATAATGGGTTATTCAGTGGTGTCTTAAGTCAAACAAAAGTTTTAGCGGCAGTGGAACTCACCAACCCTGAGTATTGGCGTAAAGCATCACCTAGCACCACTTTCCATGGTCGAGATATCTTTGCCAGTGCAGGAGCACATCTGGCTAGTGGTGTACCATTGGAACGTCTTGGAAAAGCAATTGATCCCACAACTCTAGTTGAGCTATCGATACCAGCCAAGCAAGTAACGGAAGCAGGTATTACTGGTTGTATCCAATATATTGATTACTTTGGTAACTTAATTACTAATATCCCAGCAGTTGAGGTTGAGCGAAAAAATTGGTTGATTATTGTAGAAAATCAAACTATAGTTCGTAGCCACACCTATAGTGATTGTTCTCCGGGAGAAGCTCTCGCCTTAATTGGAAGTCATGGTTGGGTAGAAATTGCAGTTAACAGCGGTAGCGCTAGGTCTCGATTGCAGGTAAATTGGGGAGCGATCGTAGAATTAATCTTCATCTAGGTGAAATCCTCGCGACACTGAATCATAGAAGTCATAAGCTTATAACTGTTACATTGAAACTGTTATAACAGTAAGGCAGGAGGCAAAAGGAACAAGAGTTTTAGCCATTAACTAATATCAAATAAATATATAATTTAAATGTGTAACAGCTTATACTCATTACTCATTACTCATTACTCATTACTCATTACTCATTACTTATTACTTATTACTTATTACTTATCACTTGCCCTGTTCTAATTTGCTAGAGTAGACGCCAGAAGCACTAACCACAACATCCAATCCCAACTTTCCTGCAAACTTTGCTATGACCTTGATGCTGAAAAACTCAGTGGGGACTCAACCTATTCCCCGTACCGTTGGACGCAATTACCAATCAGTAATTGTCATGGTACTCATTAGCTTATTCTTGCTAGGGGGAATTGGTTCTCGCTTAGCCTATTTGCAGTTATTTCAGGGTAAGCGTAACCAGGAGTTGGCGGAAAATAACCGTATTCGTCTCATTCCAAAACCACCAGTGCGGGGCAACATTTTTGACCGTAAGGGGAGAATTTTGGCAAGTTCTCGGTTGTCTCACTCGGTATTTCTCTGGCCGATAGCACTTAAACAGGAGGAGTGGCCTGAAACCCTCAAACGCCTCTCAGAGATTTTGAATATTCCGGAAGCAGAGATTCAAAAGCGGCTAGAACGAGCTGGTTATAATTCTACTTCGCTACTGAGGATTGCTCGCGGCATCTCTCCTGCCCAAATTACTGCCCTGGCTGAGTATAGTGGCGAACTCAAGGGGGTAGAGGTTGATATTGAAGCAGTGAGGGATTACCCCAACGGCGATTTAGCAGCTCACGTCCTAGGTTATACTGGTGAATTAAACGATCAAGAACTAGAAAGGCTCAGACCTCAAGGCTATCGTCTCGGTGACATTGTGGGCAAAATGGGTGTTGAGGAGTCTTTTGAGAAAACACTGCGGGGAGAATGGGGCGGTCAACAAGTTGAAGTTGATGGCGCTGGTCAAGTTATCCAGATCCTGGGTCAAAAGGTAGCAAAAGCTGGTCAAAATGTCAAGCTCACCATCGATATAGATGTGCAAAAAGCCGCAGAGTCAGCATTAGGCTCTCGCCGAGGAGCAATCGTCGTACTCAACCCCCGAAATGGTGCAGTCCTGGCAATGGTTAGCCGTCCTGCTTTTGACCCCAACATCTTCTCCACCCGTATTAGCCAAGCAACTTGGAAGCGATTGCAAGGTAGAGGTACGCCCTTTGTCAACCGAGGTTTGCAAGGCTTTCCCCCTGCTAGTACCTTCAAAGTAGTTACTGCAACCGCTGGTATGGAATCGGGTAAATACCCGCCCGGTACGGTACTACAGACTTATGCCTATCTGCGCGTTGGCGGCGTTGCTTTTGGTGAGTGGAACAGAGCCGGATTTGGTGCGATGGGGTATATTCGCGCTATGGCATGGAGTAGTAATACTTTCCACGGTCAAATCGGCAGGGGCGTTGGCTCAAAAACCCTGATTTCATGGTCGCGAAAGTATGGCTTTGGTCAAAAAACAGGTATTGAGTTGTCAGAAGAATCTGCTGGTTTAGTTGCCGATAATGCTTGGAAGCAGGAAAGATTCAACTGGGGATGGACTGTTGGAGATACAATCAATATGTCAATTGGTCAGGGCTTTACCCAGGCAACACCACTACAGGTGGCGACAATGTTTTCAGTTCCTGCTAATGGCGGTTATAGGGTTCGTCCCCATCTGCTTGAGGGGGATGAGAAGTCAAAAAATTGGCGAACATCATTGAATCTGAAGCCAAAAACTATCGAGACTTTAAAAAGGGGACTGCGAGCAGTCGTCTCTAGAGGTACTGGTAAGGTTTTATATGTGTCCCATCTCCCGCCAATTGCTGGTAAGAGTGGGACTGCCGAGGCACCCCCTGGTAAACCTCACGCTTGGTTTGGTGCTTTTGCTCCTTATGAGCAACCAGAAATTGTGGTTGTTGCTTTTGCAGAACATTCCGGCGGTGGCGGCAGTTCGGTGGCAGCGCCAATGGTGGGCAAAGTTATGGAAGCTTATTTTAATTGACATCCTCCCATCGCGCTCAAGCGAGGGATTCCTAGCCTCACGATTAGGTTTTTCTGCTTCAACCGTACATATATAGACACAATCTTCAAACTATGTCCCCGACATCGATACGTCCACAGACATTCGACTCCACCAAGAGTCCCGATTCCGCAAGCCCTGCGGTACGGTTATGTATCGAAAAAATCTATTCGCTTTGCGTCTTTCAGGGTTGGACTTTCCATTGCCCTGTCAGCTTATCCCAGTCTGCCAACTTTTCTGCGCCGTCGCCAAAAACTGCGAACTTCGATCTGTTAGGTTGTCTGTCCCCGTTGTCTGGGTGGGTCAACGACCAAAAGTATCTTACCACTCTCGTTAATTGGAGGCGCGGCATTCGGCGAGTGCGCGTCGCCTGGGGTTTCCCCAGGCGTTTATGTCGCACGTCTCGTCACCCTCCTTCGAGAGTCTCCTGCCGCGAAGACAGATGATATCCTCCTTCGTTTTGAGCCACTCCCACGAATTCAATTCGTGGGATTCAGGCATCAAGGGTGAGATTGCAGGCACAGCCTGTCTAACATCTCCTACGCCTAGGGTTGAACTCCCAACCCTTTTAATAATGATAGTATGTA
>JAAHGS010000275.1 GCA_010692645.1 Symploca sp. SIO2E9
AGCTGATTCGTAGCGACTCAGCGCATTCTAGCCAGATAGCTTCCTTTGGGACGGGCGAAAAGCTAGATATAAGGTTCTGAGGAATCTCCCGGTTTTAGCGTTTAGCGGAACCGGGAGAGGTTTCAATGCCCACACCTCACACACTCCTCTCTCTGATGACTGCAAGAAAGAGCCGATGAAAAGTCAGCTACTTGGATTAGGGCTAAGACTTCACTTATGATAATTGCTGGAGTGATTTTGTCGTTTAATAGACCGCTATGGATATTCTGATGCTGGGTTGGGTTTCGGTGCTAGTTCTGTTTACATGGTCAATTGCTATGGTTATCTGGGGTCGCAACGGTTTCTAAAAGTATTGTGGAAATTTCTCTGGTAACTGTTCTGTTTTTCTCTGCCGCCGGCTTATTAGTTTTGGTTACTGGTGGCATCATTTATCTAACGGCGGTAGAGTGGCGCGACCGCCGCCGCCAGCAGCGGGATAAAAAAATGTAAAATCCATTGGGAGCTCCCCAAGCTCCCAATACTTCAAGGAGAGAGCGGTGAATTTACAGCTTCTCGAAATTTTGGCGATAAGTTTTTATACTAAATACAAGAAATTGCTGTGGTTCGTAAACGCTTAATTATTGAGATGGGCATGGGAATTGATCAGCATGGTCAGGAACCCACTGTTGCTGCTGCCAGGGCTGTACGCAATGCCATTGCTCACAATGCCTTGCCTGGTGTTTGGGAAGTAGCTGGTTTGAGTGAACCAAATGAAATGATCGTCGAAGTACAAGTGGCAGTACCTTACCCAGAGCAAGTGCGAGTCGAGGAGGTGTTGGCTGTGCTGCCCTTTGGTCACAAAACTATCACTGTTGAGTCTGGTGGTATGGTAGTTCAAGGTCGAGCGATCGCCTCACTTAATGATAAAAATGACGAAATGCTGGTGGCTGTTGCCTCTGTTACTGTTTTGGTGGATACAAATTGAGCAAAATACCCACACTAAGGTTCATTAATTGGTTGCCAATAGAGGAGCAGCTTTGAGCAAGGTTTGAGTGTAAGGGTGCTGGGGATCAGTAAAAATCTCATTAGTTGTCCCAATTTCGACGATCTTACCGCTGTTCATCACGGCAATGCGATCGCAAAAGAAGCGTGCCACCGAGAGGTCATGAGTAATAAACAAATAGGTAAGATTAAATTCTTCCTTGAGTTGTCGCATCAACTCTAGCACCTGCGTCTGCACACTAGCATCAAGCATACTTACAGGCTCATCACAGATTAGCAAACTGGGGCAAGTAATCAAAGCGCGAGCAATTGCTACTCTTTGTTGTTGTCCTCCTGATAAATTAGACGGATAACGATTATAGTAATCGGCAGCTGGGGTTAATCCCACCCGTTCCAGCATCTGCATTACCTGTACTCTAGCTTCATTAGCATTAGCCAGTTTGTGAATAAATAAAGGATCGGCAACACTCTCTCCCACCTTCATTAAGGGATTGAGACAAGCATGGGGGTCTTGAAACACCATTTGCAATTGGCGACGAACTAAGCGCAGGGAATGCTGCTCAAGTTGGGTTAAATTTTGTCCGAGAAACTCAACACTTCCAGAAGTAGGACGAATTAGCTGCAAAATCGTGCGAGACAGAGTACTCTTACCGCAGCCAGATTCCCCCACTAATCCTAAAACTTCACCTGGATATAGGTCAAAACTAACATCATCTACTGCTTTAATCAGCTTATTTTCTTTAGTCAACAGTTGTTGCAAAAAATTGCTTTCTAAACTGTAATATTTTCTTAAATTTTTCACCCTGAGCAAAGAACTATCTATTGGGGATTGAAAATTCCCCCCATCTCCCCCTCTCCTAGTATCTTTTTGCTCCCGACTACTAACTGCCTGAATATGCAAAGCAGCTTCCAGAAGCGAACGCGTATATTCATGCTGAGGCTGCCGTAAAATGGCTGAAGTTGATCCCGTTTCCACAATTCGCCCACCATACATTACAGCCAGGCGATCGCAATATTCCCCTACCATTGCCAGGTCATGAGAAATCAGCAATAAAGCCATGTCCCTTTCCCGACATAGTCTAGTTAGTTCTTGTAAAATTTGTGCAGCAACTGTGACATCCAAGCTCGTAGTTGGTTCATCTGCCACAATGAGTTTTGGTTTGAGCAATAGTGCCAAAGCAATCGCCACCCTCTGCCGCATTCCACCGCTAAACTCATGGGGATACTGAGACCATCGTGAGGCTGGAATCTCAACAGCCTCTAGGGTCTCAATTGCTTTTTCCTTGCTCTGGCGTCGTGATTGCCTGGGTTGATGTGCTCTTAAAGCCTCAAGGCAATGTTGACCAATAGTCATTAGTGGGTCAAGACGAGTCATGGGGTCTTGAAATATTAGCGCCACTGCTTCTCCTCGAAAACGGCGCAACTGGGCAGGGGCTAAATCAAATACTGAGAGTTCACTAAAGCTTACCCTACCCTCAATATGCGTTGATGCTGGCAGCAACCGCATTGCTGCTCTTCCCAGGGTTGACTTACCACAACCTGACTCACCAACTAATCCCAGCCTTTCCCCAGCATCTAAGGTGAAAGAGACATTATCGACAGCCCAATGCAACTTGTCTGCTGATTGGTTTCGGGGATAGGCAATGCGCAAATTTTGAACGCAAAACAGGGACATTTACAAGGATCCGATGTGGCAAGTTGGCTTATTTTCTAAGTTTTTTCAGCTAAAGTTGAATTATAGCCTGAGAGTATACCATCAGGGTATTAAGGCGTTCTCTGACACTTGCAGCTCTAGAAAGTGATCTGGCAGAACTCCGAGAAGCCTGCAACAGCATCAAATCAGTATCCAAAAGTCGCATCTGTTTGTGAATTTCTGTCTGCAAAGACTGCCACCGAGAGGCATAATCTGGTGACAGGTTATCTGAACTCAAACTCACAATTTGGCTTTTAAACAGCTGCTGTAGCTCCTGAAACTGCTCTCGGAGCCCTGCGAAATGCCAATCCTTAGCAGCAGCTGTTTCGTACATCTGTTTGAGGGCTTGTTGAAATTCCTGATAGCGTTGGGAATGTGACTGTGGTAACATTCTGGTTCTTGCTGTTCTAGAATCAGTGTAAAGAAATTTGTCTTTTGTAAAAGCCGATTATTACCAACAAGCTGGCGCTGAGGTTTAGACCAAAAGCAAGCTGCAACACCTGAGGAGCAATGAGTCTCAAGTAATTCTAGCTCTGTTACTTTAGCACTCAAAACTGCGCTTGACCCCTTGAGCGCTCCCCACAAGCCTTAACATCTCCAAAACATCAGCTCTAAAAGCTTTTGGAGGGCTAGGAGAGGTCAGGAGCAGTCAACTTTTAGCAATACTCCTCACCTAAAGTTGAAGGCCAGTTCTCATATCTTTTTTTATCGTTAAGGAAAGAAATATGAACGCTATAGCTACAATCTGCACTCTTGACCTTGAGCTTGATCTACCTGACTGGTTGCAAGAATATCTCAGTGTCAGTTCTAAAGGAGATGATAACTCAGTATTTGAGGAAGCCAGTTTGATCACTGGGGCTTTGGAGTTTGCTTACCAACTACATCAAGGCCAGTATAGGGCATCAGGAGAACCATACATTGCTCATCCCATCGCTGTGGCTGGTTTATTAAGAGATTTAGGTGGTAGTAGTACGATGATTGCTGCCGGTTTTTTGCATGATGTCGTTGAAGATACAAACGTAACTTTAGAAGAAATAGAATCTCACTTTGGAGTGGAGGTGCGGCAGCTGGTTGAAGGGGTAACCAAACTTTCTAAGTTTAACTTTTCGAGTACAACTGAACGCCAAGCCGAGAACTTCCGCCGCATGTTTTTGGCAATGGCAGCAGATATCCGGGTGATTGTAGTTAAGTTAGCAGATAGACTACACAATATGCGGACGCTAGAGCACTTGAAGCCGGAAAAACAGCGCCGTATCAGCCTCGAAACTAGGGAAATTTTTGCGCCACTAGCCAATCGACTAGGAATTGGACGCTTGAAGTGGGAATTGGAAGATTTGGCTTTTAAGTATCTTGAGCCCCTTGCTTACCGTCAGATGCAGGCATTAGTGGTAGAACGGCGCTCAGACCGGGAAAATCGACTGACAAAGGTAGTAAGCATTTTACAGGAGCGTATGGAGTTTGCTGGCATTAATTGTCTTGAAATCAGCGGTCGTCCTAAGCACCTGTATGGTATTTACTGCAAGATGCAACGAAAGCACAAAAAGTTTGAAGAAATCTACGATATTGCTGCAGTGCGGCTGATTGTGCAAACCAAGGAAGAGTGCTACCGAACTTTAGCTGTGGTTCACGATGCCTTTCGACCAATTCCAGGTCGGTTCAAGGACTACATTGGTTTGCCGAAACCAAATCGCTACCAGTCTTTGCATACAGCCGTTATCGGTTTTACAGGTCGCCCGATTGAAGTTCAAATTCGTACCATGGAAATGCATCATGTTGCTGAATATGGGATTGCAGCGCACTGGAAGTACAAGGAAACTGGTAGCTGTAATCCCGGTAGGATGACAGCTGAAGATCAAAAGTTCACCTGGCTGCGGCAGCTAATCGAATGGCAAAATGACCTCAAGGATGCTCAGGAATACATCGACAGCATCAAGGATAATTTGTTTGACGATGATGTCTATGTGTTTACACCAGATGGGGATGTTGTGCCCCTCAATCGGGGTGCAACACCTGTAGACTTTGCTTATCGAATTCACACAGAAGTGGGTAACCACTGTGCAGGCGTGAGAGTCAATGAGCAATGGCGTGTACTTGATACTCCCTTACAGAATGGGGACATTGTCGAAATTATCACTAACAAAAATAGTCACCCAAGTTTAGACTGGCTTAACTTTGTAGTTACTCCCAGCGCTCGGAACCGCATTAAGCAATGGTATAAGCGTTCTCATCGGGAAGAAAATGTTGCTCGTGGTAGGGAACTTTTAGAAAAGGCAGTGGGCAAAAAAGGCTTTGAAGCTTTGCTAAAATCCGAGCCAATGCAAATAGTAGCAGAGCGCTGTAATTACCAAAACGTTGATGATTTACTGGCTGCTCTTGGTTACGGTGAGATTACTCTGAATTTGGTGGTTAACCGACTGCGAGAAGCAGTCAAAACTCAGCAACCAATTGCACAGACAATCAAGACTGAGTCTTTACAAATAAAGGAAAAACTTTTACCGCCAGCAGCCCCAATGAAAATGCTCCCTGCTGGCAAGGATTATCCTATTGCTGGAGTTGAAGGGCTAATGCATCATCTTGCCGGCTGTTGCAATCCAGTACCCGGTGAACCGATTATCGGCGTTGTCACCCAACGACATGGTATTTCCATTCACCAACAAGGATGCCCCAATGTAAATAATGTACCAGGAGAACGGCTAGTGCCCGTCAACTGGAACCGGAAAGAAACTGATAGCAGACGCCCCCAAACTTATCCTGTCAACATTCAAATTGAAGTTCTTGACCGCGTAGGGGTGTTTAAAGATATCTTATTGCGCTTAAGTGATCAGAACATTAATGTCCGCAATGCCCAGGTAAAAACTAAGGTAGGTAAACCCGCTTTGATCAATCTCTGCATTGATGTCAGCGATCTTCAGCAACTAGAGCGCAGCTTTTGCCAAATCAAAAAAATGAGTGATATTCTGAATATACGCCGCCTCAGTAAAGTTGAAGAGTAAACTCCCTAACAGTTAGGATGATTAGGAAGTGACCTGCAACAGGGGCGACGTTGTACTACTATCCTTAACCTTTGAGGCACTAACTCCAGCCAGTTGAAACTGGAGGGGTATTCCTTAACACTATTCCTCTGTTTCGAGGGAACAGAGGGTTTGTTGTTACACTAAGCCTGAGAAAAAAAGCTAGAATTGGCTAAAGAGCTCTACCCTCAGGCACCAACAACAATTGAGAGGGTGTATATCGCATCTGCTAAATTTTGCTCAATTTATTCTGTAATTGCTTCAAAGTTAACGATGCTCGTGAAGTAGTCTTCTTGGCTATCGTTTTGGGGAATAGTTAACAATAGACAATTAAGGCCATAGTTGAGATTAAAATGCCGATATCGGCACTATAGCACTATAGAAGTTGTCACTTGGTAATGGTAAATCAATCTTGCTCTGCAGGCAGGTTAAAGGAGTTAGATGCATCTCAATCCAGACCAGAAGTGCTATAGTGTTGCCTCATCAGGGCTGATTATTTAAATGATTAAAACAAATCTGGACGACTTTTTAGACTAAATGACAGCGAGATCAGCAATATCTAAATGAATGCAGTCTATCTCTCTGAAGAAAAACCGATCATTTTGGTAGTAGATGACGACTACTTGCTGCGGCAAACTTTACGTAAAGTTATGGAACGGGAAGGCTATCAGGTTGTCGAGGCAGAAAACGGCGAACAAGGTTTAGAAGCTTACAAACGCCTCAAGCCGCATCTTGTACTCTTAGATGCGATGATGCCAGTGATGGATGGCTTTGCTTGCTGCACCAAGTTACACATGCTTTCTGGTGAAAGTAGAGAAGTGAGAAATCACCTCTCGGTGGTGTCCC
>JAAHGS010000276.1 GCA_010692645.1 Symploca sp. SIO2E9
AGCCAGGGAATATACCGACCATCCGGAGTACAAATGCCTGGTTCTAGCGAAGCATCAATTAGACGTTCGTTATGGACGGGTCGGGGAGGAATGATAGGAGTTATTCCGACCCCTATTTAAATATGGGGCTTGACGCCAAGAGCCTTCCCCATATTTAGGCGGTTTGGCGTCAAGCGCTTTCAAAAAATCCTATAACCATGCGGGTTACAGAGGACGACTTTACCCCACGAAGTCGCCCTTTTTTTTTTTTTGCCCGACTTCGTGGGGTAAAAAACCCCGAGATTTGACAAAAACAATATTACGTGCATTCAGCCCCATAAAGAGCGATTACCAGTCACACTCGAAGCTTTTTGAGACTCCCATCAATAACCATGTTCAGATTCTCTAGAAAAAAAATCATTCTTATTTAGTTAAACCCCGTATATATACGGGGTTTTTAAACCTGTATTGTTTGTCATCGATGTCCAGGCGTTCTGTCGATGACCCAATCCGTTCTATTGTACGAATCTTCAAATCACCATCATCGACTGAAACACCGTATATATACGGTCTAAGGTTTTTCAACTCCCCGTTTATTATCAGGGTCGTCCAGACCCTCTTCAATAAGGTAAGCAATCGCCTGGCTGAGTGTCCAGCGATTAACTCTCGCAAATTCCTTCAACTTCTCTTTCACGTCTTTATCGATAATAGCCGCGACTCTCGTACTCTGATTGCTCGGCGCGTGAGGCATAGAAAACACTTGTGTTAATGGTATCTACTATTATCGAATACCTTTATCTGTCAATGGACATACCTGGCAATATCTGTTAAGGTTATATCAATATAAACACGTAAGTCGTCGCATCGCAGTGTCATTAAGTGGTTTGAGGTTCTGTGTTCAACTTCAAAATAAGGGTTTTGCATCACCAGAAGTGTAAGTCGTCGCGTCGCATCATCGTAAAGCAAACCTCACACAATTATTCACTTACCGACTATGGAGATACAACAAGAAGTCAACCCATCACCGCCAAACACTAAAAACTCAGACAAAACAATGACGCCAGAGGAAGCAAAACAACTACACACCAAACTCAACCATTACTACCGCGATCGCAAGAAAGGAGCCAAACGTAAACCAAAACCAGTACTCAAGCCGATAGGTGACACGGAGACAATTCAAAAGCACCTAACCATCCAAAAAGCCCCAACTGATTGGGATGACCTGGCAAATGGCAGTCTGTTCGCAGTTGACCCTTCCGGAGCGTTGCTGTTCACCAAAATCAGTAACTCTCGCGCTCTCTGCCTGAATTTCATGAAAAGCCAACCCGTTGGCGGCGCTGCCGTGTATCGGATTTTCCTATGAAAATAGACAAAGAAAAAGGAGCTAGAAGCCCCAGAGGAAAAAGGAAAAGTACAGTGTCTGTATTCTCTAATTCTAACAGTAAAACTGTTAGTACAGAGAGTTTTCTCCCGGAGTTTGTTCAAACAAAACTTAGCGCACTAGGACAAAAATTCGGACTACCATTCGACCTAGGCAAAATCGAATTAACAGGAAACCTGGCTGAAAACGTCCGCGCTCTCAGAAAGGTAGCTGAGCTAGCAGAAGCTAACGCCAAACTTCTCCCCGAGATGCTTAAGTTAGCTCGGAAATTATACCGCGCTGAAATTAAGGAGGCGCAGTACTATCGAGCAGCTACAAAAGCAGCACTCAAGCACCAACAAAAACTAGACAAGTACTCAGCAGATATTTTCCTTCAGTTAGTTCAACACGAGGTAAAATCCAGTCGATTAGAATACCGCACCAATCAAAAAGCCCAACTCATCCAGCGACGAGCCGAAGCCAGGAGTAACTACTACCAAAACACCGAATACGCCACTGAAATAGAGCTAATCGACCTAGAAATTGAAAACCTAGAAGCCAACAACAAACTACTTAAGGAAGGAAAGACTGCTAAATCAAGACTGAATCAGGGTAGAAGAGAAAAACTTCAGCAGTACTTAAACTCTGCTTTTGAGGGAGAAACGCATGAGTTCACACCGTCATCTACAGAACCTCAATGAACTGGTGTTGTTAGCTAGTGGCAGTACTGCACTAGCTTTCCTAGCCAGACTAGAACCAGGATTTTATTTTCCCGTGTTCCTATTCCGCACGGTACTGCTAATTTATACAGGTTATGTTGTCGGGCATCTCGAAGGAAAACGGGAAACAGCGACACTCCAAGGAATAGCTATTTCCCTAGGATTGGTAGGCGGTTCTTGGGATGATTGGGAGATTATTATCAAGTTCTTTCCTCGTGTAGTCATGACTCTATTGCTAGCCGTCATTACTCTCGTTTTGCTGGCAACTGCTATCCTTCTGTCCGAGCCTTTAGCTAAGAAGTTTAAGGAAGGTAATAGTGATAAGAGTTAGACTCACTTTCTACTCCCTGACTCTGACAGGAATCACCACTTTAATAGGTGCTTTCGCTAACCCATTGCAAAAACTGGAGGTATGGTCACAACCTGAACACGGTGCTTTTGGCATTGCCTACAACAAAAAGTTCTTGCTACGCCAGAGCGATAGGGATTATCCTCTGGGCTTCGACAGAGAAAAAGCTGTCAAGGTAGCACAGGTTTATCTTGACAGTAAAGAGAGTAAGATTGCTCTTTGCTTAACCTCTCTGTTCAGTTCTAGCGCAGCGTTACTCATTGGAGGTAAACTCGTAGCTAAGTGTGACCTGGACGGTGAAGTCGGTAGAATCAACCAATTGAGTCGGGAGGAATTAAAGCTACGACAAGCGAAGCACAATGCAGCACTGGCAGCTAAATCTCAGGAACTCCTACACCGATATGAAGTGGAAGAATTCCTCACAGAATTTGGTAATCCTGGTGGTGAGGATGCTGAGGTTGAAGAGAGATTGGCTTCAGACCCTTTCACCAAATGCCTTTTTCTTATCCAGGACGGTATGAGTGAGTCGGAAGCAGTCGCACAGGTTTGGGAGTGCGCTACAGGCACGCCCAAGCACGGTGAACAACTGAAACGGTATCTAGCTTGGTTGGGTGAAGATGAAGGTCTTATAGAATCTTCACAAATCGATTTTAGGGCGGAATTTCCAGAGGTCATGGATGGCTCTACTCGGAAAGCGATTTACAAGGCGTTGGGAGATGGTACAACCGAGGAAGAGATTGTACGAGAAGTTCTGGGCTGCTGTGCTAGTAAAGCACCACTGGGACGGGCATATCTCCAATATCTCAAAGAAACTTGATTCAGCTTATGCAGCGTAAATATTTACCAGGAACCTTAAGGTTCCTGGTAAATATTTACGCTGCAATGGACTGGTGTATCAGAACAGCTTTCTTCCTTCTCTCAGCAGATGATGCCGTCCTCGAAAGTAGTTTAAGAGTTGAAAAATAAGTTGATTATCTGAATCATGGCTGTCAATAATCATGATTTACATAGAGGTAATAAATAAGTCTTGAAACCAGGTTAAGAACAGGTTAAAGAAAAGCTGAAACCCTCATACAGAAATAGGTTGACAGCTATAAACTGTCAACCTATCCTGAAAAATATCGCTAGAGAAAGTGTGAAAGAACGATATTTTTATTTCGTTTTGTTAGTTGTTCGGAAAGACCGAACGAACATGTTCTAAACTAATTTAATTATAGCATGTTTTACTGTAAATCTGACGGATATCAATACTTCCAGTCCATTTCCATCAGCGACGCTCTGCTGAAAACATCCAGAATTTACTGTCCTCTCGAAATCGACACAGAATTCACCCACTTGCCCTACGACATCAATAAGCCAGCAAAGACGGTTAACAAGTCCATTACGGTACAGGTCAGGGATATTGCTAGCAGTGAGGGTAAAATCTACACCCATCCCGACTGTACCGACATAGCCAGACACCCAGTCCCTAACTACGACTTCTTACCGATTCAATACCTGGCTGAAAAATACCAGTGTAATTTTTATAGGGTTGATAACCTGACGAATCTTCCAGTTATCCAAATTGACTTGTATGGCTTCTTCCTGACTGCTGAGCTTTACCGAATCGTACAGGGAGATTGTCAAGCCGATATCGACAAGTTAGTGCGCTCGACTAATCCTAAGCACGGTCAGATAATTATGGGTCGTCGTCTGCAAGGTAGGACGATTGTTAATGGTAATCGGGCGGAGCCTTGGGTTTATGTTCCTTGGGTATTAGAAATTGATGGTCATAAGTTTCAAGTAGCTCTAAGTTTCTATGACACTTGTGCAGTTCATGGGAATGCTAATTACGCGATTTTTTGTGCTAATTCTGGTGTGGTGTTGAAGTACAAGGATGCCTTTACGTCCGAAGAAAAAGCGGACATGATTGAATCGTATACGAATTCTTATAACCGCTTTGACCCTTACGCTCTTGGTGACTTATACAACCACGCTGCTTTAATCAGAAACATGGAGAAGTTTAGAACTATTTATCGGTCGCTAAATATTGAACGACATTTTGAAGCGCCAAGGATGACAATCGGAGCGACCGTAGCGAGAATGGTTCGTTCTAAACTTCTCGACTTTTTAGGTTTGGAGGCAATAGATAAAAATCAAGTTATCGAGTTTTGTCGGTACGGAACTTCAAAACACTTTAAAGGATTTGGTAAAACTACAGCGGTTTATAATGCAAAGGTAGATGGTGGTCGCTGTCGTAACAACCGACCGATTTTAGCCAGGAGTAAGCGACTTATTGCTGATGCGGACATAGCAGGATGCTATGGAAACGGGTTAAAAAATCAGGATTACCCACTTGGAAGACCTGTTACCATAGATTACCCGTTAAGAAGTGAGGTCAATGAATATTTGACGCTTAGAAAATTTTTGAAGCGATACAGAACGGAGTTAGTACCGGGATTATGGCAAGCTAGAGTATCTCTACCAGAAGATTATTTATTGAAGTATCCTCAAGATTTTCTAGTGTCCTGGCATCCTCCTAAAAATCCGGCTAACATTCCAACCGACACAGATTTAGAAAATATCGACTGGTTCACTGAGGATAATATCGGGGTGACCAAAATCTACAGTCATCAAGTTCATTTGGCACTGATACAAGAGGATTTTCTGGACTGGCTTGAGAACGTCTGCACGGCACGGCAAAGGAAAGAATTATTAGACAATTTACGGATTGTGACTGCGGTCTTTTATCCTAAAAGTGAGAGATGTTCAAGTATAACTAAATTCCAGGATAGACTCGCATCGCATAAGGGTAAGAACACGACCAAGGCAAAAATTAAAACCGGAAAGAGTAAGGTTATCAAGATTGAACAGGAATGTCATGCCTGGATTAGTGTAAATATGGGTGTTTTGTTGGTGGCTCGGCTTCTGGAAGAACGGGCTAAGTATTCTAAGAAAGACCCAAAACAAAAACCATTGAACACCCTTTATAAGTTATGTATCAACACCATCTATGGTGATATGGTTAGTCCGTTCTTTGATATTGGTAATGTGGTGGTGGGTAACAATATCACCGCACGTGCTAGGGCGATGGCTTGGTACATGGAGAAGGGATTGAACGGGTTCCAAACTATTACCGATGGCTGTGCCTTTGAAGTGAATCGGGTTATTAGTGCGGTCAAGAACAGAACTCTAACTTCAGAATCTCTGTTTGAAATCTACACCAAGGAAGGTAAAGGCTGGCTCAACATAAATCCTTTAGGCAGTGACCAGGAAATCGGATGTTTTATCCATGATGATAAAGGTTCTGACAAAGTGGGACTGGTCGTAAATGGGGAGGAACTAGACAACCAAAAATCTCTGGATTGGCTTGGCGAACAGATAACTTTACATCTACGAGAACAATTTCCTAACGTGCCTGTAATTGACAAGTTCCAGTTTGAAATCAAGGATATCTATACGTCGGCGAGTTTCCACGGAACAGCTAATTACAAGTTTTGGATTGGGGATACGCCTATTCCCGGAAAGATGAGAAGTTACAAGAAAGCGGGTTACAACTCTTATCAATTGGCGGGAGATGACTTACAGTTATTAACTTCTAATTATACTCCCTCTGAGGAGTTTCTCATAGGTCTGAGAGATAGTCCCGAACAGTTGGAACGGTGTAAAACTTATCTATTTTACAAGATTCTCAAGCCCGGTGAGTACAAGAAGAACTACGAGACTAGTTGGAAGAACTCGGAAGCTTTCCCAGGTTGTACCGTTGAGTCGGCGCGATTGCTCAGAGAGTGTTCTCTGACTCAGTTCACTTTCCAGAGTAAGAAACAGTTCGATAGCTGGGAAAGGGAACAGAAACGACTCAGGGATAAGATTGGTCAATCTTACGAGTCTTGGTTCATCAAGGATAACAAATTAGATTTCCAAGCGATGATTGAGACCCTTGATGGACTGATTCGGGACGGTGAGATGCGTTTTACGTCCTCTCGGGACGCTAATCGGAATAGGAACTTAGCCAGGGAATATACCGACCATCCGGAGTACAAATGCCTGGTTCTAGCGAAGCATCAATTAGACGTTCGTTATGGACGGGTCGGGGAGGAATGATAGGAGTTATTCCGACCCCTATTTAAATATGGG
>JAAHGS010000277.1 GCA_010692645.1 Symploca sp. SIO2E9
AGGAGTTACGCACTGTACAAATCAGCCATAGTGTGTATCACGTGATTCAGTCATTTCACACGCTTCGACTAACCCTAATTTGCTTGCTGCTTTTGCTGCCTGAGGCACTATAAATGGCTGAAATAACCAAATCTCGTATAGTACTAATGTACGATGCGTAAGTCCTACTTCCTATAGGTGTACCAAGATTAGTCCACAAAAATTATAGAATGATTATCATTAACACTAATCAATCTTAATTTAGGGGAGTTGATGATACTCAAAATGAAGCGCTTCAATACTTATCGCTTGCTTAGTGGTTTTATGATTATCATGACTGTAGGCATGGTTGGTTGCTCTAGTGATAACCAAACAACGAAAACTATTACAACATCAGATAAACTAGAGGCTGTTGCCTCTAGCAGTATTCTGTGTGATCTCACCCAACAGATTGCTCAAGATACCGTTGAATTAACCTGTTTAATGGATCCTGAACAAGACCCTCACACTTATAACATCACTCCTTCTGCTCGCAAAGCGATGGAAACAGCAGCATTAATTCTCTACAGTGGTTACGAATTAGCTCCAGTTATTGAGGGGGTAGTCGAAGCAATGGACACACCTGCACCTAAGATTGCAGTATATGAGGAAGCAGTCCCCGAACCCCTTTTGGCAGAGCATCATCACCATCACGAAGAAGAAGAACATGACCATCACGAAGAAGAAGAACATGCTCATGAGGGCGAACACGAGCATGAAGAGGAGGAGAAAGTAGCAAACAAGGAAGAACTTGAACCAGATCCCCATGTTTGGCATAATGTCCAGAATAGCGTCGCAATAGTTGAGGTTATTGAGGCAAAATTGGCAGAGGTTAACCCTGAACAAGCACAACTCTATGCTGAGAATGCCAAGCAACTCAAGGGGCAATTAGGAAAACTAGATGCTTGGGTGAAACAACAGGTAGCAACGATTCCAGCAGGGCAGAGAACTTTAGTAACCACCCACGATGCATTCAACTACTATATTCAAGCTTACGGTTTTGAAAATTCCGAGGCTCTTCAAGGTGTGAGTACGGATGAAAAGCCCACGGCGGCACGAGTTAAAGAATTAGTAGCCAAGGTGAAAGCCAGCAATGTGCCTACTATTTTTGCAGAGGCAACTGCCAACGATCAAGTCATTGGCACAGTTGCTCGTGAGGTAGGCCTCAAGATTTCTGAGCAAAAACTTTTGAGTGATGCTTTGGGCGCAGAAGGTAGTGACTCCGGAACTTATATAGGTATGATTGCCACTAATACTTGCACCATTGTTAATGGTTTAGGTGGTAAGTGTACTCCTTTTTAAAGGATATGTAGTCACAATACCCTAACAGCTCATATCGAAAACTTCTTCAAATCAAATGGCTAAAGGGTAATTGTGATTGTCACCATCAAGTTTCTCTGGAGGTTGAGATTTTATCTTCTCAAACTCATTCTTTAAGAGGAATTTGCTCACTCCTACTTCGGCTTTGGTTTCTGATATCTGACTTGCTTCCAACCACTCGCACAACATTTGGCATTGCTGGGGATCAAGGGTTGCTGTCATGACTTGGGTACACTTTTGCGGTGCTTCAGTGGAAAACAATAGCAGACGGTAGTAGCCCGTTTGAGTCATGCGCACCACAATATCCTGACTGTCGGGGTCTTGCAAGTCTAGATAGCATGGGAACAAGCGAAAACATTTATCTTTAGTATGAATCCCTGTCATCCATAGTAACATCGGAGAGGGTAAATCGATAAAGAGAAACCTTTTGTAGGGCTGACGAGGGGGATGAGGCTGAATCTGATTTTTTGGTAACATCACCCACAGCGTCGCCAAACTACCAAGCCGACTGGGTAGAATCTGAGGAAAAACCAATTTACCAATTGGTTTATTCTGTGGCCAGGATTGTTGTAGACATACTTGAAGCATTGACCTAAAAACCTTGTTTTCAAAGTTATGTAGTTAGGGGATGACTCTGAGAGTCTATTTATAAAGAAATTCGGATCCCCCTAAATCCCCTTGAAAAGGAAGAATTCCAAACTGTTTAAAGTTCTTCCCTTTTGAAGAGGAGCTATGGGGAATTTAGGGGGAACAATACTTCCCGCCTTTGAAAATTGCTTCATAAACAGTCTCTTATGAATTACCCACAAATACAACCGGTAGTGATGCCACCTAGTTTTAACTTGGCGTTATACAATTGCCGCGATCAACGATCAAAGTCAGCGCCCAAACCTTTGCCCTGTCTAGATTCCGTTTTTTACTACTCGAGCAAAATAGTATTAAGTGGATGCCGGAAAAATTAACATTTCTGTAATAAATTGTAATGAAAGCCGATTTTTTTCAACAATGATTGTAACTATCATTACAGAATTACTGATGACTTTCTTGACTTTTTTCCGCTTATGTTAGTAGTTTTGGCAAGATGCATCAGAAGTCAATTTCAGCGCCACACTATCTGAACTCGGAAATAGCTTCATCAAGAAATTTTGTTGTGTTTCTTTGCTTTTATGCTCGCTGGTGAGGGCTGCACCAGCCAAGAGCATACTCCCTTCAGTGACACTCTTGTTGAACTGATCAGTCGTTGTTTTAGAGGTAAATGTTGCAGCCTGATCCAATTGTCTAAAACTCAATAAAAGAAAGATAGTAATAGTCCCAGCTTCGAGGAAAGTTAGCAAATTACGACCGTTCATCGCCACCCTTGGAATTTTATGATATTCAGTATGAACTCCGCAGGTTTACGATCAGGTTTGAGTTATTGTATATGCTGGAATAGTACTAAATCAAACAAAGAATTCTACAGCTAGTCTGGCTTTAAGTAATAAGTAATAAGTAATAAGTAATAAGTAATAAACTAACCTTGTTAGTTGTTTTGTTCTAATAGGGAAGCTCTTATTATTTTAAGAGGTGGGAGGCTTAACTATAGAACTTAAAACTTAGTAAGTCTATTATCTTTAGCATCAACCAAGTGAAATGATATAACTCAAGTAACTACTGCAATAAGTTTATAGGAAGCCCGCTTGGAAAAATTAAGTTTTGGATTCTAAATTTGGTACATTTTGCTAGCTTTGCGGGAATTATATAACTGAACCTCTTGAAATCTGTCTGCTTAACTAGACGAAGGTCAAGGTTGTTGGCAAATCCAATGATTTCAGTTATAAGTTGCGATTGAGCTATGGCAAGTAGATCACTCCAGGCATCTGAACAAGGCATCAAAAGAGCAAGGCAAGCTTTCGAGCGCAAAGGATGGACACAGGAATATCTAGCTGGTGAAGTCGGTATAGAAACTCGGCAGCCGATTTGGAAGTTTTTTAAGGGCAAACCAGTTGATCGCCATATTTTTAACGAAATCTGCTTTAGTTTAGATTTAGAACCTGAAGAGATTACAGTGCCACCTAAAGTAACTACCTTGGTAGAGGAAGAATTTCAAGATGGCGCTAGTAAGATTGAGGCGATCGCTACTAAAGTAAGATTGCAACACTGTGATAAAATTCAAGACCAGTGTGGAACCCTGCGTCTTTTGGATATTGCGCGACCAATAAATCTAGATGACCTCTATGTTGATGTCAATGTCCTCGAAGAAATCACTAACCAAAGATGGCTAGGAATCTCTGATTTAGAGGGTTTTGGTTCAGAAGAGTTTGACCGTTTGGGTTTAGGTAAAATTAGAGGGGCGCGGCTACCAGGACTAGAGGCTGTAGAACGTTATGCCAAGTTGATGGTACTTGGTAAACCAGGAGCAGGTAAAACCACATTTTTACAATATCTTGCGATTCAATGCAATCAAGGAAATTTCCAAGCTGGGCGCATTCCAGTGTTCATTCGACTCAAGAACTTTGCAGAAGATGCGGCCGATGAAGGTAATTTTGATTTGCGGCATTATCTCCATCAAGAGTTTGAATGCTATAGCATCTCACCACAAGAGTTGGAACTTTTGCTCAGTTATGGCAAAATCTTGATGTTGCTTGATGGCTTGGATGAAGTGCCAGAGGTAGTCAATACTCAAGTTATCCAGCAAATTCGCAAGTTTTCTGACAAGTATTACAAAAATCACTTGGTACTCACTTGTCGTATCGCAGCTCAAGAGTATAGGTTTCGGGGATTTACTGAAGTTGAGATTGCCGACTTCAAGCCAGCGCAAATTGAAAACTTTGCGAAAAAGTGGTTTGTGGCATTAACCAAGAATTCAGAGGAATCAGGCTCTAAAAAAGCGTCTTTGTTTCTTGAGCAGATGGCGCTTCCAGAAAATCAGCCGATTAGAGAATTAGCGGCAACACCAGTCCTGCTCAATCTAACCTGCCTGGTATTCCAGAGCAAGGCTCAATTTCCTGCCAAACGCTCTGATCTTTATAAGCAAGGACTTGATATTCTCTTGATTCGCTGGGATGAGGCTAGAGGTGTCAAGCGAGACCATATCTATCGCAATTTATCTTTGTCAAATAAACTGGAGTTGCTATCTCAATTGGCAGCAATTACTTTTGAGCAGGGGACGTATTTCTTTGAAGAGAACACAATTGGGGAACTGATTGCAGATTACCTGCAAAAGCTGCCAAGGACTGAGGTTAATGCTCCTAGTTTAGAACTCGATAGCACTGCTGTTGTTAAATCTATCGAGGCACAGCACGGACTTTTGGTAGAGCGGGCGCGCCAGATTTACTCATTCTCTCATCTGACTTTTCAAGAGTATTTTACGGCGAGGTATTTTGTGATTGGTGCTTCTAGTTCTTTGCCCAAGCTAGTTGCACACTTGAGGGAGAAACGTTGGCGGGAAGTATTTTTGCTGACGGCACAGATGTTGCCGAAGGCTGATATGCTTTTGCAGCTGATGCAGCAAGCTCTCGAGAGGTTAATTGAGTTTCCAGTTTACTTGAGTAAATCGACTTCAGGAGTAAAGCGTAAGTCTGATCAGATAACTATAAATGAGATTTGGTACAAGTTTCTCAGCTGGGTAAGTGAGAAATCCCTTGCTCTGGCAACATCATATAAATCAGCTGCTGTGCGTGCCTTTTACTTTACCCTTGCCCTTCCTCCTAAACACCCCCTTGCTGGTAATCAAGCTTTGGCACTGTTAATTGAGCATCAACTAGGGGGTGAGCTTGATGGTGAACTTTCCCTAGACTTGGCTCTGGTTCATGCTCTCGGGGTTGCCTTAGCCCTCACTCCGGAACTTTTTCCGGACCGACTTAATGCTCTTAGCCTTGCCCTTGACTTTGACCACCTAACGGTAGCAGAATCAATAACAGATTCACTAACAGAAGTTAAACAACAACTGCCTGAGCAAGATCAAGATCGAGATAGCTTAAAGGAATGGTGGCAAGTTAATGGCACTGCCTGGGTGTCACAATTAAGGGCGGCAATGATTGGGCAACGCAACATTGGTCATGAATGGCACTTAGATCAGAAATCGCAGCAGTTTTTAGAAGAGTATTACTATGCTAATAAGTTGATCGTGGAGTGCCTTAATAGTAATTGTCAGTTGACTTCAGTGGTGCAGCAGGAGATTGAGGAAAAGTTGTTATTACTGGCGTGCCGAGAGTCGTAATGTTGATTACCTGGCTTTTTGCTACAAATGGTTTTTAAGTAATAAGTAATAAGTAATAAGTAATAAGTAATATAGTTTTTCTTGAATAACTGAGATACACCTAGTTCTGTTCCCTGTTCCCTACTCCCTACTCCCTGCTCCCTCAAACCAAGAAACTTGTATCTCACCAATTTGAGAAGTGTTATAAGTAATAAAGGAATGATTGTGTTATCACTTGTTACTGTTTGCTTGTTGCTTAAAGTCAGACTATTGTGAGAATTCTTTATTTGACTGGACTTGAAAACGCTATGATATGACTCTACTCATACATATAATCTTAGCTTTTAGGTCTTTAGTTATTTGTTCGTAAATTCAAATACTAACGGACTCAAGACAAAAAAATACTTGAGAATAATTTCTATTTATTGAACAGTATTGCGTTATTTCAGAGATTTGGTAAGATCGGTTTTGAAGATAATGAGTAATATAATAGCTTTCTTGTAACTATTTTTAGTCACATTCTGGTTGCAAGCTGCTAAAAGCCTAGTAATTTCGTAAGTTTTAGTAGCGATCGCATATTCAAGGATAACCAAGGACACGGCTATCGAGTAACTAATTTTCTGGCTAGCCCAAAAGCTGGCTTTGACTTTATGACACAAATGTGCTTTTAGAGAGATGCGGTCGCTATTCGGTATATTTCGTTTTTCGAGTAGCTATTATCGAAATAATCTACTACTCCAGCTTGGGAATTATCGATATGACCATTGCCGTTGATCAAGTTCCGCCACTGGAAAATGGCGATCGGTACGCCTCTAGTCGTTGATCATACGGACAAATCTTGACAATTAATACATATTTAGCCATAGTATCGACATTATGGCTAAATATGTAAAACCAAGTGAAGCAGCTGAGTCTTTGGGAGTT
>JAAHGS010000278.1 GCA_010692645.1 Symploca sp. SIO2E9
TCTCCAATTCACTCAGAAACACCACCTCAAGATTCTTCTCCCCATCCCCCCCTCTCCTCACTCCTGATCCAATTTCCTATGCCGTTCACCAGTGCAAAGCCAGTAGATAGGAGCCACCAAACCAAAAGGTTTCCAACGCTGGGGATGTTTAAGAATTGATTCCTTAATGCCCTCACGATCACGTCTAATACGCTTCATATTCGGTTCTGGATAGCGCTCCCCCAACATGCCAAAAGCTGATGAAGTGAAGCAATCAACGCTTCCTGGTCCAGATTTCTCCCAAGCCCCCAATGTCTTCATAACTTGAGGAAAGCGAGCATTTGCCACATACTTAGGTTGATTCTGATTGACCCATAACTCAGGCTGTTCGCACTTAGTAATAACTAAGGCAATTCGTCGCTTTCCCACCCCCTTTTCTGCTCGGTCTAGTTCGATTAAAAATTTATCCAGACCATTAGCATACTCTGCATCTTTGCGATTAGCTAAGCCATCAACTAGTAACATAATGCCGTTGGCTTGGAGGCAATCGTCTAAGTAATCTTGAAGCAAAGGCGTACCCGATTGATACAACACATCTTGGAAAAACTCCCCAGAATAGTCTTTACAATTGATGTTGAGCCTTACCAAAGATTGACCTACACTCGTCTTCAACCGCCGCCAGGAAAACTGGTCTTTGAGAGTAATTTGGATACTATAATCTTTAACTTCATCGACATTAGCATCCAGAGGAGTTCCTTCTAACTGCTCCCCTTGTTCCAAAATGTTCTTGGCTTTAGTGATTAGTGCTTCCCCATCTTCATTAATAGGTGTTACTGTCTGCACTGGACTAGTGGAGGGATCAGCTCCAGGCCAACGAGCCAAGGCAGCCATGTAGGTAGTTTTCCCAGATTTCCTGTCCCCAATTACCCGCACAGTGGCACTAAGTTGGGTTGGTTGAGGCAGGATTTTTTTCCCTGACTTGTTTTTTCTTAATAACTTATCAAACATTTTGTCCTATCCTTTTGCCTGTACTGAGCCAATAAAGGGGTGAAAATATACTATAGGGTTGCCATTTATTAGGCTCTCTGAGTACTGACATTGCTCCATCCCATCCTGGTTCATTGATACGATTAGGTCTGGGGTCATTTCGACCCAAAACACCAAAGGTTGATAGAGCAAAAAAGCGTAAGTTTTCTGGTGGAATTTCGGAGCGCAGCAATAATTTAGTTTGCGGTAAATGCACATCGAATAAGTCAATTTCTGGATCGAGCCGACCAGGCCACAGTTCCCCTCGTTCACATTTACTGATTGCCACCGCTACCCGTAAATCCTTATTCCTTTCATAGAAATCGATTAATTTAGTAAAACCACTCAATTTTTGAACGTAAGAATCATCACTATCCCCTTGCCAACCAGTCAGGAAAATTAAACATCCGCCCACATCTCTACTTAAGTATTCTTCAAACAAATCTTCATGTTCATAATTTATAAATCCTGATTCTAATCCATCAAAAATTTCTCCAGCAGAATCTTTAACTACTAGGTTGATCGTTTCCGTCTTATGCAGTCTTCTATTAACCTCAATCTGAAAGGAGTAGACAGGTAAATCACTAACCCCTCCTAAAGGAATTCTTGTTCCTTCTAAGGACGCTTGTGGCAAGATTATATTTTTAGCTTGTTCCTCAAGATGTCTGGCATCTTCATTCAACGGGTGGACTTTAAAAGTCTTCTGTTTAAGAGCCATTTTTCGCTGCGACCAATAGGCTAATCCAGCTAAATAAGTCGTCTTTCCAGATTTTCTCGGGCCAATGACAAAGATATTTCCCATCTTGTAATTACTCTCCTAACTGGCAAGAAAGCTGGCTAAATAAATCCAGGGGAGTTCTAACAAAGAACGATTGTAAATACTGGTAATAAAACAACGTACAGGTACACCAGAAGTAAGTTGACTAATGGCTACTAATTGATTTTGTACTGGTCGAAAGTAGCGCTGAGAAACATAACTATTACGTTGATACCAGTTTTTCCGAGAACGTAGTGGATGATAGGCGAGCTGAAGGGCTTCTTGCTCTAAATCGCAAAATAAATCGGCTTTATTTAAGCAAATAATAATATGTCGCACCTTGGGGCAATCATAATGAAAAAAATCTACCCAGCGTTGAAATCTTGTACACCATTGTTGTTGAGTAGGAAAATCAGAAGAGTTAATCTGAAACTGAGGTAATAGCATCTCACGATAGGGCGGCAGAACTAGCAAGATTCCCTCACTCTGCTGTACTGCTGCCAACACCTTCTGCCATTGCTTGGGATTATCTAGCTGCCATGATTTACGCCAGACTTCACCGGGAGTATCTATACAATCTGCAGGGATAGTCCGAGTACCAGCTGGTAACTTGACTTCTACTTCCACCGAACGAGTTGTATAGACATTGGTTGGATCAACTTCTGTCGGTCGAAATTTGTCTTCCTTCTCATCAAAGAAGAGCCTCTTCAGGTTTTCATAACTCTGATTGGGGATATGGACATAGTCAAATTGAGAGTTAGTTAACTCAATTGCTAAGGCTGTCTTACCAGTATTGCGATCGCCTATATAAATTACTCCCACGGTTCAGTCAACATTACTCTCTAATACTTATCTTGCCAAAAATTTGTTTAAATTATGCAAATTTTCCTGACGCCTGCCAGATTTAGGAAGAGATGGGGAGAGGGGGAGAGGGGGAGATGGGAATCAGCGTGGAAAGTAGTCGGACATAAATTTTGTTCGTTGTATTAAGAAATATTACTTGTAATGAAACCCTTACTACTCTCTACTCCCTACTCCCTACTCCCTGATCCTCAAAGTTAACTTTAATTGTGTCCGACTACTTAGTTGCTCTAAGCCAACAAACAAGCAGCAGGGAAAATTAAATATTCTATGAAAAAGAGTTTCCAAATTACTTGGTAGAACTTTGTAATCTCGCTTTTGTGCTGCAAGTCAACCTTTTGACTACGCCTCCAGAGGAAGATTAAAGCCACTAGATGAGTAATAACTAGGAAGATAGTATTAACTGAGGGCAGCCATAGCCAACCAACCAGCATCATCCCTAGATAACAAACCGTTATTACCCAGCGTGCCAAATTAAACACCTTCAGTTTGCCCAGTTTAAGGGTAAAGGTGACGATATTGTATTGCTTATCCCCTTCCCAATCAGGGATGTCTTTGAAAATTGCGATCGCAAAGGTAAATACTAACACAAACAATGTTAGCGCCCACACTGAAGGTGTTGGCATCAGCATTTCTTTGTTAGTCAACACCAAGCTAAAGTGCACAAATAATCCTAAATTAACAATTGCCCCCCGCACTGAAAAAATACACAGTGCTGCCCAAAAAGGAAATCGCTTTAATCTTACTGGCGGCAGAGAATAAGCCGTGCCAATAGTTAAACTAGTGCTAACCATTAAGAATAACCATGGTCCGAGCCATCCTGCCAACAGCAGCGCCAGAATACCAGTAATTCCAACAATCAGCTGTGCTTGTCGCCGCGAAAACTCACCAGCAGCAATGGGAAGATGGGGTTTATTGATCTGATCAATCTCCACATCTTCCAGTTGATTTAAGCCAACAATGTAAATATTGCCGCACAAGCAAGCAAGCCAAGTCCCTAGTAGTTGCCCAAGACTATCGAGCGCCAAAGAGCCCTCAGCAGTACTTAGAGCAATGAGATACAAGCCAAAAACGCTAAGACTAGTGCCGATGATAGTATGGGGACGAGAAAACTTCCACAGAGCATAAAGCCAGTCTCTAGGTTGCTGAAATATGTTAATTGGGGAAGCAGTAGATGTTGGCGGAGCTATTTGGCTCATTGGTATAGTGAAATGGGAATAGATCAGAAAAATTTTACCTCCCTATCTCGCTGCTACTTACCTAAAAATTAAGGCTAATCAAAACTTAGCAGTGCAACCTTTAAAATTATTGAGTAAAAGCGTTCAACGGCAGCTTGGATGAAAGAGCTTGAAACCAAAGACCCTCAAGAATTTCAGCAATTGTATTTATATATATATTTGGTTCCAGTTATGGGTTGTTTCCCTGCACTTTGGACGCTATACCGCCGTCAGGGTACGCGAGAACAACAACTCGTTAGCCGCTTGTCAGTCACTTTGGCTTTTATCTGGTTGCTAAGCTATACTTTATTATCAGCAGGAATGTACGACTCACAGTTGTTGATTCTACGCTTGTCATTCCTGAATACTATCCTTACCTCTAGTTATTTTTTAGTAAGTTTCGGTCTAATGGTTCGTTTATGGCAGCGCCAGTCCCTCCGTCTACCAGGGATTAGCCAGCTTGCCGAGGGAATTGTGCGCCAGTACTTAGGTAACTCCCAGAAATAATCCCAGAAATAAATTATCCAATTCACTTAGAAACACGACGTAAAGATTTATCCCCCATCCCCCCATCTCCCCCTCTCCCCATCCCCCCATCTCCCCCTCTCCCCCTCTCCCCATCAGGGAATTTTACCCAGCATTTACCGGATTCTGTAGAAAACTCTCAGAAAAACTGCTATGAGTGTTTTTGGTAAACAGTTATTTCAGACTCGGGGTTAAGCCTTAGCGCTTGAGGCAAGTACTCTTGAGAAGTTCCTATCATTAAAATTGCATGTGTGTGAGGAAGCTAAGTGCGAGTTCAAAAACCATTAGAACAACCCCATCTGGATCCTAAACCTACTCAATCTTTTTGGAACAAGGCTGTGAATCTCAAGCAAGGAAATTGGATTTGGATCTGGACGGGCTTTACTGGTATTGCCATGCTCTCGGCAACAGCTGGTGCTATGCTAGCGGTATCGCTCTCCAGTATGCCCTTACTGCAAACTCAACTCTCTCCTGCTGAGGAAGCAGTGTTTGCTAACGGTGAGAGCATCTCCCGCAGCAGTATGCGACTGCCAGAGTTAACTCGACCAGTCAATGTCTTAGTTTTAGGAACCAAAGTTCTCACCTCTGATTTAGACGAAGAACCTACCGAAGATTTGGGATATCATGCCCTAGTTAACTCCTTTGACGGTCTTTCAGACACGATGCTGTTGCTGCGTTTTGATCCAGACCAAGAAAAGTTAACTGTTCTCTCTATTCCCCGCGATACCCGCACCTATGTACCGGGGATTGGTCGAACTAAACTCAATGCTGCTAATTACCATGGTGGACCAGCACTGACGGCAAGAGCAACCAGTGATCTCCTAGGAGGTGTAGGTATTGACCGCTACATCCGGGTGAATGTTCAGGGCGTAGAAAAGCTCATCGATGCCCTAGGGGGTGTTACGGTGTATGTTCCCAGGGATATGAAGTACACAGACCACTCTCAGCACCTCTACATCAATCTCAAAGAAGGCAAACAGCGCTTGAATGGTGAACAAGCCCTGCAATTCTTGCGATTTCGCTACGATCAGTATGGCGATGTCGGTAGAGTACAGCGGCAGCAAACCTTCATGAGAGCAATGATTGAACAGGTACTCAATCCCACTACTCTAGCGCGAGTGCCGAAAATTCTCTCAGTCATTCAGTCTAACCTGGATACTAACTTAACCGTTGAAGAACTGGTCGCATTAGTGGGTTTTGGCGCAGATACGAAACGCTCAAATACACAAATGTTGATGGTACCTGGTCAATTTAACGGCAGTGGACATTCTGATGTCAGTTACTGGTTACCGGATCATCGCCGTATTCGACAGATGATGGCTCGACACTTTGACATTGGCTATAGTGATCAGCAAGAGGTTAATCCTAGCTACCAGCGCATAGCGATTCAAGATAGTACTGGTGAGCAAGAGGCAGTTAAGACCCTCGTAAAGACACTCCGGGAGGCTGGCTATCGCAATATTTACATTAGCAACCCCTGGCGGGAACCTTTGCAAACTACTCGCATAGTTGCGCAACAGGGAGACGATCGCAGTGCTGCCGACATTCGCAGCTATTTAGGATTGGGAGAAGTACGCATTGAAAGTACTGGCTCTCTAACCTCAGATGTCACCATTCAGTTGGGTCAAGACTGGTTGCAACAATCAGTTTCTAATGAAAATGATTTGCTTGATTTATGAGATTGACATCCTCCCAGCGCGTGTTTCGCGGGATTCCTAAACCTCGCAATGCGAGGTTTGGAGCTTCTTCCACATCTGCGTACACTACCGACTCGCGTTAGTTATGTCCCCGTCTTACGTTATGTCCACAGACTTAAGGGCCCATTGCAGAGTCCCGATTCCGCAAGCCCTGCGGTACGGAGTCTCACAAGACTTGATACTTGTTGCTTAGGCTTTTTACCAAGCTTTGCATTCCTAGCCGGAACCCCCTAAACCTAGTTTTCAAGGTGCTAATACCTACTGCGCCGTGTTTTCGCGTTTCGGTATTTCTCAATTGTACAACGGCGGTGGAGGCGCGGCATTCGGCGAGTGCGCG
>JAAHGS010000279.1 GCA_010692645.1 Symploca sp. SIO2E9
CTGGCTGTTTTTTGGTAAAACCAGTGAAAATCTTTTTGATTTCGTTAATCTTTTTACCAGAGCCGCCTTTGTACTCTTTGTGGTCTAATTGCTGCATTAAAGAAAGACCGTGATTGTAGACGAACCGGGAGAATCCGGCGTGTTGAGCCATCTTGGTTCTCTCTTTATTATTCAATTTGAGTTCAACCTTAATGGCGTACATTTTATCCCCCTATAATCTACTCTATTTTAGACTAATTGGCTTGATTTTTTGTTACCATAATTTGTCCCTTCGAGTTTCTACAGTTTGAGCAGGTTTGAGCAGGTTTTTCGCTATCTATTAGCTGCTCACAGCAAAATTAAAGCGCTGTATCACCAAATGCCAGACAACCCCAACTCCAATTACTCCCAAACCAATTAACCAAATCTGCCACTCTACCCAAAAAGCGAGAAACAGCGAAGAAAATAGGGATATCCCACTTAACCATTGTGGATATAACCGCTCTTGTTGGCTCAGTTGTAGTGCGGCGAGACTGACAAGAAAACATCGGTACATACTGCCGAAGGCAGCAAAGGACCAAGTTACTTTGACATCGCCAGTTAAAACTAAAAGTGCGATCGCAATACCCAAAAATAGCACAGCCCAATAGGGCGTTGTGCCGGAACTATTTAATTGTGCAAAAAAACTAGGCATATCTCCGCGACGCCCCATCGCTAAAAGGATGCGAGATACACCTAAAATAATTGTCAAGAGTATACTCAGCATCGAAGTAATCGCGCCAACAGCCAAAATATTAGCAGCACCTGGAATACCAAAACTGCTAGCTACTACTTGTAAAGGAGCGGCTTGCTCTGTTGTCGCTTTACTAAAAGCTTCTACTCCAATTGAACCTAAGCTTACTACTGCTACTCCTACATAAAGAAGCATTGTCACTACGATTGTGAGCAGGATTGCTTTGGGTATATTTTTTCGAGGCTCTGTAATCTCTTCGCTCATCATTGATATACGAGCAGCACCATTGTAAGAAATAAACATTAAAGCAACAGACTCAAGAAAGTTTTTGATAGAGTTACCAGAGCTACTATTAGCGAAGCTTAGATGCTCAAAACCATTGGCCAAGCAAACGAATGAGCCGGCAATAATCAAGAAAAGTAGCGACAGAATTGTTACTGAAACAACGGCGATTGTCGTTACCTTAAAACTACGCATGCCACCGATAACAATTAAGGTAACAATCAAGACGGCAGCTTCTGCTACAACTATTAAAACTCTACTGTCATTAAAACCCGTAGTATTCAACAAATAGCCAGCAAAGCCAAGAGCAGCTGTTGCCGCCACAGCGATTTTACTTAGAAAATATATCCAGCCTCCAGTAAAACCCAAAGCTGGTGTCAGGTACTTATAGCCATATTCATAGATTCCACCGCTAACCGGATGACTCGCAGCAAGCTGGGCTAAATTTAGGCTATTACAAGCCCCCAAGAGCCCAGCTACCACTAAGGCTCCAATCACAGCAGAACCAGATATCCCTGCAGCAATGCCAATGCTTACAAAAATTCCCACGCCGATTACTGAAGCTAGCCCCATGCTGGCACTACCAAACCAACCCAATTCTCGTTTCAGCTGTTTTGGCGGGTTTTCCTCTGACATGTTTTCTCCTGAAATTAGGTTAGATACCGCAAAATTAAGTAAAAGTTCGTACTTTATCTAACATAGCTTCATCTAAAGCTATCTGGCATTCAGAAGCAGCAAAAGCTTGATTGTGCGAAATATCTAAATGAATATATTTTTCTCTTACTTCCTCGGCACGACTTTGGGAAGTGTCAATGCGAACAAATATTTTCTTTTCTTCCGCTAAATTATTCATCATAGTAAGTGCTTGCATAGAAAATATTAAAGGGACTGAAGCCGAAACAATCTTGGCATTTAAGCCTAAATTATTAATATGTTTTTCCTCAATTATTCCTGCATTAGTAAGACCGGAATTATTTAGCCAAGGGATAGCAATGGCTACATAAGTAGCGTCTTGGATAACTTCCTTTATTGAAGGAGCACAAATAACTTTTTCAGTATTAATTCCCCTCGCTGTTAATGTTGATAAACGCTTGTTTCGGTCTTGTAAAGATGGACTAAATAGGTGTGGACTTAGCCCGTATTCTATGCTTTGAATGGCAATTTCTTTACCAATATTACCTGTGCCAATAATGGCAATTTTGCTGTTTATTTTAGCGTTTTTAATATCTAAATACTTAATCATGTGTTGAGCAACATAAGGAGAATTAATACCTGGAAGATTACTCACTAAGACATTATGTTGTTGTGCAGCCTTAATATCTATAGCTCTAGTATCTACCCCTCGTCTAATGATCAGAAGATTCTTGTTTTTACCCACAGCTTTACGCCAAGAAGTAATTGCAATAGCAGGTACAGCATTACTCCCTACCATAAGAATATCTGGTTGAAAAGTTTCCAGGTAGTAAAGCAATTTATCTAAATCCATAGATTTTTTTGGAATTTGGTTATATCCAATATCAGGAATATATAAAAATATTTCTTCTTTATTTATACTTGACCTAGATATTTCTTTTTCTGTAAGTCCGAGTTTAAGAATAGTATTATGAGCAATAGGATGAGTAATTAAAATTCGTTTCATAAATAAAATCTATAAGCTAATTTTATCAATATCACCTAACATAAAAGCAAGTCTATACTCTAGGATAATAAAGTGAACTCGCTTACTCATCATCGACTCGCAAGCACTGAAAAACACCTGCAATGCCGGAATAGACAAGGTATCGGATTTACATCATTGAATCATTGTTTATAGATTACCAATGAATTTGACTCAAAATATACCGCAGGCGGTCATAGTCATCTTTGAGTAAAATACTCATAGTTCTGGCAGCCTTAACCAACCAATCTCGATCCCCTTGACGCAAGCGATAAACTTCTCTAATTGCCGCTGCACTAAGCGCTTCTACTGGCGCTCCCTTTACCTGCAATAGAGTCCGTAAAAAATCCAATTGCTCACTGAAGTGAACAATCTCTGCTGGTTGGCATTGATAGACTGCCTGGTGAATTTGTGGCGGGCGTGGGGGAAGATACTGATAGAACTTACCGCCACCATGCTGATAACCATTGACTCCCTGCTCAGGAGAGGCAAACCCAACAATAGCAGCGCGAAACTCGGTTTTCAGCATTGCAAAAATCTGGGGCTGCTGCTCTCGCAAATCTGCAAGTGACAACCCCAAAGCCCTGGCGCGATGAACGGAATCAATCGGGCTGGTGGTAGCATAGTAAACTACTGCCAGGACTTGATTGCCCGACTCTTCATCAACAGACCTAACCCAACTGCCAAAGGCTGGCATGATGGGAAGGCTCAAATCCTCTGGCTCCAAACACTGTGCCAGAAATTCTGTTGTTGCTGTTTCGATCACTTCAGCAATGTGATCTTCAAGACGATCTCCGGTCGTAAACTGTGGTAAGGGAAGACGCATAACTATTAGCGCTTGTTACCAGCTGTTAGCTCAACAGCTTCTAATTCCGATAGCTGGAAAGTCACGATTTTGTCCCAGTTACCACCTTCAAAGAATACAGCAGCTTTGCCATCAGCTACTCGCTGAACTAAACCCTCAAATTGGTAGTAGATGTCGTCGGCATTGGTCACGCGAACTATTGAACCAGGAAAAACCATAAATCCTACTAATAACTAAGTTTACATCCATCTAATAGTTTATGTGCTTTTTAGGCTTCAGTGGTGGTTTATCAACAACTATTGACCAAATACCGACTAAAATCGTAGCCGATGTCGATAATTGGCGACTGACTCCACCAGCCCGATACCAATAAAATTCGACAGCAATGACCAACGAGCGTAACTCAAAAAAGGCAATGGAATACCAGTGATAGGAGCCAAGCCAATATTCATCCCAATATTAATTACTGCCTGAAAAACAATCATTGAAAGGACACCAATCGCCAGCAGTGAACCAAAGTTGTCCTTAGCATTTTGAGCAATAATCACTAAGCGCAGGCAGAGTAACCAGAAAGTGAAGAGGACACACAAACAGCCGACAAAACCTAACTCTTCTCCAATTGCTGAAAAAATAAAATCAGTGTGCTGTTCTGGAATAAAACTGAGTTGGGTTTGGCTTCCCTGATAGAGCCCGCTTCCCCACATTTGACCAGCGCCAATGGCAATCCGAGACTGGATTAGGTGATAACCTCCTCCCAAAGGGTCTTTATCGGGGTCTAAAAATAGAGTCAGTCGGTCTTTTTGATAATCTTTGAGCAGATTCCAGAAGAAATTGCCCAATGTTCCTGAGACTAAGTTTAATGCTAAAGCCCCCAAAGCTCCAGACCAGGGATAAGGAAAACTACGCCAGCCAACAACTGCCATTCCTCCTACCCAGATAAACCAAGCAGGCAAAAACACACTGAATAAAATTGCTGAAATAATTGGAGATGCCAGAAGTAACAACCAGCCTGGATTAACATTAGCCCAGTAGAGCATTCCCATCGTAATCGCACCAAATACCAGGGATGTGCCTAGGTTAGGCTCTAAAAATACGAAAATCCAAGGAATTGCTGCCACTGCTAATACTCTAAAAACCCCGCTGAGGGTTGAGGTGGGTTGAGTGTGCAAAATCGCAGCCAGGGTAATGATAATTCCTATTTTGGCAAGTTCCGAGGGTTGAATCTGGAAACCAGCAATGCTAATCCAGCGCTGAGCTCCATTGGCAGTAGTACCGATGAACATCACTGCTACTAAGCAGAAATTAGTAATGCCATAGATAATCCAATGCCATTGTAGAAGGAGTTCGTAACGCGATCGCGCAATTAATAGTGCCAGTACCAAACCTACACCACCAACCGCCCAGTGTGACCACCAGTCAGTGAGTCCCTCATTGAGTTCAGTACTGCGAATCATCAACCCACCTAGGCAAGTCAGACTAACACTCAATGCTAATAGCAGCCAGTCTATTTCTTGCCAGGGTGCCAGCAGAGATTTCCAACGAATACCAATTAGTGGCTTTTGCAACATATCTAGCTACTAGGGTGCCTAATTGCTTTTGGCAACTTTCAGAAGAAACGGGGAGGAGAGGGAGATGGGGGGAGGGGGAGATGGGGAGATGGGGAGAGGGGGAGATGGGGAGATGGGGGGAGGGGGAGATAATTTTGATTGAATCATTCGTTTTAATTACTGCTCAAAGCAGCAATCGAGACTTTAGCTGCAATCTGAGAGGCAATTGCCACCAATGCCTTAGCAGATGCTGAATCTGGCTCAGCGGCGACAATTGGTAAGCCTCTATCGCCTCCCTGTCGTAAAGAAATTTCTAGGGGAATGCAACCCAGTAGAGGGATGTTGAGTTCCTGAGATGTCTTTTCGCCTCCTCCTGAACCAAATAGATCATAATGTCGATCCGGCAAATCTGGTGGAATGAAGTAACTCATATTTTCCACAATTCCCAACACTGGCACTCCCATCTGCTGGAACATCTTCAATCCTCGACGAGAATCTAACAGCGCCACATTTTGCGGTGTCGTCACAATCACTGCCCCTGCCATGGGTACAGCCTGAGTTAAGGTTAACTGTGCATCACCTGTTCCCGGTGGCATATCTACAATCAGATAATCCAATTCTCCCCAATCTACCTGGTAGAGAAACTGGCGAATAATCCCATTCAACATTGGACCTCGCCAAATCACCGGTTGATCTGGATCAATCAAAAAAGCCATAGAAACTAATTTGACGCCATGGTTAAAAGCTGGTTCTAACAACTCCCCCTGTTGAGTTTGCTGCACCATCACCTTAGCCTCAGCTAAACCCAACATTGTGGGAGCATTAGGCCCATAAATATCAGCATCAATCAGACCTACTTTAGCTCCTGATTGCGCCAGCGCCACCGCGACATTAACCGCCACAGTACTCTTGCCGACACCACCTTTACCACTTGAAATTGCCAAAATATTTTTTACCCGATCAATTCCTTGACGGTCCGGCATTGATTTCTGCTGAGGTGTCTCGGCGGTAACATCCACAATCACCTCTTCAACACCTGGTAGTTGCTTGACTGCTTTCTGGCAATCCTCAACAATAAATTCCCGTAAGGGGCAGGCAGGGGTAGTCAAAACCAAGGTGAAATTAACAGAGCCATTATCAATTTTGACATTCCGGATCATATTCAATTCCACCAAACTCTTGCGGAGTTCAGGGTCTTGTACCGGTCTTAGTACTTCTAAAACTGCACTAGCATCGAGCATATTACTTTACTTTGCCTG
>JAAHGS010000028.1 GCA_010692645.1 Symploca sp. SIO2E9
GCATACCCAAACCAATTCTGCAAAGAGTTAAACGCTTAGGGAGAGAACCATCTCTGGCTAGATAACGCAAGGAGTTTAGTTAAGTGGACTCATGGAACTAAGAATCCCCGTGCGTTTACGCCGGGGAGTGTCAAATAATTGACTCTGTTGATTAAAAATACCTGCAGTTGTAATCGGTTCCTCTCCCAAAGTTAGGAGAGGAGCTAGTAGTAAAGGCTACATTAATTTCAGTCCATTTTAATAAACCTTTGCTACTAGCTGGTGAGTTTGTAATCTAATGCTCTAATAGATTTAGTGCCCCTTCGACAGCATGAGTGATAACAGTTGATGAAGCTTCACAAGCCGCCCCCTCAGTGGCGCATTGCCCAACCTCAATAGCATTCCCCACTGCCGGATTCTCTCCCTCAAGCACAACATCAGCTAAGGCAGAATAGTTTTGGTCTTTTGCTTCTTCAGCTTGAAGCTTGGCTTGGAGTGAAGAGGGAGCCAACTTTTCCCATCTACGGATCGCTTGTACGATTTCGATACCACCCCAAGAAATCATTCCGATAATGACAGCAATGATTATAAGTGCCATAAGCTACATCAACTACCCCTACAGGAGACTAAAGTAGTTCACATTACCTATCCTATCACCACCTGTAAGGGCACACTGCCGTGCGCCCCTAAGTTGAGGGCTGGGAATTCCATCAATTTATTAAAACTCTTGAGAATCCAACGAAAAAGACTCACTCACATTCCATCGCCTACCATCGTGAATTAGCAGTGTTAATTCAGCAGCAGTAAACTCAGATTCAAACTCTCGATGCTCAAATTCTGGCCAAGACTTCCAGAAATTCTGCCCAGTCAAATCTTTAAAAGCAACAGTCATGTGAGGAGAAAAAGGGCGACTTTTAGAAACTTGGTGAACAATACCCAATGATGCTTCTAAATAAGCCATCAACTCCTTTTGGATAGCTAATAATTCTGGTGTTTTGAGGACATTTATATAGATTACGCGGGGAATAAAAGCACCAAAACCCTTGAGTTTTATCGGTACTGGTGTCCGAGTTTCAGCAAAAGATTTTAGGCATTCTTCCAGAGCATAGACTTGGTCTAACTGCCATTCAAATGGCGGTTGCAAGGTAATATGGGGCGGTGATTTTTGAGCATGTCGGCTATTGTAAGTGTCAGCAAAATACTGCTTAATCTCATTAGCATAATCCTGGATTTCCTGAGGTGGCAGTAGTGCGATGAAGAAAAGACTTTGTTGATTATTCATGGTTCATTGCGGTTAATCATAAACTATTCCCTTTATGTCTCACGCTGTCGATTGGAATTGCTCTGGCACAAGAGTGTACCAGCGATGAAACCAAACCTGACTTAAAAATTGGTGATGCTGGGCATTGTACTGCTTGCTGTGCTTTTGGTAGTCTTCGCTAATTTCTCTCAAGCAATTGAGTAATTCTAGCAAAGTGAAACATTTCTGAATTTGATGGGCAACGGCAATCAGCCACTGTCGCAATTTCCGATAACTAATAAATTGTCCGCCGACATCACAGCGATGGACAAATAATACGTATTTCCAGCATTCGATGCGCACAATTTGGTCTTCGGGAATCTTGAGAAATTGGGCAATATCACTGACGCTGATGTGGAATTGCTCAGAAGGTTGGAGGCGAGTAAATAATCTAGTCATAGTTCATTGCTCATGGTTCATGGGCTAATTAACAATCAACCATGTTTGCGCAGCATGCGCGCAGCGCGTACCATGAACCATCAATTTTTAGCCTTTGCTATCAGTGCGATTATCACTGTGATTAGGCAAATCCCAAATCACTTCAAATTTGGCATCGGGAACATGCTGACGCCACCATTTGATGTGTCCCTCGGCGTCTGATTGGGTGCGGTAACGATCAATAATTGACCATTGCAGATTGTTGTGCAATAGACGGGCTATAGCCCAGGGCTTGAGCTTGTCTCTGTAGGTCATAATGAGTTTGTCTCCTTTACTAGATTGGGAGCCAGAGCCAGCCTGGGACTTTCTACTGTGACAGGCTGGCTTTTTTTCTGGATTGCAGTTGCAACAGTGTTAATTTATCATAAAGTAACTATCAAGACAATACCGTTAAAAAAAATTGGGAATTGCTTGGAGAGAGTCCTAGAAATTGCAGTAGAAGTAGGTTGGGTAGAAGGTCGTGAAACCCAACACTAAGCGGTATAAGTGCTTACTGTGTAATTAATTTTGCCTAGGTAGGGCTTGCTGAATGAATCTAGAAGGTATGCAAGACTTGGGTTTTGGGTCTTTTTTTAGGCTTACAAGTGCTTTGTTATAGCATCTGACGGCTCAAAATCCTTGCACTTTTGGGGAAAATCTCGGAGCTGATCATAGCTAATCAGGTTTAAAACTGTTCCCTATTCCCTATCCTTACTGTTCCCTGTTCCCTATTCCCTGTTCCCTGCGCGCAGCGCTATAGATAATCAAAAAAATGGAGATGGTAAAAACCATCCCCATCCAAATAAATTATTAACTTCAATTTTCTTGATCAAATCTGAGGAACGTATTGCTCCTTCTCCGGCACATGAGTGTACTCAGCCACAATCTGACGGAACTCTTCGCCGTCAATAGTCTCCTTCTCAATCAACAAATCCACCAAGCGATCAATCACCATGCGGTTTTCTCGAATAATCTGGCGCGCTTCCTGATGGCAATGTTCAGCAATCCGTTTGACTTGCTCATCAATCCGGAAAGCAATTTCTTCAGAATATTCAGCCCTCGACATCAAACCACCGCCGAGAAATACTTCTCCTCCTTGTCCTTCCAAAGACAGAGAGCCTAAATCACTCATCCCATAGCGCGTAACCATCTGCCGTGCGATGGAAGTCAACTGTTGCAAGTCACCACCAGCACCAGTAGTAACTTCAGCATCTCCAAAAACTTCTTCCTCTGCCGCTCTTCCTCCTAAGGCTCCGCTAATCCTAGCCAGAAGCTGAGCTCTAGTAATTAAACCTTGCTCTTCACTAGGAGTAAACCAAGTCAAGCCCTGAGCTTGTCCTCTAGGAATCAAAGTAACTTTCTGCACCGGGTCATGATCTTTGAGGAGAGTGCCAACGATCGCATGTCCAATTTCATGGTAAGCAATCAAGCGCTTACTCTTACTGTCAACCAGGGGAGTGCCTTCCATACCAGCAACGACGCGGTCAACAGCATCATTGACTTCTGCCATTGTAATTGCTTCCTTGCGGCGTCGAGCCGTGAGGATTGCAGCTTCATTGAGTAGATTAGCTAAATCGGCACCAGTAAATCCAGGAGTCCTCCGCGCGATAACTTCTATAGAGATTTCAGGAGCGAGTTTTTTGTTACGGGCGTGGACTTCCAAAATACCAATGCGCCCTTTAAGATCAGGAGCATCAACAATCACTTGTCGGTCAAAACGTCCGGGACGCAACAGAGCAGAGTCAAGGACATCTGGTCGGTTAGTAGCAGCAATGATGATAATACCAGTATTCCCCTCAAAGCCGTCCATTTCTGTAAGCAACTGGTTGAGGGTTTGCTCTCTCTCATCATTACCACCGCCAATACCTGCACCTCGCTGACGTCCCACAGCGTCAATTTCGTCGATGAAGATTAGGCAGGGGGCGTTTTCCTTAGCTTTTTTGAACAGATCACGGACACGGGATGCTCCAACGCCAACAAACATTTCCACAAATTCCGAGCCGGAAATGCTAAAGAAAGGAACACCAGCTTCGCCAGCGATGGCTTTTGCCAATAGAGTTTTACCAGTTCCTGGAGGTCCAACTAACAGAGCACCTTTGGGAATACGTGCCCCTACAGCAGTAAATCTTTCTGGTTGTTTGAGGAAAGTAACAACTTCTTTGAGTTCTTCTTTAGCCTCTTCAACTCCTGCGACATCATCGAATAAGACACCAGTTTTTGCTTCCATTTGAAAGCGAGCACGGGACTTACCAAAATTCATCGCTTGACCTGGCCCACCACCGATGTTACTAGAACGACGGAAGAGGAAAAACAGCCCTGCAATCAACAGAATTGGAAATACTAAGTTGCCCAGTAATCCCCAAATTGCACCATCTTTACGAGGGGGATGGGCATCTAAAGTAACCTCAGATTCTCTCAGCTTGGCAATTAGTTCAGGGGCATTTGTCGGCAAATCGACTCGCAACCGTTGTAACCGGTTATCAAGATCGGGGTCTACCGCCTCTACAATGGCTGTCCGACCATTCTCGTAGAGGTCAACTGCAGTTACTCTACCAGTATCTAGATACTCCAAAAAGCGACCATAGGTCATGCGAGTACTTGCTGTATTTCTACCCAAGTCACCGCCAGCACTAGAAAAGGTACCTTGCCAGAGGAAAAAGCCAATGACTAGAGCCGGTAATGTCCAAAGTAGTATTATTCTCCAGGAAAGTTTCATTTATAAAGCCCGCTTGGATACCCTCCCTGCAAAAAAATAGAAAGGGTTAGGAAGCGGGGCGGGATTTGCCGCTTCCCTCGTTGGTCTGATTGATATTTTTGGTTATATGATGCTGGTTTAGGCCCCAGGGGAGCGTCAGGAAAAATGAACCCCAGCTCAAGAAATTGAAAAATTTATCCTAACTTAATTAAATTTAACGTAATTTTCGTAATTCGAGCAACCCAAATGAGTTTGCCTAGATCTAAACGCGCCTGCTCCCCAAGCTAAAAGCTAGGAGATGCAGGCACCAAGTTTGCAACTATATCAGCTTCATAGCACTTAAGTTGGTCAACATAAGGCTCTTACAAGCCTCGTCTATACCTAAGTATGGACGGGGTACTTGACTACAGCTTGCCAACTCAAAGTTGAACTAAATCCCAACCTAGTAGGTTTCAACATGCCAGCGATGGGCTTTCTTCATTGCCCTCTGATAAGTAGCCCATTCTTCCCCACTCTTGCCAGCAGCCTCGGTGAGGGCGGCATCAATGCCGTCTTCCATACCCTTGAGACCACAAATGTAAGTGTGGGTTTTTTCTTGCTGAATTAGATTCCAGAGTTCATCGGCGTTTTCAGCTACCCGGTGTTGGATGTACATTTTACCGCCTTCAGAGTTTTTCTGCTCACGGCTAATTGCGTAGGTTAGGCGGAAGTTATCTGGGAATTCCCTTTGTAGCTCTTCAAGTTCCTCTTTGTAGAGGATATTGGGAGTTGTGGCAACACCAAAAATCAACCAAGCTAAACCCTTAAACTTGTAGTCTTCGTGCTGCTCCTTAAACATCCTCCACAGATAAGCACGGAAGGGAGCAATTCCAGTCCCAGTAGCCATCATAATCACGTTGGCTTCTGGGTCTTCTGGCAGTAGCATTTCCTTGCCCACTGGACCTGTAATGGTAACATCAGCTCCCACTTCCAGTTGGCACAAGTGGGTAGAGCAGACACCGTATACTGTTTCTCCAGTTTCTGGGTGCTTGTATTCTAGTTGTCTAACGCAAAGCGAGACAGTTTTGTCGTCTATTTGATCACCGTGGCGAGTCGAAGCAATAGAATACAATCTGATCTTGTAAGGCTTACCTTGGCCATCTACCCCTGGAGGGATGATACCAATGCTCTGACCTTCTAAGTATCGTAAATCTCCACCAGATATGTCGAAGGTTAAGTGACGGCAGGTACCAATTCCACCATCACGAACTAGCTCTTCATTCCCTAGACACTTACCAATATAGGGATTTTTAGGTCGGTATATGTTGACGGGGACGTCAACCTTTTTTTCTTTAGCTTGAGTCATAGATGTGCCTTTTGTTTGTGAATTAGTTTCGTTTGTTTGAGTCTGGTGTGTGGTTTGACTTTCTGCTCCCTGGTTAATATTTACTTGCTTGATATTGACAATTTTGCCACCCATGCGAGTAATACGCTGCATTTCTTGGTTCATGCGACCATAGGGCACTGTGATTGACACACTACCACTTTGACGAATCGGGCATTTAATTTGGTCAGTTGCTCCGTTCTGAGCCAAACCTACCACTTCGTAGATAAATACGCGACTACCAAATTCCGTATTATTGGCAGAACTGGTAGATGCGCCTGGACTGTACATTGCTTTAATATCTCCAAACCAAACTTACAATTTTTCGCTAAACAATGCCCTTGCTACCATCGACCGACCTCAAGCCGGACTCTGGAGCGGACCCATAAGAGCCGCAGAAAGCATTATTAGCGTAACATTGTAGGCTAAAGCACAGTCCTGTTTTAAGGTTGTCAACAGAACCAGGCAGAATTAACCCCCTTGAGTTAGAAACAGGTCGACTCAGTTAAGATTCTAAGTCAGTGTTGATCTGCTCAAAAGCCCAGAACCCTTAAAACTAACTACCACGTCATATAAAGCAGGTTAGCGAGTCATCTGCTCTAAAACTGTTAATAGTGACTCAATTTCACTTTTTCTTTACCGAAAGTACGCAACACGTTTTAGCATGGTTACTGTAAAGAGTAATAACTCTTAAGAGTAAGCCTTGTGGGTGTGATTACATTTTGGTAAAATTCACTCTCAGCATCTAGTACTATATACCTACCCCTGCCTTGGTTGAGTTTTACTCAAAGGATACTACTTAACTCACATTATGCTTTGCTAATGTGCTTATGAATCCGCAATATAACAACATGGACTGGTTGACTAGAGGCTTAGGATTGGGCTTGCTGAAAACTTTTTTGAGAATATGTTTTACGTTAGAGGGACAATATGACCACTGAGCTCGATCGCGTGGTACTAATTGGGGTTGCTGGAGACTCTGGATGCGGGAAATCGACTTTTCTGCGTCGCTTGAGTGACCTGTTTGGTGAAGAATTGATGACAGTCATCTGCTTAGATGACTATCACAGTTTGGATAGAAAACAGCGTAAAGCCAAAGGAGTTACCGCACTCAATCCCAAGGCTAACAATTTTGACCTGATGTATGAGCAAATTAAAGCGCTCAAAGAAGGTCAAGCAATTGACAAGCCAATTTATAACCATGAAACTGGTGAACTTGATCCACCAGAGAGGGTTGAACCCAATAAAATAGTCGTGATTGAGGGACTTCACCCACTCTATGACGAGCGGGTGCGATCGCTGGTAGATTTTGGCGTATACCTTGATATCAGCGATGAGGTCAAAATTAACTGGAAAATCCAGAGGGATATGGCAGAGCGGGGACACCGCTACGAAGATATTCTAGCCTCAATCAATGCCCGACGCCCAGACTTTGAAGCCTACATTGAGCCGCAAAAGCAATACGCTGACGTTGTGATCCAAATCCTGCCCACGCAGTTAATCAAGGATGACAAGGAAAGCAAAATTCTGCGCGTGCGCCTGATTCAAAAATATGAGGTGGAAAACTTCGAGCCAGTATATCTGTTTGATGAAGGCTCAACTATTGACTGGAGGCCCTGTGGTCGTAAGTTGACTTGTGCCTACCCTGGTCTCAAAATGTACTATGGACCAGACAGCTTCTTGGGCAACGAAGTCTCGATTTTGGAAGTCGATGGTCAATTTGACAACCTCGAAGAGATGATTTATATCGAAAGTCACCTTAGCAACACCTCAACTAAGTTTTACGGTGAGATGACTGAGCTAATGCTCAAGCATCCCGACTATCCAGGCTCTAACAATGGTTCTGGTTTGTTCCAAGTTCTTGTAGGTCTAAAAATGCGACAGACTTATGAATTCTTGCATTCTAGCGACACTAAAGTAGCAGCTTCTGTGTAGTTTTCCCTGGCTTGAACCTGAAGTACCCCAACTTTTGCTGTGGCAAGTTGGGGCTTCCCAAATACAGCTAGTAGAAGAACTGTTCCATTAGTCTTCGAGGCTTCCCGCTTCATCCACCGTCGCTCTGTTGGGTAGTAGATAGATCTATTTACTCTGTCACTCAAGACAGTTAAATTAATTTTTTCCCCGCGAGATGCCAATTTTGTTTCTCGCGCTTTGTGCTATTAAGTTGAAAGTTTTTGGAAATAATCTGCAATCACAATGCCAGCAGAGGAATGTGACCATAATAGACATATATTGAAATCAGCTTGGAGCAGAAAATAATGAGAGTGTGGATTACCAGCTTTCTGGTCTTATTTGGAATCTTTGAAATTTACCAGTGGATGAGACACTTCAGTGTACCACTGCCGATGTTTATTTTGGCTGGAGCCTTGCTAGCGATCGCTTCCAATTATGGCAAATATGGCGGCTGGTCTTTTCAAGAGTACTCCCATGACTCTGAGAACCAGCAAGTACAACAGCCAAGCGCCGATGATTTTAATAATACCTCTAAATTGGCTAATTTACAACAATCCTTATCAAAGTCTTTGCCCAAACTTCAAGATTCAATTTCTTTTACAATCAGTCGCCGTGAACAAAAATAGTTCATTAATGAACAACCAAGGTAGTAGGCAACAGGGATTCTTAGACATCTTCGTTTTGAAATGTCTTGAAATGCTTGAAACCTGCCGCTGCACTTAAGGTAATTAGCGCTTCATATTTCGCTTCATCTGCTCCAATTCGTCTTCTGTTTCCCAGCGCTGGAATTGCTCTTCTAAGGGGTCTGAATGGCTGTAGGAGGTGTGATTGCTACTCTGGTTCCAGCCAGATGTCTCCCAACGCTGTTGGGCTTTATAACTAGCTTGGGCTGCTTTAGCTTGGGCTGCTTTGGCTTGCACTTCCTGCCGACGTTGTTGAATCTGCTGCAGTAGTTGCTTAGCTTGTGTAATTTGCTGTTTAACCCCTTCCATCTGTCCCCAACGCTGGTTTCCTTGGCGTAGTAAAGCTGCCTCTCGCTCCTGAGCAGCTCTAGCCAAATCCTCTCTGTTGTGAGCTTTCGCCTTCTCAACCCTCTGATGCCAGCGCTGAATGTCTTGAGCAATGGCGAGAATGTCATCCTGCAAGCGCTTGGCCTGCACCTGTAAGTCAGCAATTAGCCGCAGCGTGTCTTTTTCCTGCTCTCGCAATTGTTCTTCTAAGGCCTGTAACTCTAAATGGGGATTATTACGTAAAAACTCCTCTAGGCGGTTTTCAAGAAACCGATTGAAATCATCAAATAAACCCACTTTCGGGACTCCTAAGCTCTAATCTTAAAATAATCCCATCTCCGAGAAGGAGTGGAATGGGGTATCGAATTTTATATTTCCTCTTCTCCCGCCGTTAGTATAGCTAATGGACAATCCCACAGCGTCTTATCGCGTGGGATAAAAAAATAGAACTGCATCCGACGCAATTCATGCGTGGGATAGGATTAAGGATGTACTTAATATTCTGACTCCTGGTTCTTGAGTTAGAGGCTCCTTCTTCAAAATTTCTGACCTGCGTAAATAGAGCGAACCTCACCATTACGCCGAATCACTGCTTCTCCATTAGCTACAGATACTAAAGTCCAGCCACTAGTGCCAATCGCTTCGCCAACAAAGATTCTCTTGGTAATACCATCAATGTCGAACAAAGCAGCAGATTTGTCACTTTCACTGTTGCCAATTTCACTAATTTCCACCAATCCTACAAGAGTATGCTGGGCAGCTGTTGCCGTTATGGTCGTAGCTGGTAAAGTCTCTATAACTCTAGGCGCTGATTCTAAGGGTTGAGGAGAAGCCACAACAGAGGGGCTTGCTGCTGGCGGTGGTACTGCCACAGAGGGGCTTGCTGCTGGCGGTGGTACTGTCACAGAGGGGCTTGCTGCTGGCGGTGGTGCTGCTGAAACCTGTGGTTTTTGGGGCGGCTCCACTGGGTAAGGGATGTAGACTCTCTCGAAAACAGTTGGTGCTGGTTTAGGAGCAGGGGAACGATTTTCCACAGCAGGAACTGGTAGCTGTTTGGGTGGGCTCAGAGTAGGAGCAATCGCTTTTTTCTGTTCTTTGACTTCACCCTTGCGTTCGATTACTTCCAGCGATCGCAACATGTAGCTAATAAACTGGGTATCAGCTGCTGAGAGTTGTTTATTTTCAGCAGATAGGGAAGGAGGTAGGTTCAGAAATCTCGGCAAGGTTAATTTTCCCTGGCGGTGGAGCAGCAGGACGATTGCCACTATACCTGCCGCTACCCCAACCAGCAAGATTAGTGTTAACCAGTACCACGCTAACCATTGATCGCTGGAACTAGCTGCCTTAACCCTATTCGTCTCTGAGGATTTGACCAGGGTAAGATCAGTTGACTCTTGGGACTGATTACCCTGCTGGGGCTCAGGTTCTGGAAGTGGTGCCACCTTAGGTGGCATCTTGAGTTTAGGAATTGCGATTGACTTCAAGGAAAGATATTCTGGCTTGACAGGCTCTGTTGGTAATTTAGTGCCCCCTTCCAAAATACGGTCAATGTCGGCAAATAAATCATCCATCAACTCGTCAGCAGCTGACTCTGCCGACCAAGGCTTGATTGAAGTAGAAGCACTCAAATTCTCTGTTGATCTTTGGTTAGTGCTGACATCCTGAGACATGGATTGCTCACTCTCGTGGCTACACAACAATACACTCTGACATACTCCTACACTTCCCTTCGGGTAAGTGTAGGCTTCTCAGCGACTCCTGCTACTGCATAGGACATTAACTGAGCTTTAAGAACATGACCTAAAGAATCTTCTCCCCATCTCCCCATCTCCCCTCTCCCCCTCTCCTCGATGGGATATTTTTTTATTTGGAAGTCCCCTAGTGCGCGATGATATCGCCGATACGGCGCGACTGCACCTCCAAATAAATCAGCAAAGCATTAATATCAGCTGGGTTAACGCCCCCAATTCTGGAAGCCTGACCAATAGTTAAGGGTCTTACCTTCGCCAGCTTTTCACGAGACTCCTTCGACAAGGTTTCAATCTTGGCATAATCTAAATCTGGCGGTAGGTGCCGATGGGCATGTTGGACAACCTGGTCAATTTGTTTTTGCTGACGCTGGAGATAACCAGAATATTTTATGTCAATTTCTGCTCCTTCTTGCTCTGATTGCTGGAGACTGGGGTCACTCAGTCCGTAGCGGTCAAGATTGAGGTAGTGGAAACCGGGACGACGCAGTAAGTCAGCTAGAGTAATTGAGCCTTTGATTCTTTGCTGGGTATCAGCGGCAATTGCTTGTCCAAGTTCGTCATGTTCTTTAACCCGTAGATTTTGGAGTCGCTCTTTTTCTGCCGTAATTTTATTCTGTTTTTGCTGATATAATTCCCACCTGCGGTCATCAATTAACCCCACCTGCCGTCCTAAAGGAGTCAGACGCTGGTCCGCATTATCTGAACGCAGCAACAACCGATACTCAGAGCGGCTGGTTAACATCCGGTAAGGCTCTCGTAGGTCTTTGGTACACAAATCATCTATCAAGGTGCCGATATAGCTCTGCTCGCGGGGGAAGATGACCATTTCCTGAGCCTGGACGTAACGCGCGGCATTAATGCCGGCGACAATTCCTTGAGCAGCTGCTTCTTCATAGCCAGTGGTGCCATTAATCTGCCCTGCACAAAACAACCCTTCTATTTTCTTCGTCATCAAGGAGGGATAGCACTGGGTTGCTGGCAGATAATCATACTCAACTGCATAGGCTGGGCGAAGCATTTGGCAGTTCTCTAATCCAGGGAGGGTATGTAACATTTGTAGTTGCAATCGCTCTGGTAAACCAGTGGAAAATCCCTGGATATATAGTTCTCGAATATCTCGTCCTTCCGGTTCAATAAATATCTGGTGGCTTTCTTTATCGGCAAAGCGCACAATTTTGTCTTCAATACTAGGACAGTAACGAGGTCCAGTAGCATCTACCCAACCACCATACACTGGCGATAGATTGAGGTTTTCCCGAATTAAGCGGTGGGTTTGGGCTGTGGTGCGGGTGAGATAGCAATACATCTGCTCCCGTTGTACCCAAACTTCAGGATCAAAGCTGAACCAACGCACTTCCTCATCCCCTGGCTGGGGTTCCATGCGGCTGTAATCGACTGAGCGTTTATCTACCCGCGCTGGTGTTCCTGTCTTGAGTCGTCCTGTCTCAAAGCCAAGGCGGTTGAGGGTTTCGCTCAGACCAACTGCTGCAAATTCCCCAGCACGTCCTGCTGACATGGATTTATTGCCTACCCAGATGCACCCACCAAGGAAAGTGCCAGTAGTCAGAACTACAGCTTGAGCTTGAAAAGCAACGCCAAAATAGGTTTCAATGCCGATCACTTCTTGATTAGAACCTAGTACTAAATCCGTGACCATGCCTTCACGGACTCTCAAGTTTTCCTGATTTTCGATAATCTCTTTCATGAGAGCGGCATATTCACGCTTATCTGTCTGCGCCCGCAATGCCCTGACTGCTGGTCCTCTTGAGGAGTTTAGTACTCGTTTTTGTAGGTAGGTGCGATCAGCCATTTTGCCAATTTCTCCACCTAAGGCATCCACCTCGTGAGTCAGTTGGGATTTGGCTGGTCCGCCCACGGCTGGGTTGCAGGGTTGCCAAGCAATTTTGTCTAGGTTAAGGGTCAGCAGTAGGGTTCGGCAGCCCAAACGCGCAGCCGCTAGGGCTGCTTCGCAACCCGAGTGACCGGCACCCACGACGATGACATCAAAGGCATCTTGGAATTCTAGTGAGGAATGCATGGTCAGACTTATCTCAGATTTATGATTTTATCAGCAAGGATGGCATCTTTAATTTTAATTGTTATACTTTTGATGTAGTACATTATATTACTTTTTCTCAGTAAAAGGGTCAAATTCTGTTTTCCTTATTAAGGAGTTTAGTAAGTGACAAGTCAACCGGTAAAAGACTTCTGTTTCTGTACCCTTGCTTTGGGTGGAAAGTATCGCTCTCTGGCAACTTTATTGGCGCGAGATTTAGAAAAGTACTCCCCTAAAACTCCCTTAGTGATTTTGACAGACAAACCAGAAGAATTTAACATTTATCCCAATGTACTAGCCTTTTGGCACCAACAAAGTAGTGTGGGAACTTACCACGATAAAAGATTTGTGATTGCCAAAGCTATATCTCTATTTAATGCTTGCATATTTGTTGATTCAAATGTGCGTATCCTTGATCAGGTTCCAGATGGTTTGGAATGGCCCCCAGGAATAACAGCCAAAACTGGTTGCAGTATTCTCACCCAGAATCGCAAACGAGATAAGTTTTTAAATTTAGTCAAAAAAATAGCTACAAAGTTAGATTTGAATTTAGAAGATGTGAAATTCGTCAATGAATTTATGTTTGTAGTTACCAGGGATTCTGGTATTGAGGATGACTTTATTAAACAATGGGGCATGATTGCCAATTATTTTGAATTAAATGGAGTTTACCACGGAGAAGGTAACGCTATTGGGCTAGCTGCGGCTAAAGTTGGATTTTCAGTTAGATTCGATTCTTTGAAAGAGATTTCTTTCTTCAAAGACCGGATAGAAACAATGAGAATCAAAAGGGGTCAGGCAGATCAAAGTGAGAAATTAGTATTTTTTGAAAAACAAAAACAGATTGAGTATCCCCGACAACACTTTTTACAGAAATTACTCAGTAAACTAGATAAGTACAGGCGTCGTTACTATCATTTATGGCGCTTGAGGATTGTCTCATTAATTAGTGATTATGATTTTTACTTTAGATAGTATATTTCTGTAGTGATGCTTTAGTCTCACTACAGAAAGACATCAAGTCCGTAACAGGTAACTTCGTAATTATAAGTAGGTAAATGCAAATAAAGGTAGGACTTAATACAGATTAGGTGAAGAGAGTGATTAAATTAAAGTTCTTCAAGATTTCATCTTTTGTATAAAACTTCGGTTCCTGGAAGATCTCCAAATATTCGTTTTGAGTATTCTAAAATTTCTTCATTGCCTAATAACTTTAGGTAACGAGGATCTTCAGCAAAAACTTTCCAGCGGTCGAGAACCTTCATCTGAATTGCTTTACCGTCAAATTCACGTCCTTCAAAGGAACTACCACCACCTTGAGCTTTGACCTGGTTAATACCTGCATCAGAAAATTCTAATTTTAGGTTAGATGTTATTTCTTTTCGATAACTAACATCAAGAAACCACTGATTGTAGTTAATGCAAACTTTGTTGTTTTTGAGATGATTCGTTTCTCCTAAGTATTCCTTGGCATAGGATAGCCATAGTTCAATAAATGTTTGGTTAGGGTCTTTTACTTCTATAAAATTGTTCTTAAGTCTACTTGCTAAAGTGTTGAAAGGATCTCTGAGGATTAGTAAGTCATACCGCCTATCACTTTTCCCCCAGTAAAGATCGTGTTTTTTTTCGAAATGCTGGTCAGTTATCTGTTCAAGATCCCAGTCTTCATAGCTATAAATTAAACAATCTTTGTTAACAAAATGACCTAGAGCTTCTCTCCTTAAATGTTCCTTGGGATAATGTTGATATAAAACACGATAGCCATTTTCCTTTGGTGGAATGTTGTTGAGATACAACACTTGACCGCTTTGTTGTTCTTTGACCCAGTTAGTAACTGCGTGATTGCCACTGCGTCTCAAGCCAACTACTCTAATTTCTTGTTTATTGACTACTTGCGAGAGAATCTGTCGTTGTGTAAGACTCCTCACTAAATCGTATAGATTGTATCCCCATTCCCTCTTTACTCTGCGAAGAGCATTTACTGTATTACTCTGATAAAATTTTATAAACATGCTTGAGTACCTTAAACTGGGTAAACACAGGCGTAATTACAATAGTTCCCTCAAGTCTAACCTCTAAAAAAAAACCGACGGCACTATCTAAATACCTCAAAGAAAGGGCATAATTCCCACAGATACGATTGCACAAATATTTCAGTGAAATACTTCTTCTTGTCTGATGGCTGGAGTGTAGGTCGCGTCTGGGAATTCGGCGGCCTTTGGAATGAGAGTACCTGGAGACGCAAACCAGAAATAGAGCAAATTAACCTTTGTATCGTAGAGCAAGGAGAAAAATTGTGGCTCTATCGGGTTGAAGATACTGTTCTCATGGTCGAGGTTAAGCCTACGCCTGAGGCTGTAACCAAGTCCCCTCAAACCATTGGTCAAGTTGTACTCAAACGCCTGATTACCGCTGAGCAAGCAATCGAGCGCTTGGCAACTGCACAAACGTTAATAGGTACCTGATCAACCTGAGATTAGGAAAGGTTTGTTAAAAAAAATTTACAAATGTTGTGATTAAGCTTTAAAAGCTTTAAAAGCTGCTTGCAATCAATCCTCACAATCATTACAATTTTTTAAGCAATCTCTCAGCTTCCCGGACTCCTAGTCCGGAGATCCAAGTTGTCTCGCCCAAATTTCCTTAGTGAAGTCTAAGCGAGTAACTGCAAATCCTAAAATCGATAAATAAAGAAGCGTCGAAGCAAAAACTAAACAATTTGAGGAGGAGCGTAGTCAATGGGACTACCTTGGTACCGAGTACACACAGTCGTCCTGAATGATCCAGGGCGTTTGATTGCTGTACATTTGATGCACACTGCCCTAGTCGCAGGCTGGGCAGGTTCAATGGCTCTTTATGAATTAGCTATTTTTGACCCCAGCGACCCCATTTTGAACCCAATGTGGCGTCAGGGAATGTTTGTGATGCCTTTCATGGCACGCCTAGGAGTTACTGATTCTTGGGGTGGCTGGAGCATCACTGGTGAAACGGTAACAGACGTTGGTGTCTGGTCATTTGAGGGCGTTGCCGCTACTCATATTATCCTTTCTGGTCTGTTGTTCCTAGCAGCCGTATGGCACTGGGTTTTTTGGGACTTAGAACTGTTTAGGGATCCGCGCACTGGGGAGCCAGCTCTCGATTTGCCAAAAATGTTTGGCATTCACCTGTTTTTATCTGGTCTTCTCTGCTTTGGCTTTGGTGCCTTTCACCTGACAGGGCTATTTGGACCGGGAATGTGGGTTTCTGATGCCTATGGAGTCACAGGCAGTATCCAACCTGTCGCTCCGGCATGGGGGCCGGAAGGATTCAATCCCTTCAACCCTGGTGGTATTGTTGCTCACCATATCGCTGCTGGTATTGTCGGTATTCTTGCTGGTTTATTCCACCTGACGGTACGACCACCAGAGCGTCTGTTCAAAGCTCTGCGGATGGGTAACATTGAAACAGTACTCTCAAGCAGTATAGCCGCTGTCTTCTTTGCGGCTTTTGTGGTAGCAGGTACAATGTGGTACGGTAATGCCGCGACGCCGATTGAACTGTTTGGTCCAACTCGCTATCAATGGGATCAGGGTTATTTCCAGCAGGAAATTAACCGACGGGTTCAAACTAGTGTGGCTTCAGGAGCAAGCTTATCAGAAGCTTGGTCCGAAATCCCAGAAAAGCTGGCTTTCTATGACTATATAGGCAATTCTCCAGCCAAAGGCGGTTTGTTCCGCTCTGGTCCTATGGATAAGGGTGATGGTATTGCTGAGAATTGGCTTGGTCATGCAGTGTTTACAGATGCTGAAGGTAGAGAACTAAATGTTCGGCGCATGCCTAACTTCTTTGAAACCTTCCCTGTGGTTTTGACTGATGCCAATGGTGTGGTTCGCGCTGATATTCCTTTCCGGCGGGCAGAATCAAAATATAGCATTGAGCAGACTGGTGTGACAGTAAGCTTCTATGGTGGCATTCTCAATGGTCAAACCATTGAAGATCCAGCCGAAGTCAAGCAGTATGCTCGTAAGGCTCAACTTGGTGAAGCCTTCGAGTTCGACAAAGAAACTCTTAACTCTGACGGGGTGTTCCGTACTAGTCCCCGTGGTTGGTTTACCTTCGGTCATGCCGTGTTTGCCTTAGTGTTCTTCTTTGGACATATCTGGCACGGTTCTAGGACTATCTACCGTGATGTGTTTGCCGGTGTTGGCGACGACCTGGAGGAACAAGTTGAGTGGGGTGTTTTCCAGAAGGTTGGTGACAAGACTACTCGTGCGCAAAAGACTGTTTAGATAAGGTCGGTTTGTCAAAGGCAAAGGGCAGGGGTATTTTACTCCTAGCCTTTTGGCTTTTGAGAGTTACTTGGCAAGTTAGACTAGTAGTAGAGCAGATAATCGGGGATTATTGAGATGGAAAGCGTAGCTTATATCTTGGTCTTAACATTGGCGCTCGGTACACTATTTTTTGCGATCGCCTTCCGAGAGCCACCTAGGATTGAAAAGTAGTTAACTGCGCTGGTTGTGATCTCAGCGACATAAGGCGTGCATTTTAGCTGCAAGCCTACCCCCTGATTACCCCTTAGGGTTAAGGGGGGTATTAATTAGTCATATCCAGAAATTAAATATCGATTCAAATAAGACAAGAGTTTCAGGTTTATTTTCAAATCTCCTTAGCTAGCGTCAGCGAGGTTCAATACCTCCGAAGTAGGCAGATATGGAAGCTATTTGTGCTACAGTATTAAAATAGGCTTCAACCCGCAAATGTTTGACGCCTATTACCTCTCCAGATGGATAAAGATTTGCTGGTTTTGAATCCAATCCAGCTCTGATAAGGACTTTTCCCTATGCGATGCCCCTATTGTCAGCATACTGAAAGCCGCGTCCTCGAGTCCCGTTCAACTGAAGGAGGACAAAGCGTACGGCGTCGCCGGGAGTGCCTGCGCTGCGGACATCGCTTTACTACCTACGAACGCATTGAGTTTGTGCCGGTGAGTGTGATCAAGCGAGACGGTAAGCGGGAATCCTTTGACCGCTCGAAGTTATTGCGTGGAATTGTGCGTGCCTGTGAAAAAACAGGAATCACCCAAAGACGCCTAGAAGCAATAGTAGATGAAATTGAAGTCCAATTGCAGCAGAAATTTGGACGGGAGGTATCCAGCAGCGAAATTGGTGAGTTGGTACTTCGGCACTTGCGACAAGAGTCTGAAGTTGCCTACGTGCGGTTTGCCTCTGTCTATCGTAAGTTTCAAGGCATTAGAGACTTTGTTGAAACCTTGGATCATCTCAAAAGCCAAAGTTCAGCAATTGAAGCCTCAGAAAGCGTACAGCAAAATGCATTAGAAGAGCAAGAAACAACAGCGTCTATAATGACACCTTCTTGACCCACTCCCACGCATGAATCGTTCGCTAGGCAAAGACTTTGATTTTTTTGAAGAGAGTCTTACTAAAGCAGATTTGGTCTAAGTACTCAATCGGTGAGCTAATCAAGCTTAAAAAGCTTAGTTTGAGTTATAATTGCCTTTCAGGGCATTATTAAATCTTCTAAAATAGGCTTAGGACAAAGCAATGTAGGTGTAGGCGGCATTAAAGCCGGAGTTCGTGTACATCAACAGGAGGCAGAGTCATTACGCAAACAAAACAAGGAAACACAACGCACATGCTCACTCAGAAAACGACCTCTACAGATATTGGCTTCACTCACGAGGACTTTGCTGCTCTCCTCGATCAATATGACTATCACTTCAATCCTGGTGATATTGTTGCTGGTACCGTATTCAGTTTGGAACCGAGAGGCGCTCTGATTGACATTGGTGCTAAAACTGCTGCGTATATTCCAATTCAGGAGATGTCGATTAATCGGGTTGATAATCCTGATGAAGTTTTACAATCTAATGAAACACGGGAATTCTTCATTCTGACTGACGAGAATGAAGATGGTCAGCTTACCCTCTCCATCCGTCGCATTGAGTATATGAGGGCTTGGGAGCGGGTACGGCAGCTACAGGCAGAAGATGCTACCGTACGTTCTCTAGTCTTTGCCACCAATCGTGGTGGGGCATTAGTTAGGATTGAGGGTTTGCGCGGTTTTATTCCTGGTTCTCACATCAGCACTCGCAAACCTAAGGAAGATTTGGTGGGAGAAGAGCTACCGCTGAAATTCCTAGAAGTAGATGAAGACCGTAATCGTCTAGTGCTATCACATCGTCGTGCACTGGTTGAGCGCAAGATGAACCGCTTAGAAGTGGGTGAGGTCGTTATTGGTTCAGTGCGTGGTATTAAGCCCTACGGTGCGTTCATCGATATTGGAGGAGTCAGTGGTCTGCTGCACATCTCTGAAATTTCTCACGACCACATCGATACACCCCACAGCGTTTTCAATGTCAATGATGAAGTGAAAGTGATGATCATTGACTTGGATGCAGAAAGAGGTCGGATTTCTCTATCAACCAAGCAATTAGAGCCAGAAGCGGGGGATATGATCAATAACCGCGAATTGGTTTACGAGAAAGCAGAAGAAATGGCTCAAAAGTACCGGGAGAAAATGCTGGCGCAACAGCAAGGCATTAGTACTGATACTGATACTGATACTGATACTGATACTGATGCCGAGGTCAATACTGATGCCGAGGCCAATACTGATACTAATACTGATACTGAATACGCTGAGGCTGAAGAACTCATCGCTGCGGCAGAAGAATAATAACCTGGCTTCGCTGAGGCTAGTTCAAGAAAATAGACAATAACTCAAAGAGGGATGTTCCCTCTTTTTTTATTAAGGGAACTCCAAGAAATAAATTATCAAATTCACTTAGAAACACAACCTCAAGATTCTTCTCCCTCTCTCACTCTGCTCGATTGGATATTTTTTTATTTGGAAGTCCCTCATCGGGGAGTGTCAATGATTTAGAGAATTGCTACCCACAAGGTTGGCATTGAGATGGTGTTCGGTGCTATAGAGGAGAAACAAGACTAACGGGAGTAACAAGAGTGAAAGCACCAGTATCAATATGGATTCTTGCCGCAAGAACAGACTTGCCCTATATGTTACAGACGATACCGCACCTGATGCGAGCGTGCAATTACCCCTTTACTGAACGTGTTTTAGCAATCGATAGTGCACCTCTTACAGGAGATAAACTCCGCAGATATGCTACTGGTAGTCAGGAAGAACTGAAGTCAGCTTGTCAAAAACTGGTTGATTTAAAAGTTATTGACAGAATAGCGGAGATTGATTATGACCCAGCCCAGGTAAAAAAGGTTTATCAGAAGTATTTTGGAACTCAACAGGCAAAGCTGATGTTGAACCATACCCATAATTGGAAAGGTTCAACAATCTACGCTTCTCTGTACTGCATTGAGGCATCAGCAAGCGATTACTATCTTCATTTTGATGCTGATATGCTCTTGCACCAAGATCAAGGAAATGACTGGATTAGTGAAGCGATAGACTTGATGAAGTCTATACCTACAATTGTTGCTACTCGCCCTTTGTGCGGTCCTCCTCACCCGGAAGGAAAAGTTCTTTACTCAAGACCAGCAGAAGACCCACGAGGCTTCTATCCTCATAACTCTTTTAGTATGAGGGCATACCTTGTGGATCGGCAACGCTTTCCTGAGCTTTCCCCAATTCCTTTAATGTGGAAATACTACCCACTATTGTCAAGGTATTTACCATCACCTTTGCAATCAGTATTTGCCAGTGTGGAGCGCAAGTTACGTCGTCAGGTTAAACCGATTAAGGGAGCGCTTGAATCTTTTGAGGTGACATCTAGCCAAAGGCTGGAAGAGACTAGTTTTGTCAGAGCAGATTTATCTTCAACCAAGGCATGGACTATACACCCACCTGATCATGGTCCTGAGTTTATTAAAGCTTTACCCCAGCTCATAACTCTGATTGAACAAGGAAAGTTTCCACTGGGTCAAGCTGGCTTCTATGATCTGTTGTTAAACGAGTGGTCAGATTTACTCAAAGCTTCTATAGCTGAGTAATCAGGATAACTAAGGGTTTCATCGATTTGCTCAGGTGTGTCGATGAACCGATGAGAATTGACCTCAAATCTATATATCATCATACTTTGACGAGTTAAGCTGCCGCATTCTCGATGGCGATCGCAAAGATTGAAAACTCTATATCGTCTTTGCTATTAGCTGATGCGGGGAAAGTTACTCATCGGGTTTACCATGTAATCGTAGATTGTAAATGCTATAGACATCTCCAATGCCTTAGACCTCTTGCAAAAGTAAAATTGACCCCCCTCAATTCCCCCGATGCGGGGGGAAGAAATCTTGCTCCCTCTCCTGGCAGGGGAGGGGTTGCTCGGGATTTATGCAAGAGGTCTCTTGAATACAGTCTGGCTTGAGACGTCGATTGTGAATAGGAGTGTTGACCTTTGGCAACAATTGAGTGTCGGAACCTAAATTTTCCTAACATCGAGGCAGTGATTTTTGATAAAGATGGTACCCTTGAAGACTCACAGGTCTGGTTGAGAGAACTAGGATACAAGCGAGTACGCATACTCGACGCCCAAATTCCAGGTATTGGAGAACCGCTGCTAATGGCTTTTGGGATCCAGGAGGATAGCCTAGAGCCGGCAGGTTTGATGGCTGTTGGTAGTCGCCGTGAAAATATAATTGCTGCTGCTGCCTATATTGCTGAGACGGGGAGAGGCTGGTTAGAATCACTAGGGATTGCCAAGAGTGCCTTTGAAGAGGCTGACCAATATTTCAAAGATGAAACTAGCACTTCACCGCTGTTTGCCGGTAGCTTAGAAGTACTCAAATTTCTTTCAGAAGCTGGCTTAAAACTGGGAATTCTCTCTGCAGACTCCACCACTGCTGTGCAGGCATTTGTTCGTCGTCATCAACTTGAGCCTTACATTCAATTGCAGCAGGGAGTTGACGGAGATGTTAGTAAGCCTGAGCCAGCACTATTTCTCCAAGCTTGCCAGACTCTAGGCGTTCAACCGCACTTAACTCTGATGGTAGGAGATTCTGTTGGTGATATGGAAATGGGGCGTCAAGCAGGTGCTGCTGGTTGTATTGGTATTAGTTGGGGTAACTCAGAGGCAGCAGTAAATCTCAAAGGAGCAGATGTAGCGATTGCTCAACTTGATGAAATTCAAGTGCTTGATTCTTGATCACAGTGCAGTAGTTGCCCTCCAGAGGAGATAAAATTCCAGGGAGTAGCTTGTTCGCTGATTTCCGGAAGCAACTACAAAACGACTGTAATAATGAATGAATAGATTAATGCAGCAGGGCAAAAATTTGTGGCTATCTTTCCCAATTAGTGGAGGCTCCCGGAGGTAAGTTAACGAGATTACTAGGAAGCTGGTTAGTTCTTTTCGCCCTGCTGCACTAGAGATTTGAGAGTTTTGCTGCTTAAATAATGATCGTTTACAAATTATTTAGTAGTTATCGATATCTGTGCTTGTTAGGATTTGGCAATACTATCTAGTATCGGATATAACTGGAGTACCTAAAATAATTATCCTAAAAGCTACATCAGGACACCACCTTTTGACAAGGAGCCGACAATATCAATGACTTCTACTGCTTTAAACAAGATAGAAACTTCAAAAAGAAAAAAAGTAGCTGTATATTACCATGCCTTTATGGGAGGTGGTGCCGAGGCAGTGGCTTTATGGATGTTAGAGGCTTTGAAAGAAAACTATGATTTAACTCTGTTTACTATTGCTGATGTAGATTTTGATAAACTCAATTCCATGTATGGAACTAATTTATCAAATAATTCGGTAAAAATCAATTGCCTAGCATCAAGTTTATGGAGACCATTATCTAATTTTTTGATTGCTAATAACAAAGTTATTAGAAAGCTATTTATACATATTTTAATTCGTCATTTTAAGTCTAAACAAGGTGATTACGATCTACTAGTGTCTGCTTATAATGCCATGGATTTAGGCAGAATAGGTATTCAGTATATCCATTGGATTAAGGTCGTTGAAGGCAGTGCCTTTTACCATAAAGTTTCTAATTTTTCTGAAGAACTAGTTAGAAGCAATATTTCAGTTGCTAATTCTAAAATGGTTGCTGATGCTGCTAAACAAGTATACGGTAGCGATTCTACAGTGGTATATCCTCCAGTAGTTATTGATCTCCCGGATACATCTTGGGAACAAAAGGAAAATGCCTTTATTTGCAGCGGCAGGTTAACTAAAGCGAAACAACCTCATAAGGTGATTGAAATCTTGAGTCGGGTTCGGGAGAAAGGCTTTGATATTAAACTTTATATGACAGGAGGAGGTGGTGGTGCTGCTGCCTGGCAGTACAAGCAGCGTATCCAGCAAATGGTTGCAGAAAACTCTAATTGGATAACGCTCTATGAGAATCTTGCATATAAAGACTATATAAACGTGCTTGCTAAGTGCAAATACGGCATCCACTTTAAACAAGAACCCTTTGGTATATCGATTGCAGAAATGTTGAAAGCAGGAGCGCTACCCTTTGTCAGAAGTGGAGGTGGACAGGTTGAAATTGTTGGAGAACATAACCAAGAGTTGTTCTTTGATAATGAGTCAGAGGCAGTAGCAAAAATAGTCGCGCTTCTTAGTGACTCTACCAAACAAGAAAAAATGATTGCTGCTCTTGATGAGCGAAAGAAATTGTTTTCTACAGAGAGATTCATGGCAGATTTCAATAAAGTAGTTGACCAATATTTTGAAAACTACAGTCATTAAGTCAGACCAAAAGTCTAAATGAGGTAAATGATTATGCAACTGCAAGAAACTCTTAGAAAAGTTAAATCTGAAATAATTAACAATTATTACTCCTACAGAATCAATACCACTAGCGACCCTTACAACATTCTCTTTAGAAGAGAGCCTTATAAAATCCTATTTATACTTGGACATATGCGAGCAGGCTCTTCGCTGCTTACGCATTTGTTAACTACAAATCCCGAAATTACGGGATTTGGCGAAACTCATCTTCAATACTCCTCAGATAAGGATTTTAAAAATCTAATTCTTAAGGTCTACTCCCGTGTGCGTGATCTAAACATGGATCATAAGTATGTTTTAGACAAAATTCTTCATAACAATAAGTTTACTGAAAGAGAAATTCCTGACTCTGAACAATTATATACAATTTTTTTAGTAAGAGAACCGAAGAGGAGCATAGACAGTATTATTGGAATTAAGCCACATTGGAATCAGAAACAAGCTCTTGGTTACTATTCAAAGCGTTTGCTAATGCTTGAAAATTATGCTAAAGCAATCAATAGTAAAGAACGCAGTTTTTTTGTAACACATAATCAACTTCTGAATAACACTGAACTAGTCTTTGAATCACTTCAAAAGTTCCTGGAGGTAAAGCAACCTTTTTCAGAGCAATATGAAATTTCCAGTACTACGGGCAAGCGTGGTGTAGGTGACTGGGCAGGAAATATAAAAGCTGGGCGTATTATTAGGAACTCTCAAAAAGTGGAATCTTCAATGCCTGATGAATTAATTGAGCAAGGCATACAAGCCTTTAATCAATGTTGCAATACCCTGTCAGAGTATTGCCAAACTATTGAAAGGCACTAAGTTGTTGTGCATTAAAAATGCACAGCAGCAAGGCAGAAGGGACAAAAGTTTCAGGTTTATTTTCTTGATTTGATCAAAAGTCGTTTAGATGGGTGGCAGCTTAGACTTAACCTTATATTTGGAGAATAGCAAAATGAATAACATTTTATTTGTATTTGAATTAATTAGTGTTTTTTCACTATTTATTACTACTTTCTTATTTTTAAACGTAAAGGCTGTATTTGCACATGCTCCCCATGATGATGTCGAGCATGTAGAAATCTCTCCCAGTTATGACCAAGACCAATTTTTATCTATTATTGTGAGGGGATGTTTGCTGAAATCAACCAATGGAGGTTCATCTTGGCAAAGAGTAGTGAGAGGTTTAGATAATCAAGATAGACTATCTTCTCTATCTATCTCTTCTCAGAATAATAAAATTATATTTTTATCCTCTCTTGGAGATGGCATATACAAGTCTCAAGATCAAGGAAACTCCTGGTCAAAAGTGAACAATGGTTTAGATAATCTCACTATCGATCTAATCTCTATTTCTCCTAATTGTTCTGATGTTGTATTAGCATCTGGAAAGGAAAAAGATCTCTATATAACTAAAAATGGTGGTGAAAATTGGAAGCAGGTTATAGGGGATAATAATAAAATTACAGCCATAGTCTTTTTACCTGATGATCAGATAGTTGTTGGTAATAATCAAGGTACTTTATTGATTTCTAAGGATGGAGGGAATACCTGGAAAGAAATTTTTACCCTTAAAGATAGCGGCATCATCACGGCAATAGTAATCTCTCCGAATTTTACTTCAGATAGTACCTGGCTTGTTGGTACTGAAAAGGGTGGTATTTTCAAAACTGTTGATCAGGGCAGCTCTTTTTCAGAATCAAATCAGGGCTTATCAGAAAAACTAATTAGAGATATTGTAGTTTATTCCCAAGATAAAAGTAATTTTACTATCTTTGTTTCTACCTGGAATGAAGGCGTTTTCTACTCAAATGATGCCGGAAATACCTGGCACAAAAAAGCTATTAAAGGTCTTACTAAAGATATTCAAGCCGATGACGATAAATATCAGAGACCTCACTTTAGTGACCTGAGAATTTCCAATGCCTTTGTTAAAGATCAAACCCTCTTTTTAGGAGGATTTGATGGACTTTTTAAATCAACTGATGGGGGTAATGTTTGGATAGAAAAAGATACTCTGTCTGCAAAAATTATTACGACTGTAGCCCTATCGCCAGATTACAAAAATGATTCTACAGTTGCCATCGGTACCTATAAAAAAGGAGCTTATATCAGCAATGATCGAGGACTTTCCTGGAAACCTATCAACAAAGGTTTAAATGTCCCCCGTTACAAAAAAGAATTAACAAACCCTTTTATTATAGAGAAGCCCCGTTTCTATTCAGTTGTCTTTTCTCCAAATTATCCTAACGATAAGACCATATTTGCAACTTTAAGATATAAATTTCTGAAATCTAAGGATGGAGGCAAGCATTGGCAAGATATTCCGCTCCCTAAGGTTGCTGGTTATTCTCTACGTGAGATTATTATGGTTGCTTCGCCAAGTATTGCAATTGATAATACGGTTTTCTTAGGAACTTATCAAGGTATTATTTATAGATCAACTGACAGAGGCGCAAAGTTCACGGTGGTTGGCAATGTAGGTCATAGCATCCGTTCTTTAGTCATATCACCAGAGTTTTTATCTGACAAAACCCTATATGCCGCAGGTTATAAAGGAGTATATAGGACGGTTGATCAAGGTGCTACCTGGGAATTTGTAGCCAACTGTCCTGTCTTGAGTGAGAAAAAGAATCTCCAATTAGCTATTTCACCTAACTATAAAGTTGATCGAACCCTGATTGCTGGTACTGAAGGTGGTCTTTTTAAGACAATAGATGGAGGTGAAACTTGGCTAAAACTAGTAGTTTCCACTGATAGTGGAGATGGTTATATAACAGCTATTGCCATATCCCCCAATTACCAAAACGATCACTCCTTTATGGTTACAGTTAAAGGGTTAGGATTGTTTAAAACTGTTAACGATGGTCAAACCTTTACTCCAATTGGAGAAAGTACTTTGATAAATAAAAATTATTCACTGTTGAAGATGGATAACGTTCCATCCACATCAATGCCCATTCAATTTTCTCCTGCTTACACCACTGATAATAGTATTTATGGCTATGGCTCCTGTGGAGCAAAACTGTTTAAATCAACAGATGGTGGTGATAACTGGGAAGTTATTGAAATTCCCTTACAGGAAGATAAAATTGAAAAGGTAATGACCTCTGCCCGTATGGCAAATCTGTTTTTAACCATTTATCCTCAATTTAGAGTTGTAGTAGTGCTAGCATTTGCTTTAGTGATTTATCTGTTTTTAGGATATTTTGATTTCCATAAAGTATAAAACTTGAGTTAAATCAAAACTCAAAGTCAATAGTCATTATTTACTATTGATTACCGTTGTCCGACTAAAATTTTCAAATTCATGGGTGCTATCAATTTTATAGCTTTCCTGCTATTTATAGCACTACGCATTTAGGTTAGGAAATTTCTAAATACTGAAACCCCTTGATAGACTGCTGTTCCCTGTTCCCTAGCGCGTAGCGCTATACTTGTAAATCTCAAAGGATAAATTATAGCCATGATCATCTCTCACAAATACAAATATATTTTCTTGAAAACTACCAAAACAGCTGGCACGAGCATCGAAATTTCCCTTTCTAGGTTTTGCGGAAAAGATGATATTATAACTCCCATCTCATCCAAGGATGAGGAAATTAGGAAAGAGTTAGGCGTATTTCCTCAAAATTGTATTTACACTCGTCCATTAGAATTGAAAGAATATAGACCTAAACATTTGCGCAGTTTAATTCTTGAAGGCAAGCAACCTCAGCTGGAAACTAAATTTTGGAATCATATGCCAGCAAGTAAAATCAGGAAAGCAATAGGTACAAAAATCTGGAATAGCTATTTTAAATTTTGTTTCGTCAGAAATCCATGGAATAGAGCAGTTTCCAGGTATTATTGGAATATTGAAAAGACAGGCAAGACAGAGTCACTAACCGAATCATTACAGCAGAATAATCCTAATTCCAATTTTTATATTTATGCCATTGATAACAAATTAGCTGTAGACTATGTTGGTAAACAAGAAAGTTTGATGGAAGATTTATGCTCTGTTTGTGATCGATTGGGCATTCCTTTTGACAAATGGCTGCCCAAGGCAAAAGGGGGGGCTCGCAAAGATAGAAGACATTACTCTGAAATCTTAACTGAAGAACAGGCAAACTTTATCAGAGAAAAATGTGCAGCTGAAATTGAATGGTTTGGTTATGAATTTTAGTGATTTACTGTCATAACAAGCTATAGCAGTGCGCTCTCGGCTATTTACAGTACAGATGTTCTAAGCAGTTGATAATCAAGCATCGATTTCTGATTTGTAAATACACCAGTGCGCAGCGCTATAATTTATGATTCAATAGCAAAACTTCTAGTACCGCTGTACTCTAAGTCAAAAACATGTACTTAGTAAAGCGAATGATAAAAAAAAGGAGCTAATAAGCTTTTTGCTGATTAGGAATAGTAGCTTTATTTATACCTTGCTGCACTAGTATAATAATTCATCAGCTATTGTCCGTTTTTAACATCTAACTGTCGGTATCTTAATCAACCTATGAACTCAATAGTTAATTATCACGTTATTGATCAAAAAAATATAGGAGACATGTTATCTGCTCCTTCAAATTATTTTACCTTTCCTGGCTATAACCTAGAGAAAGCAGATATTCGAGAACCTGAAGCAACAACAAGAGGAAAACATATTATTGTTGGTGGTGGTGGGTTATTGTTTCCTAGATTCTTGGATAATATTTCCGAACTTATTAAGATGAGAGAGGGAACAAAGATAATCGCCTGGGGAATTGGTCAGCAAATTTATGGTGGTTCTAAAGTAGAAGATATTCAAGCTTTTAATTACTCAGAATATTTAGATGAATTTGATTTAGTTGGCATCAGAGATTTTGGTTGTCAATACAATTGGGTTCCTTGTGCTAGTTGCATGCACCAATCCTTTGAGAAAAAACGAGAAATCAAGCATGAATTTGTCATATTTTCCCACAAGAAATTCCAATTGAAAATCGATAAATTTCCAAGGATGACTAATGAAAGTCAGGATATAGAAAAAATTTTGGATTTCTTAGGATCAGGTGAAACTATCTTAACCAGTTCTTATCATGGTGCTTATTGGGGTACTTTACTAGGAAGGAAAGTTTTGGCTTTTCCCTTTAGCAGTAAGTTTTATACCTTAAAGCATAAACCTGTAATTTATCCCGCTCCCAAGTGGAAACAGGCCAAGATAAGATTTTCTTTGTTCAACAAGCTAATATATGAATTTCGCTATAAAAATAAATATCATTGTAACTCTGATGGCTGGCAGGATGCTCTAAAGGAATCGAAAGCTTATCCCGATAGCCTTCAAGAGAGCCGCATGTTGAATCAACAGTATTATTCTCAAATTTTACAGCTTATAGCCGAATAAATTTACAACTAATTGAGAGAGAGATAAAATTAACTTAATTATAATTTCCTGCTGTGGCTAATGTTTGGCTTAATTCCAAGCATTAGCCACTCTTAAGTGTTTGATGCACTGTAGCGCTACTCGCTGGTGTATTTACAAACCAGAAATCGAGCCTTGATTAGTAGTTGCTCAGAACATTTGTACTGCAAATAGACGAGAGCGCATTGCTATAACTTACCAAGTCAGATTCATTTGTACTAGAACTTACGCATCGTACATTAGTACTATAGGAGATTTGGTTATTTCAGTTATTGCTAGTGCCTGAGACAGCAAAAGCAGTGAGCAAATAAGGGTTAGTCGAAGCATGTGAAATGACCGAATCCCATGATACACATTATGGCTAATTTGTACAGTGCGTAACTCCTATGTACTTTGTGGATAACTTGCAAAGTTCTCTGGGATTCTCAATTCTTTTTCTAACCTTCAGATGTATGGAGACTGTAGGAAAATTTAAGAGTTAGCTTGTCATTCGTAATTCCTAAGTAAGTCTTTGGTAACAGTAAAAGTAATCCAATTCAGAACTAAAGCCTACTAAATTGTTATCTCGAACTTTCTTCAAAAAATTCCAATGTCTTGAGTAACCGAATTGCTGACTGATAAGCTTCCTCAGTTAACTCCTGGCGCTCATCTTCACTATCTACCAAATCATCAACTACTAACTGTAAGAAGCCAATCATCGGATTGAGACGAGTACGAATTTCATAGGAGCTTTCCATTAAAGCTTTATTGACAGCAGTTTGAGTAACATCGTTAGTTTTCTTAGAAAATTGCATCTCATAAAGACGAGTGTAGCTTCCTTTTTTGGCGAGCAATTCCTCATGGGTGCCAACCTCCACTACTCTTCCTTTTTCCATCACCGCTATTTGATCTGCATTTTGCACAGTAGAAAGTCGGTGAGCAATTACAACTGTGGTACGATCGCGGCAAAGTTCATCAATTGCCTGTTGCACTAGTCGCTCGGAAACTGTGTCTAGCGCACTAGTTGCTTCATCTAAAATCAGTAAATCTGGATTACGCAACAGAGCCCGTGCAATTGCTAGTCGCTGTCGTTGCCCTCCAGAAAGCATAACACCGCGATCGCCAATTTGGGTATCAAAGCCATTCGCTAACTGCATAATGAACTCATAGGCATTAGCTCTCTTAGCAGCTGTAATCACTTCCTGCTCAGTAGCATTTTTCCAGCCATAGGCAAGGTTGTAAAATACCGAATTATTAAATAGGAATGTATCCTGACTTACCACTCCCATGGCTCGTCTAACACTTTTGATATCATATTCCCTTAAATCTTTGTCATCAAGGAGTATGCGACCTCCAGTAACATCATAAAATCTTGGTATCAAATCGGCTAAAGTTGATTTTCCAGCCCCTGAAGAACCCACCAGCGCCAAGGTTTTGCCTTTGGGAAGCCATAGATTTACTTCATTAAGAGCCAACCTGTCACTACCAGGATAAGAAAAATTTACTCCTTCAAAACGAATCCCCTGTTCTAACCTCTGGTAAGTAATAGAACCATTTGCCATAATCGGTTGCTTCTCTCGTTGCAAGAAATCATGAACTACCTCCACACTTGCAGAAGCATTAGCAAATTGACTGCGACTACCGTTTAACTGACTAACAAAGGGAAGTAATCGGAACAGAACTACCAGATAAACTACCAAAAGTTCGGCAAAAGATTCTAGTTGATCAGCATCGTTAAATACATAACGCCCTGCAATGATTATGGCTAATACTGCCAGAATCCCCGAAATTTCATTGATTGGTCCAATTGCTGCAAAGTTCGCTTGTGCCTGGAAATCAGATTTCTCCCGCTCTCGGATAATTTGCTGCATTTTTTGATAGGTCTTCTCTTCTTCACCAACCGTTTTAATTAAGCGAATACCAGTTAAAATTTCGATCAGACCATTAGAAAAAGCCCTAGATTTTTCAGTCAATATTTTTCCAAACACCTTAGCTCGCTTGACAAAATACTGGTTGCCCAGTGCGGCCATTAGTAAAAGTAAAGTAGTAATCAACGTTAACTGCCAAGATATCTGTAGTAGGATAGCAACAAATACCAGAATCGTCGCAGCTTGGGTAAACATTTTTACCCCGATTTTTATTGCCCCAGCTGTGCGACCAATCTCATGGTTAATGCGACTCATAATGTCGCCAATTTTGTGTTTAGAATAAAAATCTAAATCCACGTCTAACAGCATCCTCAAACCTTGGAGGCGCATTCCATTAACAAGAGAACGGGATAGATAGCCAGAACTCAAGCCACTGGCATAACTGGCGAGATTTTTCAGAATAATGGTTAGTAGTATGGCTCCCAACATTATTGGAAGTCTTGCCTCTCCCTCAAACCTGTCAAAAATCGAAAGAAAGTTCCTAAGGAGAGGTGGTCCACCTTCAAGGTTGAATTCTTTGCCTAAGAATCCCAACAAGACTGGCACAATTAAGGCAGTCCCTACGCCATTGAAAAGTGCACCTGAAAATCCTAATATGACCGTTAAAACTATTAAAAAACGATATTTGACTGCATATTTCAGGAGTAATCTATTAGAAGACATATGATACTTTCTACTGTCAGAGATAAAGTTAAACTTTGAGACTAATTTATTTACTTAAGACTAGCAATAACATCTGTAAGTATCGCAGCCATAGCATCAATACTATAGCGTTCCACACACCTTGCTCTTGCTTTTCTTCCCTGCTCCTGAGCTTGCTCAAAATTCTGGAATATTAATTTAATCTGCCCAGCAATTTGTTCGGGAGAACTAGGTTCTACCAAGTAACCTGTATCTCCTAAAATATCTGGAATGTCCCCTACCCTAGTGGCTAAAATTGGCTTAGACATTGCCATGCCATCTGTAATTTTGAGAGGAAACTGAGCCTTAGCTGCTGGAGTATCTCGCTGTGGAACCACAACCACATGGGCAGCAGCTACAACATCAGGCATTTTTTGGACAGGGAATTTTGGCAATTTTATAATCCAACGCCCCCACTTTTCAATCAGCTGATTGTCATAGTCATCATAGGGACTGCCGCCGACAATCACCAGTCTTAAGTCAGGCTCATTGAGCTGCTCTAATGCCAGCAATACATCTTCAATACCTTTGTAAGGTCGAGGAGCACCAGGAAACATCAAAACTCGATACCCAAGCAAACCATAGCGCTCTCTGCTGGAGACTGGGTCATACTGAGTCGGCTCAAACAAAGAAACATCCTTGCCATTAGGTAAATACACACCGCCAAAACGTTCTTGCATGAATTGGGTGTGTGTTGTTACCGCATTAGCATAGGATACAAAGCCTTCTATCCACTTTAAATAAACAGGATTATCGGGATTCCTTAAGGCACCATCAGGCTTCAAAATATCTCTAGCCAATTGTTTTAAGCTAGGACGGTATTGCCACTGATCCCCCCCATGCCAACTTAACTCCCAGTCATCTATGTCTAAGATTACAGGAGAGCGAGTTATAAATTTCTTAATTAGAGCACTACCAAAGCTGGTTGGTTTAAGTTTACTCACATAAACGATATCACCATCAATTTTCTTGAGCAGATTATTTATAGATAAAACAAATTTGGGGTATTTGTAGGCAGTAACATAACTAGTAGGAATGATCGAGGTAGGTATAGGTTCAGAATTATCACTAGGAACAAAGCCAACAATTTCTACCTCATAGTCTAGTTTTTTCAGAGCTTGATAGAGTAAAAACGGGCGTACAGCTCCTCCCCATCTGCCAGAACCACTACTAGATAAGTCACTGACGACTAACGAAACTTTACCTTTCATAGTTTGCTATGGACTCACAATTTTTACTTGCTGGGGAGAGACCTTAGATTTCTCATTTGCCTCTCAGGGTAATGAGGCTGATGGTAATAAGTAACAATAGTTAAGAAATGTACAAATACTCCACCTGCCCTCGTCTGTAGTTGCCATCAACTCTTGGCTAAGGTCACGACTATGTATAACCTCTAAAATACTTAATTATGGTTAGATGTTCACCCATGACGTTTTTGATGCCACTGCCAAGCATGAGAGATAATATCATTTAAGTCTGGGTACTGAGGATGCCAACCTAAAGTCTGTCTTACCTTATCACTACTGCCAATCAGAACTGGCGGATCACCAGCTCGTCGATCGCGCTCTACAGCTTTGATTTCCCTCCCTGTTACTGCTCTTGCCGTTTCAATCACTTGCTTTACAGAAAAGCCATTGCCATTACCCAAGTTGAAGACTTCCCTGGTACCACCCTTAAGCAAGTATTCTAGCCCCAATACGTGGGCATCGGCTAAATCACTGACATGAATATAGTCCCGAATACAGGTACCATCAGGCGTAGGATAATCACTACCAAAAATAGAGATTGACTCCCGTTTACCTAAAGCAGTCAAGAGTACCAAGGGAATCAGATGAGTTTCTGGATTGTGATCTTCACCTAGTAACCCTTCTGGATTAGCCCCGGAGGCATTGAAGTAGCGAAATGCCACTGATTTTAAATCGTAAGCTTGCTCAAAATCTCCTAGCATCCGCTCTACCATCCACTTACTGGCGGCATAGGGACTCATGGGATCTTGGGGATGTTCTTCTGTCATCGGCACCTGCTTCGGCATACCATAAATGGCGCAGGTAGAAGAAAAGACTAATTTCTTGACCTCTGCTGCCACCATTGCCTCTAAAAGAGTTAGAGTTCCGTTGACATTATTACGGTAGTATTTGCCTGGCTCAGTTACCGACTCTCCTACAGCAATATAGGCAGCAAAATGCATTACTGCCGCAATTTCGCGGGTAGAAAATAGCTGATCTAGTATAGAGCGATCGCTAACGTCTCCAACGATCAATTCCACTTTGATCACATCTTCTACCAGCTCTCGATGCCCGTAGACCAAGTTATCAAGTACAACGACCTCGTATCCCGCCCGCTTTAATGCTAAAACGGCATGGGAGCCAATGTATCCTGCCCCTCCTGTAACTAAAATAGTTGCTTTGGCTTGCGACACTTTGAAACCTTGAATTTACTACTTGTTCTCTAATCCCAATCATCTGTTCCGAATGATTGCTACCTGCTAAACTAGGTATGATTTTAGGCACCTGCCGAAATCAACAACCAAGTCCTCAATCAGTTACTCGTCGAGATTTCGATAGTGTCTAACAATAAAATCAAAGCCTGTCTGCACCGAAGAATAAGCCTGAATTGATGCCCTAATCCACTGGTTTTGAGGAGTGCATCTAGCTCGAACAAGTATACATTCATACCTGTTAGCTAAATTGCTGATGTCTGGATTTTTAGACCAGATTCCATTGTTTTTGACACTTATTGCTCCCCTTAGGAGTGCTGCGCTAGTCAACTAGCTTCAGACTACCAGTCTGGACATCGTCAAATATGCGATTGATTTGGCGACTTTCCTCTTCTGTAACATTGTAATCAGAGAGGATGGCCCTCGTCATCTGGAGATACTCTTGACGGCTCAATTGACCCTCTGAGAGTATCTTTTCTACTAGCAGCTGAATGTTCAAGTTTGATTGGTGCTGGGGTGTAGATGCCATAAGCACTGATGCATCCCACTTTTTTATAGCAATATACTCAATTCTTTCGCTGCCAAATCGCAGCTGTCCGGACTCCTTGCTCTGGGATGTTCGCCAAGCTTGATCAGTTTCACCCAAAGGTTTTGGTCTAGAGGCTTGATTACACAACCTACTAGCGTTAACCCAATCAGATCGGGAGTGTATTTTTTACCAATCGACATGGTCATAAACTTCCCAGACTTAGCACAATAACACAGAACGTCAAAATTTTGAATCAACCATGACGATTATGCAAGTTTACAGACTACCAGCACTTTCTGACAACTATATATTTTTGTTGCATGACCCTCAAAACAACATTGCTGCTGTCGTTGACCCAGCAGAGGCTGCTCCCGTACTAAAGCATCTAGAAACACTTGATGCACAATTAGTGAAAATTTTCAATACTCACCACCACCATGATCATGTAGGTGGCAATCAGCAATTGATGCAGCACTTTCCGAGTGTCTGCGTATATGGAGGTAAGCAAGACCGAGGTAGAATTCCTGGGCAACAGGTATTTTTGGAGGAAGGCGATGAAGTGAAATTTGCAGATCAAATCGGCAAAGTCTTGTTCATCCCCGGACATACCAAGGGGCATATAGCTTACTATTTCCCCTCACCACAGAGGGATGTTGGTGGCGAATTATTCTGCGGTGATACCTTGTTTGCAGGTGGTTGTGGCAGACTTTCTGAAGGAACACCAGCCCAGATGCTTAACTCTCTAAGCAGACTTAGATCTTTACCAGATAACACCAGAGTCTGGTGTGCCCACGAATACACTCTGAAAAATCTTCAATTTGCCCTGAGTGTAGATGCCAACAACCCAGACTTACAAACTCGATACGCTCAAGTGCAAGTAGCTAGACAACGTTTGGAGGCAACTGTTCCATCCCAAATAGGTGTTGAAAAGCTCACCAATCCATTTTTGCGCTGGGAGCAACCAGCACTACAATCAGCTGTCAAGTCTCAAGAACCAGTACAGACATTCGCGCGGTTGCGGGGTATGAAGGACAGGTTTTGAGAGCCTCCGGAGATGGGGGGATGGGGAGATGGGGGGATGAGGTTAAAGACGCGGGGACAGGTCGACAGGTCGACGGGTCGACAAATTGGATGGGGATTTAACCCCAACCAATTTTAGGCACCGTATAGACGGTGGGGTATTTGACCCATATTAATTTCGATAAAGAATTAGTATAGTAGCTGATCCCACATCAGAGTCAAGCTCGGCAATGCCTCACTCCCTCTCCCACTCATTAAAATATGCAAGTTAAATTTGCATTAGCCTAGTAATAGCTTGCGATCGCCCAACGAATTTTCGTAACATGGAATGTTCATCCTAACTAAGAACACACCCAACACTGGTGGCATTTATCCCTGACTATCCCCCTAGGGTTGAGCATGGGTCGTTCTACTAGCAAATTCTAAATTCCATACCCGAAACAAAATCATGGTCAAACGCGTACAATTAGTTTTAAACCAAGACGTTAACAAGCTGGGAAAAGCAGGTGATTTGGTTGAAGTAGCTCCTGGCTATGCTCGTAATTTTTTAGTTCCTAAAGGAATCGGGTTAGTAGCAACCACTGGCATTCTTAAGCAAGTTGAGCGGCGAAAAGAGAAAGAACGACAGCGTTTAATTGAAATCAAACAGCAAGCCGAAGCCCGCAAGACTGCCTTGGAAACTATTGGTCGTTTTACTATCCGCAAGCAAGTGGGTGAAAATGAGGCGATTTTCGGTACCGTTACTGCTCAGGAAGTTGCGGATTTGATTGAGGAAGCCACATCTCAGGAAGTAGACAGACGAGGTATTACTCTACCCGAAATTAGTCAGCTTGGCTTTTACAAGGCAGAAGTTAAGCTGCATCCGGAAGTCACAGCGCTGATTGAGATTCAGGTTGCTTCTAACTAGTCTGGTGATATCCCCTTAAACTAAATCTGCATAAGCTGTCGTGCATTAAAAATGCACAACAACTTATGCAGAAGGCAGGAGACTCCAAGGCAGAAGAAACAATAATTTCAGTCATTAACTAATATCAAATGAATATACAAGTTAAATACGTATCAACTTCTCTAGCAGTTAAATGTTCAATCTTATAACCCTTGATTTGCTGCTCTCAACTCCGGCTCAGTGCCTTTACTTATGTTTCAAGAACTTGATTTTTCCGCATTTAACAACTCCTTACCACCTCAAAATGTTGATGCGGAGGAGTCTATTCTCGGAGGCATTTTGCTAGATCCGGAGGCGATTGGTAGGGTTGCTGACATTCTTATCCCCGAAGCTCTCTACGTTGATGCTAATAAACAAATTTACCAAGCTGCCTTGGCTCTCCATAACCAGGGCCAGCCGACAGATTTGATGAGCGTCACTAGCTGGCTGTATGACCACAAATTATTGGAAAAAGTTGGTGGTCAAAGCCGACTGGCACAGCTAGTCTCTCGGACAGTATCTTCTGTTAATATTGACCGCTACGCAATATTGGTGATCGACAAGTACATGCGTCGCCAATTGATCAAAGTAGGTAATGAGATTGTGGAACTAGGTTACGAGATATCTACAGAATTGGCAACTGTCCTTGACCGTGCCGAGCAAAAGATTTTCAGTCTCACTCAAGCTAGTCCTCAGCTTGGTTTAACTCCGATTTCTGAGACGCTAGTTCAGACTTTCCAAGAGATCAAAAATCGCGATCCGGATCTTAACTTACCCGGTATTGCCTCTGATTTCTATGACTTGGACAATATAACTGGTGGTTTTCAGCGCTCCGATCTGGTTATCGTTGCTGGCAGACCATCGATGGGAAAAACTAGCTTTGCATTAGGAATTGCTCGTAGTGTCTCTGAACATTTGCCAGTGGCAATTTTTAGTTTGGAAATGTCGAAAGAACAACTGGTGCAGCGGCTGCTAGCTAGTGAGGCCCAAATTGGGAGTAATTATCTGCGTTCTGGGCGGATAGCTCAAAATCAATGGGCACAATTGAGCCACGCCCTCGGCACCTTATCAGAGTTGCCAATTTTTATTGATGATGCAGCAAACCCAACAGTGATGCAGATGCGATCGCAACTGCGCCGTCTTCAGGCAGAAAAAGCTGGCAAGTTGGGATTAGTTTTAATTGATTATTTGCAGTTAATGGAAGGCAGTGGCAATGAAAACCGTGTGCAGGAGCTATCTCGGATTACGCGTTCTCTTAAAGGATTAGCTCGTGAACTCAAAGTTCCGATCATTGCTTTATCTCAGTTGAGCCGAGGGGTTGAAACTCGAACCAACAAACGACCAATGATGTCTGATTTGAGAGAGTCGGGCTCAATCGAACAGGATGCAGATTTAGTGATGATGTTGTATAGAGACTGCTATTACCATCCGGATTCTCCAGATCGAGATATTGCTGAATTAATCATCGCCAAACATCGTAATGGACCGACAGGAACAGTTAAACTCGTGTTTAACCCAGAGTTGACTAAGTTCCTCAGCCTAGCCAAGCAACAAGACTATTGAGCAGACCAAACTCTCTCCCAACAAAAATTGATTTGCTTGATAGTAGTGAGAGGTGTGACACTCCCCCTCATAGAAGGAGGGGGATGCAGCTCAAGTTTTGGTAAACATTGACACCTCCTCGCGTTAAAACGACGAGGATTCAAGCGGTTGCTGCGGAGCGCATTAAAATGACGCTCCTGGGCTTTGTTTCCCAGATTTTGTATCTGGTAGGCACGGTCAAAAATGCCCTACAGACCTTGACTAAGCTTACGCTTAACTGTATCTCTACTTTTTCGATATCTAAGTTGCTGCCAGCTTGAAAATTTTCCTAACTGTCGGGTTTTTCACCAACTTTGGCTAGAAATAAAAACTGGGGCTACTTGAATCGATGCGACAATTTTACACCATAACTCCTGTGATTTATCGCCAGGATAAATCCAATTAGTGACCCTGCCATTGGTTTTAACCAATGGCTAACTCTCGCTCGAGGTTATTTTTGGTTTCTAACTAATTTTGAGAAGCTCCACATCGAAAATTAGAGTGGCATTGGGAGGAATCACTCCGCCAGCACCACGGGCACCATAACCTAAATCTGGAGGGATAATCAGCTTGCGGCGTCCACCAACTTGCATCGTCCCTACTCCTTCATCCCAGCCTTTGATCACTTGTCCAACGCCGATTTTGAAGGAAAATGGACGATTGCGATCGCGGGAACTATCAAACTTGCTACCATCGGAGAGAGTTCCGGTATAGTGAACCACAACAGTTTGACCCTTTTGGGGCGTTGCCCCCTCTCCCTTAACAATGTCAAGGTACTTAAGACCAGATGCCGTAGTCACGACTTCCTCATTAGCTTGGTTTTCTCTTTCTGAATCAGAATTCATAGCAATAAGTTGGGTCGCGTCAATAGTTGGGTTAGCACTTGTATCTACAGCCACCACTGGGCTTGGGTTTGTGGTAAGCTCATCGGCTCTAGCTGGACTCTTGCCAGTACTCAATTGAGTTACAACTAATAGTAACCCGCAGGCTAACATTACCCCTAAGCTGATTAAAATCTCTCTCAAAATCTATCCTCCCAATTGAGTTATTATCAATTCCAGAGCTTATTTTCGAGGTCTCGCATCTGACGTTCGAGGCGATCTATGCGACCACGCAATTCATCCATTTCCGATTGACGAGGTACACCTAAATCCTGCAACATGTTACGCAGCTGCCGTTCCATGTTTACCTGAAGATTCCCTTGTTCGGAAGTCATTTGCTCCATCATCTCGTCAACAAACCCTTTAGCTTGTTCTGGGTTAATTTTGCCATCTTTTACCCATTCATCACTAACTTCTCGTAATTTCTCAGCAACCATCGAGGTTGTACCAACACCAACCATCAATAACTGCTTTAGCCAGTCGTTATTGTCCATGCTCCTATCCTCTTACTCGGCGGTGACATACTCCTACACTAACTCTGACGAGTATAGTGTAGTATTCTGAAGCGACTCCCAGTATTCCGTCTGACATTACCCTCGCGGAACCCTAGATGGGAAAAGCGCAACTTACTCAAGCATGCTTGTAGTACACTGACAACACTCATGCCTAATTGCCCTCGTTGCCATTACACTATCAATAGCAATGCCGTATCTTGTCCCCATTGCGGCATAGTTCTCAAAGCCTATGGTCACCCAGGTATTACCTTGCACCAGGCTCTGGGAGAAGAGCCTTTGTGCGAAAGCTGTAGCTACCATGCTGATGATACCTGTAACTTTCCCCAAAGACCCCATGCCCAGGAATGTACTTTATACAATGACCTCAGCCAAACTCGGTTGCACTTTGACCAGATATATAACCCCCGCCGTAGTTCACTTGAATCATTAGGATTATGGTGTCAACGACACCCAGTGTTGTTAGGTTTACTAATCTTGGCAGCTGTAAGCTTCCTGCTAGCGCTGATGGCGCAATTATCCTAGGCTAAAGCGCTCTAGCAGCAGTTGAACTACTTTCTGTAGTTGTGCTGTTATCTACGGGGAGCAAGTGATCAGGCGCTGTCTTTTTTTGCTCAAACACATTGAGATCAAACCAGAAGGTTGTACCTACACCAACCTCACTGATTAAATGTACGCTAGAGTGATGTTTTTCAATTATATTTCTCACAATTGAAAGACCTAAACCTGTTCCTTCGAGGGTGTGAACCCGGTTTTCTACTCGGAAAAACCTTTCAAAAATTGAGGCTTGGTCTTCTGGATCAATCCCAATTCCTGTATCAGAGACTTCAACCCGCACTTGAGCAGTTTTCTGATGAGGATTGGAAGCAGTTTCTAGCAAATAAGCTCTGATGACCACACTGCCACCAGATTCAGTAAATTTCAAGGAATTGCCGACTAAATTGTCAAACACTCGGAGTAACAAGTCAAAGTGACCTAAAACTGGCGGCAAATTGGGACTAATTTCTTGAACTAAGTTAATGCCTTTGTCACGGGCGTTTAGCTGATAATTCCGCAGAGTTTGCTCAACTGGTCCGGAAATATCTACCGGTTCAAAGTGATAAATCCGACAGGATGACTCCAGTCGCGACAAATCTAGAACATCGTTAACTAAACGGGTTAGTCGATCAGTTTCACTATTAGCAGTTTCAAGAAACTCCTGGCGTTCCTCTTCACTAAGATCTTCACCGTACTCGTGGAGAGTTTCAATAAATGATTTGATGTTAAACAGAGGGGTTCTCAGTTCGTGGGAGACATTGCTGATAAAATTGCTTTTGGCTTCATTGAGTTCCACCTCGCGGGTGATATCCTGAACAGTCATGGCAATGCCTTTGATACTCTCACGATACTGGTCAAGAACCTTGGTTAGGAGAATGCGTACAGTGCGAATAGTTGGTTTGGAGAGGGTAATTCTAAACTCTGTACCTTCGCGAGAGTCTACTTCTGTATTGGTAGCTGTTGCACCAGAGGCAATCTGATAAAGTGGTCGCGTTAGCTCCATGGTTACGGTATCAGGTAGATGATGTAGAACATTCTCTCCAACAAGATCTATATTTTCCCAACCAAAAAGGCGTCTTGCCGTTGTATTGACCAAAATCACCTGGAAATTGGTATCAATGAGTACTGCACCGTCGGCTATTGTGGAAACTAAAGTCTCTAATTTGGCTTTCTCCGCCGTCAATTCCTCGATATTTTGCTCCTCATAACGTTCTAAGCGCTCTGCCATATCATTGAAGCTGCAAATGAGTTCACCTAGCTCCCCGGTAAATGGTAAATCAATCCGCTGCTTGAAATTGCCGCTGGCAATGTTTTTGACGCCCACTAGTAGTTCCTTTATGGGTTTAGTTATATTTAAGGCGTTAAACACCGCACCCAAAATCACCATTACCCAGATGGTGATAAATACGGCAATCGTTACATCCCTTGTCAAGTTTGAGGAAGCAACAACCGTAGGGTTGGGATTAATACCAATAGCTAAGACACCTAAGTATTTACCTTCATAGTTCAGGGGGACAAAAACATCCGTCACTTCCCCATCTGGAGTCTGATGCTGCCGCACCATTGGTAACTCAGAGTGAGTTGCATAATCTTCTGGTAGCTGAATCCGACGCTGAATAGTTAGGGAGTTGTGTACCTCTGATTCAGAAAAGGGAATTCCGAAGAAGATTTGACCCTCTTCGTCGGCGTAGATCATATAGCGTACGCTAGATGTACTGCTATAGAAGCGACTCGAAAAACGAGCCACCTCGGTTAAGTTGTTCTCGGCAATCTGAGGGGCAACATTGGCAGATAATAGAAGACCAAGATCACGACCAAAGCGGGTGTCGTTTATTCTTGAGTCTTGTTGGATCGTGTTTACCGCCCAGAAGGTTAAGCCACTCATAATTAAAGATACGACAAGTGTTGCCGCCGCCATCAGCCGAGTTTGGATGGTAAACTTTGACCACCAACCCGCAATAACTTCTCGAACGGTTTTTAGCAAAGCCAACAAGATCAATCCACCAAAGTTAATCGAGTAAACTGCAACATTTCATTAACATACACCCAGCACGAGCTCGAAATGAGCTACTTTAGACTTATACCTTAACCTAGGCAAAGGTGTAGTCTTCAATTTGGAATAAACTGGCGGGATTTTAACTACCCTCCGCGTTTTTGCCATAATGCCGTTTTCTTTAAATTTGCCGATCGCCAACAGGCGTTTGGTTAGCTAGCTTTATAGTAGCAAGGAAAATTGACACTCCCATCGCTGAAAGCGAGGGATTCTTGAGCTAATCACTGCCCTTTGGAATTAAACAACTCTACTCAGGTCTTACACGATTATCTCTAGTCCGAGTCTACTAGAATATCACTTATTATCTAGAAACCCTTTTGATGGACTACTCTCCAAGCTTTTACCTATATTAATAGGAAGTTCCCGCATGCCCTGCGGTACGTGCAGATTATTCAGTTTTGACAAAAATGCTATTCCGATTGAGGAAAGTCGGCATTGTACGTGCGGTATAAACATCTGAGGAAACCTCAGATGACACGCACTTACGAATTTTGGCTCGTTTGAAATCCTAGCAAGATCAATTACACCATTTCTTTTTTTTCAGAAGGTTTTGTATTCAGAGTTATCACCTACAAACTCTGTTCCTCTATCGCTATTGTAGCATTTTAAAATGTTGAGACACAATAATAGCAACAGGATCGAACTCAAATCAAGCGATGACCGATATCTGTGCGGTAGTAAATACCCTCAAATTTAATGCAGTCAATGGCTCTGTAAGCTTCAGCAATTGCTTTTTGTAAACTTTCACCAGTAGCAGTGACTCCTAAAACGCGCCCCCCATCTGTGAGCAACTGTTGCTGTTTGAATTGTGTGCCAGCTTGAAATACACTAGCTCCTAGTGCTTCTACTTGCTCAATACCAGAAATTTGCTTACCCTTCTCATAAGCACCGGGATAGCCTTTAGAGGCAGCAACGACACAAGCAGCAGCTCCTGGTTTCCAGGTAATTGCTGGCAATTGCTCTAATTGTTGCTCACTACAGGCAAGGAGTAAATGTTCCAAGGGAGTCTCTAGTAAAGGCAAGATGACTTGGGTTTCAGGATCTCCAAAGCGGCAATTAAATTCCAAAACTATCGGATCGCCTACAGTATTAATCATTAATCCTGCATAGAGAACACCCCTATAGTCAATGCCTCTTTGCCGCAATGCTTCCAACGTAGGCTGAAGGATTTCTGTTTCTATGCGTGCCATTAACTCAGTTGTCACAATGGGTGCTGGAGCATAAGCACCCATACCACCTGTATTCTCTCCAGCATCACCTTCACCAATCCTTTTGTGATCAGCAGCAGGTAGCAAGGCTCTAATTGTCAAGCCATCAGTTAGTGCTAAAACAGAAACTTCTTGACCTCTGAGAAATTCTTCGATCACTATGGTACTAAAACCATTACCAAAGAGTGACTCTACGGCTGCTTGTGCTTCCTCAACGTTAGCGGCAACAGTGACTCCCTTGCCTGCGGCTAAGCCATCAGCTTTAACTACAATTGGTGCCTTTTGGGTTTTGATATAGGCTTTTGCTGCCTCAACTTCCATAAAAACAGCAAAAGTAGCCGTGGGAACACCAGCTGACTGCATTAAACTCTTTGCCCAGTACTTACTCGACTCAATTTGGGCTCCTTGCTTGGTTGGTCCAAAAACCTTAATTTGATGGTGTTGTAGATAGTCTGTAATTCCCTTAGCAAGTGGTAATTCTGGTCCAACCACAACTAGAGAGATATTATTAGTCAAGGCACATTGTTTAATTCCCTCAAAATCATCAACTGATAGAGAAAGATTCTGGCATCGCGGCATGATCGCGGTTCCACCATTGCCGGGAACACATATCACCTGCTCAACATGCTGAGATTGCAACAATTTCCAGGCTAGGGCATGCTCGCGCCCCCCATTACCAACTACCAAAACTTTCACAAAAACCTCCTTGTCTAATAGCAGTTTTTACGCTTGATGAAGTACAACTTTCTTATATCGATTAGCTAGATGTTTGCTACAAATACTTTTTTAAGTAATAAGTAATAAGTAATAAGTAATAAGTAATAAGTAATAAATTTAGCTTTGATTGGTACAGAAGCTGGTGTGCCAATTCTTTCTCTCCCTCCCCATCTCCCCATCCCCCCCTCTCCCCATCTCCCCCTATCCCCATCTGCCTTCGACAAAGTGTACCCCACTCAATTGAAAGCGCTATCAATCGCTTTTCTGTTGCTGGTAGCGCCGTTTAAATTCTTGCTGTCGTTGTTTGTGATTAACTATAGGAGCAGGATAACCACAGTAATCGCGATCGCTTTGGTGGATTTGACCAGTAACTAAGTATTGTGTATCAATAGAACTTAGTTCTGGTAACCATTGTCTAATGTATTCCGCTTCGGGATCGAATTTCTGAGCTTGACTAGCTGGGTTAAAAATCCTTAAGGGTTTGGGATCCATACCGCTAGAAGCACTCCACTGCCAGCCACCATTATTAGCACTAAGATCCCCGTCAAATAGGTTCTGCATAAAGTATTGTTCTCCCCACTGCCAGTTAATTAGTAGGTCTTTAGTCAGGAAACTAGCAACAATCATACGGCAACGGTTGTGCATCCAGCCAGTTTCATTTAACTGTCTCATGGCAGCATCTACTATCGGGTAACCAGTTTTACCCTCACACCAGGCTTGGAATAGTTCCTGATTATTGTCCCAAGGAAAGTCTTTGAATACTTGTCTATAAGACCCTTGTGACAATTGTGGGAAGGAATACATCGCCTGTTGGTAAAACTCACGCCAAGCTAACTCCTTTTGCCAGGTTTCTATACTGTCGCGACTTTCATCGCTGCGACTATCGTTGTAGGCAGTCTCAGCTGCATGCCAAATAGTACGGATGCCAATAGCACCAAATTTTAGGGCAGCGCTGAGTTTAGAGGTGGCATCGATGCTGGGAAAATTGCGCTGTTCCTGATATTGACTAATGGTACTATGGCAAAATTCCTCTAGAGTTTTTAATGCCGCTTCTTCTCCTGGTACTAAGAGTAGTTCATTGTCCCAGACATACCCTAAGTCTTTAGCAGTGGGTAGAGTAATTACACCGACTAACTCAGTGTTCTTTTGTTCTTGTTCAGTCAAGGATTCGGTATCCTTGAGGGTTGTTTGGGGCTCAGCTTTGGGTTGATTTATCCAGTTTTTCCAGAAAGGGGTATATACCGTGTAGGGGGTACCAGATTTGGTGGTAATTGCTGTTGGTGGGTGTAATAATTGATCCCAGCTATTTTCTACGGCAATACCCTTTTCTTTTAACGCTTGCGTAACTTGTTGATCACGTTTTTGCGAGTAGGGTTCTACATCCAAATTCCAGAATACGGCTTTGGCTTTCAGGGCCAATGCTAAGGCAGGAATCCCTTGGCTAGGTTCATCATGCAAGAATAACAGCTGGCTACCAACAAGTTGGTAGCGCTGCTGTAACTCTTCTAAACAGCCAATCATGTAAGTGACTCTGGCTGGGGCAATGTCATCCCGCTTCAGAATATGAGGATCAAAACAGAAGACGCCGACAATTTTGGAACTTTGTTGGCGGGCAAGGGCTAATCCAACATTGTCTGAAATGCGCAAATCTCGGCGGTGCCAGAAGATAACGAGCTCAGACATCAATAAGAAATCACTAATTCAAGCAAAAATATCTGCCTCAAGACAAAAATGGACGAGCCAAAAACAGGCTACAAATAGATTTAGCATCCACTGGTTCACCAGCTAGGATTGCTTCCTCTAACTCCTGAGGCGTCATCAAAACTGTTTCTATGTCCTCGTCTGCATCCTGTTGGGGAGGAGTTTCTAGAATTTCTAAATCCTGGGCTAGAAAAGCGTAGATTAACTCATCAGAATAGCCAGGAGCTAGAGGGAATTCACCTAATTTTTGCCATTTGTGGGCACGGTAGCCAGTTTCTTCCTCAATTTCTCGCTTAATCGTCTCTTCTGGAGTTTCGTGAGATTCTACTGTACCAGCGGGAAATTCTAAAATTCGTCCCTGAAGTGCAAAACGATACTGCCGCGTGAGAACTAGTTTTCCTTCTGGCGTCACTGGTACAGCAAGGGCACCGCCTGGGTGACGAACACATTCCCACTCTCCCTCTGATTTGTTGGGAAGACGGAGACTATTGACTTCAAAGTTAAATCTTCTTCCTTGGTAAAACAGGCGTTGTTTAAGCAGTTGCGGGGGTTCTAAACCTCGTAGCATGAGAAACTCAATCCTCTTCACTTGAGATATAGTCTAACGCTTGCCAGAGTTATGCGATCGCTTTTCGGAATATTGGCTCTCTTCGGCAGGCTGTCTGATTAGCCTAGGTGGGATGTTTTTTGGGGATATTTGCGATCGCTATATTCAATTCATGAAAAGGCTAGACTGTCAAGATGAATTGCAAATCACTGAGCTAATGATTTTTTGCATCAATCCTGACTGTAAAAATCCTCAAAATTTAGATCATGAGTTATTTTGCCAAAGCTGTGGTTCTGAGTTGCTGCTTGAGGGATGCTATCGGGTAATTCAATCCTTGAAAAAAGGTGGTTTTGGTCAAATCTATGAGGTGCGTGAGGGCGAGACGACAAAAATCTTGAAGGTTCTCCTTAAAAAGGATCCCAAAGCGGTAGAGTTGTTTGAACGAGAATTTAAGGTATTGAGTCAGCTTCATCACCCAGGTATTCCTCTAGCGGAAGAATACTTTACTTTGTTTCCTAAAAATAGCCAAGAACCATTGCACTGCCTGGTGATGGAGAAAATTGAGGGATTGAATTTAGAGGAGTACCTAGAACAAAGGGAAAATCGCCCAATTAGTCAAAAACAGGCTATCAATTGGCTGACTCAGTTAGCTCAGATTCTGCATGAAGTGCATCAACGGCAACTGTTCCACCGAGATATCAAGCCATCAAATATTATGCTCACCTCAAATGGGCAACTGGTATTAATCGATTTTGGTATAGCCAGGGAAATTACTGAAACTTACGGAGAGAAACAGGCAGCAGGGCAGATTACAAAATACCATACTCCTGGTTATGCCCCCTTAGAGCAAGAAATTGGTAAAGCTGTTCCACAGTCAGATTTTTTTGCTTTAGGTAGAACTTTTGTCTATCTACTGACGGGAAAGCATCCTCAAGATATTGGTAATAATTATCGTGATCCTAATACAGATGATGATTGGGATTGGCGTGAGGAAGCTCCTGACATTTCTCCCAATTTGGCAGATTTTATTGACTGCTTAATGGCGCGTGCGATTAAGAATCGTCCTACTGATACTGGGGTAATCTTGGAACGGCTAGAAGAGATTGAGCAGAGTTTGTATCCAATAAGATTATCTAGAGCAAAGCAGTCTAAAGAAATTACTCCAATTAATGGGCAAAATATTTCTCTAGAATACTCTCTTGGGGATATTTGGGACTCCTCTGGACATTCTAAAGCCGTTAGGTGTTTAGCAATTAGTGCCGATGGCGAGACTTTAGCTAGCGGTAGTGATGACGAAACTATCAAAGTCTGGAACCTTACAACCAAAGAAGCAATTTATACTTTCAGAAATTTGTTTCCAAGGATAACCATAGAAGAATTTAGCCAATATGAATTGTTTTTGTCAAGTCAGTACAAATATGCTGATAACTTGTTTCGGTTACCAATTAGAACTGTAGCTATTACCCCAGATGGAAAGTTAGCTAGTGTGAGTGTCTGCTTCATAAGAAATAGTATTAGAAATCATACTATTGATAGTAAATGTGATCACAAAGTTCGATTTTGGAAACTCAACACAGGCGAGCAAATAGAAGATGCTGTCACTGGGCATTCAGATATTATCAATTCTGTATTAATCAGTCCAAATGGGAAAACTTATGTTACTGGCGGCGATGACACAACAGTAAGGGTATGGAATCTAAAGACTCATGAGAATATCCGTACTTTCGCCAAACATTCAAATGCAGTTACCTGTTTAGCTACTAATTCAGATGGACGTATTTTAGCTAGTGGCAGTAAGGATGGAAGGATCATAATTTGGCCAAAAGGGCAAAAGATAAATGGGCATCAAGGCTTTATCAATTCCGTAGCAATCAGTCCAGACGGAGAAATCTTAGTTAGTGGCAGTAATGATAGAACAGTCAAGGTGTGGAATCTCAACACCGGAGAAGAAATTTGTACTTTCGCCGAGCATGAAGGTGCAGTTAACTCTGTAGCAATTAGCCCAGATGGTCAAACGATCGTCAGTGGCAGCGATGATGGAACCATAAAATTTTGGAATATCGGCAAAAAAGAAGTAATTTGCACTCTTGATGGACATGTAGATGGTGTCAACGTAGTTGCATTTAGTGCTGATGGAAGAATTCTGGCTAGTGGGGGCGGAGATTGTACCATTAAGGTATGGCGAGTAAACTAGAACCTTCGCCGCTCAATTAAAATTCTAAGGAGGAAAATTTGACCCATCGCCCCATCCATCTCAATGCTCACAGCGTCACACCCATCGAACAAAGACTGCTAGAGGTTATGCCCCCTAATTAATTGCCAATTGCAGCACCTCGGCATAAATCCTGATTATGCTTCAAGTCATCCCAGCCCACAAAATCAATATCGTCGATTTAAATAGCAAATTTGGTCTTAAGCAGGCTGAAGATGATACATTTTTTATAGAGTGGCGCGATCGCTTGCCGGAAATCACTGACCTAGAAAAACAGGTGCTAGACCTTGCTAAGGCAAATTACCTCAGTTTGGTCGAACATCGGGAAATTTCCGAAAACATGGTCAAAATGGTTAGTCTGGCACCCTTGCTGGCTTGGAGCGGCTTTTATAGACTTCCTTTTGATGTCATAGACGAGAAATCCATAGAGGTTTCAGTTGAAGATAGAGAAGAAGTCATCCGAGGTCGTCTGGATGTAATAGTTCTTAAAGATCATCTCTGGTTGCTAGCGATCGAATCTAAAAATGCAGGTTTGTCTCTTAGCAAGTCCTGCAAGAAGCCCCACGGAAAGTACCCGGAGGGTCAGCGTGGCATGAATTCCCTGTGTGAGTGGCGCAGCCACATCAATCGTCCTCTGGTCTGGTATACTTACCTCAAGTAGCAAAGCCTAAAATGCTGGCTACACGTAGTACCTAGACAACTGAAGATATGGGGTTTTACAGGGAAATTGCCTCCTGTAAGTAAAATCTTCAAGGAATGTAGGCGAGTAGTACTAAATACTATTCAAGTGGGGCTGGGCATGTTCCCCACTATAAAACGCCGTAGTGGGAAAGAGGGAGTACCACGAAGGAAGTTCTGGAATCCTTGCGGAGCCAGAAGCCCACACCGTAATCTATGATTCGGTTTGGGAGATGTCACCTAGACAAGAGATACCAAAGTATGATTTTTCTGAGGTATTTAGCCTCTATAAAAGGAAAAATGAACTGTACCAGGTGCTGAGTATTCTCAAAAAACTGGGTCAACTGGTAAACCAATAGTCATGTCTAATCGCCCTATTTATCTCGATTGCCACGCAACAACACCTATGGATGAACGGGTGTTAGAGGCAATGCTTCCTTATTTCACTGAGCATTTCGGCAATCCATCCAGCATGAGCCATGTTTACGGCTGGGAGGCAGAAGCCGCCCTCAAACAGGCGCGGCAGAAGCTGGCAGATGCTATCGGTGCCACACCAGAAGAAATCATTTTCACTAGTGGAGCGACTGAGGCAAACAATCTGGCACTTAAGGGTGTTGCCGAGGCTTATTTCAGCCAAGGACGCCACATAATCACAGTGGAGACAGAACACAAAGCCATACTTGACCCCTGTCGATATTTACAAACCCTAGGGTTTGAAGTGACCTTTTTGTCAGTACAGCCAGATGGGTTGATTGATTTAGCTCAGCTAGAACAGGCCATTCGTCCCGATACTATTTTGGTGTCGGTAATGGCAGCAAACAATGAAATTGGTGTTTTGCAGTCCTTAGGCGAAATTGGAGCTATTTGTCGCCAGCAGCAAGTACTGTTCCACACTGATGCTGCCCAAGGGATTGGCAAAATTCTTCTAGATGTAGAGGAGATGAAAATTGACCTGATGTCCCTAACAGCTCATAAAATTTATGGTCCTAAGGGCATCGGGGCGCTCTACATGAGGCGGCGAAACCCCAGAGTACGCGTCGCACCCCAGATACAAGGTGGTGGGCAGGAGCGAGGAATTCGTTCTGGTACTCTGCCTATACCTCAAATTGTTGGGTTTGCTAAGGCAGTAGAATTGGCTTTAGAAGAACTAAAATCTGAATCTCAACGCCTACTGCAACTGCGGGATTACCTGTGGCACGCCCTGTGTAAGCTAGAAAATATTCATCTCAATGGTCATCCAACTCAGCGGCTGCCAGGAAACCTTAACATTAGTGTTGAAGGCGTTGATGGCTCAGCCTTGCTCTTAGGACTACAGTCTACAGCAGCTGTTTCTTCTGGCTCTGCTTGCTCGTCGGGAAATGTCGCTCCTTCCCATGTTCTCTTGGCACTAGGGCAATCAGAAATGTTAGCATATGCTTCGGTGCGGTTTGGTATCGGACGCTTCAACTCAACTGCTGAAATTGAGCAGGTAGCTCAGCATACAATCTCCGCCATTGAGTCTCTGCGACAATCTCAAGCTGCAGTTTCTAAAAGTGCTAATCTCAAGGTTAGATGAACAGTCAAAAGCAATCCAAGCTATTGCAGCTTCAGTGCGTCTTTAGAGAGTTTTTGAATCCGTTGAGAGTAGCTGTCTGCCAGATTGGTTTAGTATAAGAGTTAAGAGCGCTGTATAATACATCATCATGGGAGCAGTTGCTAATAGAAGTCGATGGGGTTTCCCTCTTGTAAACTAGCAATAAATGCTGCACATATTTGATTTGCTCTTCAAAACTTTCTACTCACGCGTTACGGAAAACGGGAAAACAGCCCACTTCCTGGGAAGGGGATGGATTTTCAAGAGACCAGCTAATTATTTGCTAGCCTCTGGTGGGGATTTCCAAGGCTGGGTTCCTAAACAAGGAGGAGTGCTTTCAACTCCCAAACCTTTGCCTTAAATAAGGGATGGCTTGAGTTTAGTAGAAACTCTTGCCAAGGAGCAAATAGGATGGGGCACAGGTTAATAAATGGTTAAGGAGGGTTTTTAACAACCCAAAATCAGAATTTAAGACCTAAGTGAGGGTTAATCAACAGTTTTGTCAAGGCATGGCGTTTGCGACCAATGGTATTGTCAGGAATTTAACTGAGGGGAGTTGCAGCTAAATTGAGTCACTTCCAGGTCAATAGAGTTTCGATATTTTCAGCAGTGAAGTCAGAATTTTCGCTTACACACTTATCTTGAGCAGCCTCCATCAAGAGGCAAAGACAGCCTCATTAGATTTGAGTGTGCTGCCAGTTTTTGAGGAAATTGAATGCCAAAACAAATTATTATTGCGGAGCAACATCGGCTTGCTGCCGTATTTTGGGAAGATCAAATTCAAGAACTGGTGGTTGCTACTGGCAACCACCAAGTCGGTGATATTTATCTAGGCGTTGTCGAAAATGTTTTGCCGGGGATAGATGCGGCTTTTGTCAACATCGGAGATGCTGAGCGTAATGGCTTTATTCACGTCACTGATCTAGGTCCGCTAAGGCTCAAACGCAGAGCTGGTGCAATTACTGAGCTTCTAGCTCCCCAGCAAAAAGTACTGGTGCAGGTGATGAAAGAGCCTACGGGGAACAAAGGTCCCCGGCTCACAGGTAACATCAGTTCTCCAGGTCGCTATCTAGTGATGATGCCTTACGGGCGGGGTGTGAATTTATCGCGGCGGATTAGGAGTGAAAATGAGCGTAACCGCCTCAGAGCCTTAGCTATACTAATCAAACCCGCTGGTATGGGATTGCTGGTACGCACAGAAGCTGAGGGCAAATCAGAAGAAGCGATTATCGAAGATTTGGAGTCGTTGCAAAAACAATGGGAAGCTATCCAGCAGGAAGCAACCAGTACCAGAGCTCCAGCACTACTTAACCGCGATGATGACTTTATTCAGCGTGTCCTCCGGGATATGTACACGGCAGATGTTAACCGGATTGTGGTCGATTCTCACACAGGGGTGAAGCGGGTCAAACAACATTTACTCAGCTGGAGTGGAGGGCGCACACCTGAGGGTGTATTAATCGACCATCATCGTGATCGTCTGCCAATTCTAGATTACTTCCGGGTCAATGCGGCGATTAGAGAGGCACTCAAACCGAGAGTTGATCTGCCTTCTGGTGGTTATATCATCATCGAACCCACCGAAGCTCTAACTGTGATTGATGTCAACTCTGGCTCCTTTACGCGCTCGGCAACATCCCGAGAAACTGTTTTGTGGACAAACTGTGAAGCAGCAACAGAAATCGCTCGCCAGTTACGACTGCGCAATATTGCGGGGGTGATTGTGGTTGACTTTATCGATATGGATTCACGTCGAGACCAATTGCAGGTACTCGAAAACTTCAATAAAGTCTTGAAAGAGGACAAAGCTCGACCTCAGATTGCACAGCTTTCAGAACTAGGCTTAGTGGAGTTAACCCGTAAGCGTCAGGGTCAAAATATCTACGAATTGTTTGGGCAAAGCTGCCCCACCTGTGGTGGTTTGGGACATGTCGTCCGTCTACCAGGCGAACCTGAAAGTCCTGCCAAGGAGATAAGTGAGCCCGCGGCCTCACTTACCTTGAAGGAATCTCGGGTGCCGGATGTCCCAGAACCTGTAGATTTTGCCCCCTTCAGCTACACTGACGAACTAGAGCTTGTCAATCATCCAAGCTATCAGGAGCAGGGGATAGCTAATGGTAGTAATCGCCGACGTCGCCGACGTCGAATTGACGAACCAGTGGTAAAGGATGAGTTGGCTTTGAAGAGTAGTTCTCGTCCCACTCTTGTTTCTCAAAGGTCATCAGATCTATCGTTAGAGGATGAGATATCTGAGACAGGAGAACTAGAGGGAAAACCCTTAGTTAAGTCTAAAGAGACGGAAGCGCTAGAGAAAATTGTAGTCGAGATGACCCCAGAGGAACAGGATGTCTATGCTCTGATGGGGATTTCTCCTCTCAAGAAGTTAAATCGGGACATTAAACATCCCAAGTCAGCAATTATCTCTGTGGTACTGCCGGGAGAAGCTGAGCAAATGGAAAGCTCAAGTGAGATCTCACCACAACCATCGGTTCTAGAGATGCCAGAGGTTGAGTCTCTACAGGAGCCAGATCAAAGAGAAACCTCACAACAGTTGTTCCTAAGTTCCTCTGTAGAAATACCGACAACAGAAGAAATACCAACCGACTCAATATCCCCTAGTGAATCAGACAGCAGCCGCCCTTTAGTGCGCCGCCGTCGCCGCCGCTCTTCGGCAATCGATAGTTAGGCAATAACAAGAGTTAGGCAATAACAAGCGTTCAAAGCCAAGATCAATCTACCTTTTGTTGAACAAGGAAAAAACGACCACTTCAACAAAGCGGAGCGGAGTAAGTTGGAGCAGTTCATCTTGTATGAGCTTTCAGATCAATCTGGTACTCCCAGATTAGTTGTAGGTGTAGATGAAGTAGGGAGGGGTGCTTTATTTGGACCTGTAGTGGCAGCGGCTGTTATTCTACCAGCAACAGCTCTGCTGCAATTAGCAGCTAAAGGTCTCAAAGATAGTAAGCAGTTGACTCCTCTTCGACGCCTAAGACTGACTAAAGAAATCCAACAGAGGGCAATAGATTGGAGAATTGGCTATGCCACCAGTCATGAAATAGATCAGCTCAATATCCTGCAAGCATCACTTTTAGCCATGAAACGAGCTGTTCTCAAGCTGAAGGTGCAGCCGGATCTTTGTCTAGTGGATGGGCAACAATCTCTGCCTGACTTACCGATACCACAACTATCGATGGTGAAGGGGGACGAACACTCACCTGTCATTGCTGCCGCCAGTGTTGTTGCTAAGGTTTGGCGCGATGAGTTAGTAATTCGTTTGGCAGCCAAATACCCAGATTATGATTTGGCTGCAAATAAGGGCTACGGGACTAAGCGACACCGCTTAGCACTGCAACAACTAGGACCTACTCGTCAGCACAGAATATCCTTTAGTCCCTGTCGGGTAAAGTTTTAACCAGGACTTAGGCAGATGACTAGACATTTCCAATAATTATGCTAGAACCCTTATGCTACCGTTACCAAATCGAGGTTTCTGGAGATGTCTACTAGATAAAACGCTATCTATAGGGTGGGTAACAAAGGTATCTACACTACCTATGGAGCTGGTGCGTAAGTCCTATTAACTTTCAATCTGCCAGTCTTTAACTGTTTGTGCTTGGATGTAAACGTTTGTATACTTGTCATTGTTAGCCCATTGAAGATAGTCCAGCAATAACTGGTGCATTAACTTCTGCTTAATTCTTACCAAAACGCTTTTGAGCAGACCATTACCAGTAGTTTCTAAAATTGGCTGGGGAGTTAGTGAGAGGGGAAAAGGTACATTGACACTAACTTTTAAATCTGCTGTTCCCTTGAGCAGGGTATAATTGTGAACCTGCTTGGGATGAAGTTTCCCCTTCAAATCTAGCGCAAAACGTTGATTGATGTAGTCAAGTCCTAAAATTTCACAGCCAACAGATCTCAGATGAACCGTGCTTTCAGAATCTGCCCAGATTTTTAAGTCTACCATAGGCTGAAAATTTAGAGACATAAAATGCAACGGACGCATTTTGATGCGGAAACATTCTGGACTAATTTGCTTAATTAAAGTGGGATCAGCGATCGCTCGCACTAGGTGTTGCGGTTGGCGCAAATAGTGTTCAATTGGAACTTCTTGTTCCGGCACATCAATTTCTAGAGACTGGGATGCGACAAACTGGCTATACATAGAAGAGGAAAATTCTTAACCACAAGCAAACCAAATTAACATTTCTTAACTAAATGCTACATCTTGCACAGAAAAACACTCTCTCTTGTGAGTGCAGCCTAAAAGCTGATTTCCTAAGATGGATGGGGGTGTCAAAACCTCCATTGTTAAGTAAAGATTAAAAGCATGTTTGCCTAATGTAGTTTACTTTATGTCAGTCTCTATTGCCTATTTAGGACCGCCTGGAACTTATACAGAAGCTGCTGCTTTGGCTTATGTGGGAACTCTTGCCATAGACAAAGGTTTTAGTTCTCCATTATGCCCTTATCCCAGCATTGCTCAAACCTTAAGTTCAGTAGTACAAGGAAAAGCTAATTTAGCAGTTGTCCCTGTTGAAAATTCCATTGAAGGTAGTGTTACAGTTACACTTGACTTACTCTGGCAATTAGACCAGCTAAAAATTCAAAAAGCTCTGGTTTTACCAGTCAAGCATGCTTTACTCTCAAGATCCTCAACTTTAGCAGCAATTAAAACAATTTGCTCACATCCTCAGGCTTTAGCGCAGTGTCAGGGTTGGCTAGAGAGATTTTTACCATCAGTGCAACTAATTCCGACAAACTCGACTACTGAAGCACTAAAGCATCTGGATCAAGACCTTAGTTTAGGGGCAATTGCCTCCCACAGGGCGGCGCAGCTTTATAAATTACCGATACTTGCCTCTGGCATTAATGACCATCCAGAAAATTGTACAAAATTCTGGGTGCTCGGTCTACAACCAGCTAAAATCGGCAGTCATACTTCAGTTGCTTTTAGTCTTGCTGCCAATGTTCCTGGAGTTCTAGTCAAGCCTCTGCAAGTATTTGCTGCCAGAGGAATTAACTTAAGCCGTATCGAGTCTCGCCCTACTAAGCGCTCGTTAGGTGAATACCTTTTCTTTATCGATTTAGAGGCCCATGCCTCTAAGGCATCAGTACAAGCAGCTCTTTCAGAATTAGCCTCGTATTCAGAAATTCTCAAAGTTTTTGGCAGCTATAGTGTCTTGCCAATTGATTCACCAGAAGTTTTTGATGATTAAAGAGCCCTAGCAACCTTTATCACATCGACTTATAGCAGTTTTCACTAGAATGAAGTGCGATTTTTTCAGTTTTTTGACAAAGCAATTATATAAGGTCAGCGCAAAAGAACAATTTCTCCTTGTCTCCCCACCTACCCTTGTATAGCAGTCTTCACAGCTGTTAGGACACTTTTTTGTTCCCTTTTCCCTGTTCCCTTGGAATCAAAATAGGATGTCCTAACTGACATGTCTGTTGCTATATCTTAAAGATGCAAGTTAAAACGGTGACAGCTTAGCGCTTCAGAAGCCTAATTCAAGGTATCTTTGAGAACTGTGCGTGCAGCTAAATGATTGCGAGTTGAGGTCAGAATTTCTGCTTCGCGTTCCAGGCGCATTGCCGTATTCTGCATTTCTAAGAGTCCCTGTTGTTCTGATGAGACCCCGTAAAGGTTACTAGCAACCCAGTAAGATAACTCAATCGGTAGATCTGGTAAATCTTCTGGTAGCTCGATTTTTTGATTTGTCAATTTAGCAGAAAGACGGACAACATCCCGCAGCAATTGTTCAACAGAGGTGGTAATTTCCCTGAGGTCTCTTTCTGGTGGTTGGTCTTCAATCCATTCTACTAATCCAATGCGATATGGCTTTTCCCTTACTTGCTCCAAAACTCGAAATCGCTGTTGCCCCACGGTAAAAACTTTCATGCGGTCATCTGGAAGCCGTTGGAAGTGAACAATTTCAGCACAGCAACCAACGCTAGCAGGTTGATTGTTGAGACGGTCCCACATTAACACTCCGAATCGACGATCGCCAGCCAAAATCGTATTCATCATGATTCTGTAGCGAAATTCAAAGATGCGTAGGGGGAGAGGACGCCCTGGAAATAGAACTATTTCTGGCAGTGGAAACAAAGGGAGTTCTCTGACAGCAATTGAGGAAGAGGATGCCATTGTGCCTTGGTGAAAAAGGTAACTGCGCTTCTTTAACTACTTTAACGGATTTCTCTTGAGACTTAGACTAGAAAAACCCGTTAAAGCCACTCAAGTAAGTGCAGATTTATAGGTTGGTCAAAGTTTGACTTCGATATCAACACCTGCAGGCAAGTCAAGTTTCATCAAGGCATCGATGGTTTTAGAAGAAGGCTGATAAATATCAATGATACGCCGATGTGTTCGCGTCTCAAAGTGCTCACGGGAATCTTTGTCAACGTGGGGTGATCTTAAAATACAGTAAATTCGACGCCTCGTTGGTAAAGGAATTGGACCAATAGCGATCGCATTTGTCCGATTAGCTGTATCCACAATCTTCTCGCAAGATGTATCTAGCAGTCGCCGATCAAAGGCTTTAAGACGAATGCGGATTTTTTGCTGCTGAATAGTTGCCATTGTTTAGTTGTCAAGGTTCTAAAATCAACTGCTGCCCCTAAAATAAGGTGCAACTTATACTGCTAATCTCTCTGAACACAGCTTGGAACTGTAGAAGATTGTGACAGATGTTTTTTTTGCCAAATTTGATGAGCAAGGAGCAGAAAAGTACAAGCCTTTCTGCTCCTTATTCAGCAGTAGGGAGGCTACTCTAAAATTTTGGCTACGACACCAGCACCAATGGTACGACCACCTTCGCGGATAGCAAAACGCATACCTTGCTCAATGGCAATAGCATTGATGAGGGTAACCGTCATTTTAATACGGTCTCCAGGCATCACCATCTCTGCAGAACTACCATCATCAGCAGTAAATTGGTCAATTGTACCTGTCACATCTGTAGTACGCACGTAGAATTGAGGGCGATAGCCTGAGAAGAAAGGAGTGTGGCGTCCGCCTTCTTCCTTCTTCAAAACATACACCTCAGACTCAAACTTGGTGTGAGGGGTAATCGAGCCAGGTTTAGCAATTACCATTCCCCTCTCAACATCTGTCTTCTGCATGCCTCGGAGCAGGATCCCAGCGTTGTCACCTGCCATCCCTTCATCGAGACTCTTTTTGAACATCTCAATGCCAGTGACAGTGGTTTTACGAGTTTCCCTGATTCCCACCAGTTCAACTTCATCGCCAATCTTGACTTTACCCCGCTCAATCCGACCGGTTGCCACAGTACCACGACCAGTAATCGTGAATACGTCTTCAACTGCCATCAGGAAGGGCTTATCAACATCCCGCTCTGGTGTAGGGATGAAGGCATCAACCTCATCCATCAAGGCATAGATTTTATCAACCCAGTCATCGTCGCCCTTGGCGGTGGAGGGGTCACTGGTCATTTTTTCTACTGCCTGCAAAGCCGAACCAGCAACGATGGGGATATTATCACCATCAAATTCATAACTGCTGAGGAGGTCCCGGACTTCGAGTTCCACCAGTTCCATCAGCTCTTCATCGTCCACCTGGTCTTGCTTGTTCAAGAAGACAACCAAGTTAGGAACGCCTACCTGCTTGGCTAGCAGGATGTGTTCCCTAGTTTGGGGCATTGGACCATCAGCCGCCGATACCACCAGGATGGCACCATCCATTTGAGCGGCACCAGTGATCATATTCTTGACGTAGTCAGCGTGCCCTGGGCAATCCACGTGAGCGTAGTGACGCTCTGCGGTTTCATATTCTACGTGGGCGGTGTTGATGGTAATTCCCCGCGCCTTTTCCTCTGGTGCCGCATCAATTTCGTCGTATTTCTTGACCTGCGCTTGACCAGCCGCCGCCAGGGTCATCGTGATCGCGGCGGTAAGCGTAGTTTTGCCGTGGTCTACGTGACCAATCGTACCAATGTTGACGTGGGGTTTATTCCGTTCGAACTTTGCGCGTGCCATTAATTACGTTTTCCTTTTCCTAGTTATGCGTTCCCTTTACTCTTAGCGATGATGGCTTCAGCCACGTTGCGAGGTACCTCATCGTAGTTGCTAAACTCCATTGAGAAAATACCTCGACCCTGAGTCTTGGACCTTATATCCGTAGCATAGCCAAACATCTCTGCTAGTGGAACTTTAGCTGAGACTTTGGCGATGGTGTCCTCAGAGCCCATACCTTCGATTTGACCACGGCGAGAGTTGAGGTCCCCCATGACATCCCCGAGGAAGTCTTCAGGAACTTCTACCTCAACTTTCATCATCGGCTCTAAGAGTACTGGTGAAGCCTTCAGCACGGCATTTTTAACTGCCATTGATCCGGCAATCTTAAATGCCATTTCTGAAGAGTCTACCTCGTGGAAAGACCCATCAACTAAGGTAATTTTGAGATCAATAACAGGATATCCAGCTAGGATACCGGATTCGCAGGCTTCTTTCATACCTTGCTCAGCAGGAGATATATACTCTTTCGGTATGGAACCACCAACGATTTTAGAAACAAATTCAAAACCTGTTCCTGGTTCTCCTGGCTCTAACTCAACAACTACGTGACCGTATTGACCCTTACCACCACTTTGGCGAATAAACTTGCCTTCAGTCTTAACTGGCTTGCGAACCGTCTCGCGGTAAGCAACCTGTGGTGCACCGACATTAGCTTCTACCTTGAATTCTCGTAGCATCCGGTCTACTAGAATTTCCAGGTGCAGCTCACCCATGCCCGCAATCACGGTTTGGTTAGTTTCTTGGTCAATACTGACGCGGAAGGTTGGATCCTCTTCTGATAAGGCTTGGAGGGCTTTGGATAGCTTCTCCATGTCCTGCTTAGTTTTCGGTTCCACTGCCACTGAGATCACTGGCTCTGGAATGAACAGGGATTCCAGAATGATCGGATTATCTTCGTCACAGATAGTGTCCCCAGTGATTGTATCCTTGAGACCAATAGCAGCTCCTAGATCTCCAGCGCGCAGCTGATCTACCTCGATCCGGTCATTTGCCTTTAAGATGATTAAGCGCGAGATCCTCTCCTTCTTATCCTTAGTTGAGTTAAGGATGTAGCTACCCTTAGTTAGCACTCCCGAATAGACGCGCATAAAGGTCAAGCGACCATAGGGATCAGACATGATCTTGAAGGCAAGGGCTGACATCGGAGCATTGTCATCAGCTGGTCTAACTGCCACTGTGCCATCTGTCAGCGTCCCCTGAATGGGAGGAATATCAATCGGAGATGGTAAGTAATCAACAACGGTATCAAGCAGCAGTTGCACACCTTTATTTTTAAAGGCGGAGCCGCAAAGCGTGGGCATAATTGTGCCTTCAATCGTTCCTTTGCGCAGCGCCGCCCGAATTTCCTCTTCGGTGAGTTCTTCACCTTCAAGATACTTGGCAATTAAAGCTTCATCGGTTTCAGCAACAGACTCCACTAGCTTGGCACGGTACTCCTCGGCTTGTTCTCTAACCTCTTCTGGAATTTCTACATCTTCAATATCTGTTCCCAGGTCATTGGTGTAGAGTTTTGCTCTCATCCGCACCAAATCTACAATCCCCCGAAAGTCACTTTCACTGCCTATGGGGATTTGGATGGGAACGGCATTTGCCCTGAGGCGGTCTCGAAGTTGCTCGTATACCTTGAAGAAATTAGCACCAGTGCGATCCATCTTATTGACAAACGCAATTCTGGGCACCTTATAACGGTCTGCCTGTCGCCACACTGTCTCAGATTGAGGCTGAACGCCACCTACTGAGCAAAACACGGCAATTACACCATCAAGCACCCGCATCGAGCGTTCAACTTCAATCGTGAAGTCAACGTGACCCGGTGTATCGATAATGTTGATTCTGTGTTCTTTCCAGCTCGTACTAATGGCAGCGGCAGTGATGGTAATTCCCCGCTCCCGCTCCTGTGCCATCCAGTCAGTTACGGCTGTACCGTCGTGGACCTCACCAATTTTATGTACAATCCCTGAGTAGAATAGGATTCGCTCGGTCGTTGTTGTCTTGCCCGCATCGATGTGTGCGGCAATCCCTATATTACGTATTTTCTCAAGCGGGATGGTTCGTGCCACAGCTACCTCCTTCCTCTGCTGCCACCGTTTGTGCTCATTGATATCTGTTTACAATTCTATACTTTGTTTAAGTTTTTAGGCATTTGTTGATTAGAGCCTGATCCAGCAGTTGGCAATGGGAGTGAAATGCGCCATAAGTCCTGCTGGGAAACCTCAAAACCAGCACTAGTGTACTTCACCAAGACAAAAACTGCTATCAATCAAGACTAGCTTGCTACATTTAAGCTGTTAGATTACTTTAGTAGCGGTAGTGGGCAAAAGCCTTATTAGCATCTGCCATGCGATGGGTTTCTTCACGCTTACGAATGGCATTTCCAGTTTCGTTAGCAGCGTCCATGAGTTCATTTGCCAATCTGCTAGACATTGTCTTACCAGCTCTTGACCTTGAAAATTGTATTAGCCAACGGAGTGCCAGAGTTGTTCCTCTGTCAGATCTGACTTCCATTGGAACCTGGTAAGTAGCACCACCGACGCGCCTAGCTTTAACCTCTACCAAGGGCGTAACATTTCGCACTGCCTTTTCAAAGGTTTCTACAGGATCGCCTCCTGTTCGCTCCTCAATGATTTTCATGGCATCGTAGATAATCCGATGGGCAAGAGATTTCTTCCCGTGACGCATTAAACGACGCCCCATCATGCTAATTAGGCGGCTATTGTAAACTGGGTCAGGTGGAATAGGGCGCTTCTTGATAACTCCGCGACGAGACATTTTGAGCCTTAAAGTAAAGATAAAGGATGGATTTGACATCTCCCGGTTTTGAAAAACCGAGATTCTAAGCCGATGTTACTCCGGGGATTAAAAACGCCCCTGCGCAACGCTGCTCACGATACGAGGCGACTTAGTTGCTAAGTGCCTCTTTTTTTTGAAATCCTATACATGGATTTGCTACTTTTTAGGCAGCTTGATCAATTATTAGCTATTTGGGTAAAGTCCCCAACTCAATTTTAGTTTCCTTGAACAGGAAAAATGTCAGATTAGTAACGTCAAGTACTCAAAGCCAAGCTTAGTTATCGCCTGAGCTTCCTTTCTCATTCGCCGATGCAGCCACATCTACAAATTGAGCTAGAAAACTGACCTTAAGCTTTCTTAGGACGCTTGGTTCCGTACTTAGAACGACTCTGGCTACGATCTTTAACGCCAGCAGTATCTAGCGTTCCTCGAATAATGTGATACCTAACTCCAGGCAAGTCCTTGACACGACCTCCCCTGATCATTACTACAGAATGTTCTTGCAGGTTGTGACCAATACCTGGAATATAAGATGTTACTTCAAAACCAGAAGTCAGGCGAACCCTCGCCACTTTCCGCAAAGCTGAATTGGGTTTTTTGGGCGTTGTTGTGTACACTCTGGTGCAGACTCCACGCCGCTGAGGACACTGCTTGAGTGCGGGCGACTTGGTTTTTTTCA